>RFGR01000080.1 GCA_003696625.1 Planctomycetota bacterium
CCGGCTGCCAGGTCAGCAACATCATCACCCACACCTTCTGATCCCCTCGCGCCCGACGGCGCCCGGCGGGCTGGCTCCGGAAGGAGTCAGCCCGCTCTTCGTTCCGCCACGGCGGCGGCGACCCGGGCGGCGATCGCGAAAGCGGCGGTGGCGGCCGGCGACGGGGCGTTCAGGACGTGGACCGTGCGGGCGGTGCTCTGGATCAGGAAATCGTCGATCAGAGCGCCGTCGCGACCCAGGGCCTGGGCGCGGACCCCGGCCGGCGCCGGCACCAGGTCGGCCGCGGTCGTGCCTGGCAGCAGCCGAGCGAGAGCCCGGGCGAAGGCCCGGCGGGACAGCGAGCGGCGGACCTCGCCCCAGCCGGTGCGCCAGAAACGCCGGGCCAGCCGCCAGGTGCCGGGCCAGGTCAGAGTGCCGGCCAGGTCGACCGGGGAGACCCGGGCCCAGGAGTAGCCTTCGCGGGCCAGCGCCGGAACCGCGTTCGGACCACAGTGGAGGCCGCCGGTGACGGTGGGGGTGAGGTGGACGCCGAGGAAGGGGAAGGCCGGGTCGGGCACCGGGTAGAGCAGCCGCTCGAGCCCGGCCCGCGCCCGCGCCGCCGGCGTCAGCTCGAAGAACTCGCCGCGGAAGGGGACGATCCGCGCCGCCGGCCGCAGCCCGACCCGGGCGGCGACCCGGTCGCTGTGCAGGCCGGCGCAGTTCACGAGCAGGCGCGCCTCGAGGTCGCCGGCGGTGGTGGCGATCCGCACCGCGCCGCGCCGCTCCTCGATCCGACGCACGCGGACGCCGAGGCGGACCTCACCGCCGGCGGCCGCGATCCGCTGGGCCAACCGGCGGCAGACAGCGCCGTAGTCGGTGATGCCGGACTCCGGCACCTCGAGCGCCCGGATCCCGGCCGCCGCCGGCTCGCGTTCCCGCAACTCCTCGGCGCCGAGCGGTCGTACCTCGACGCCGTTCGCCGCCGCCCGCCGCTCAAGTTCCGCCAGCCGCGGCAGCTCTTCCGGCGCCGTGGCGACGATCAACTTGCCGCAGCGCCGCCAGGGCAGCCCTTCGGCGGCCAGGAACTCCTCCATGCGCCGCTTGCCTTCGCGGCAGGTTCGCGCCTTCAGGCTGCCGGGACGGTAGTAGACCCCGGCGTGGAGCACGTTCGAGTTGCGGCCGCTCTGGTGGTGGGCGACCGCTTTCTCCTTCTCGAGCACGACGACCCGACTACCGGGGCGGTCGCTCAGCAGCCGCCAGGCCGTGGCCAGGCCGAGGATGCCGCCGCCGACGACGGCCGTGTCCACCGCCGCCGGGTCGGGGTTCACTTCCCGCGGGCGGCCAGGTTGTACAGCCAGGCCAGAAGCAGGCCGGCAATCGCTCCGTCGACCAGGGCGTAGCCGGTGCCGACCAGGGCGTCGCCGATCCCGCCGTCGGCGGCGAAGCCGGGGTAGATGCTGGCCGCCATCTGCAGGAAGGTCCCGCCGTAGTCCGCGGCGGTGTGGATCAGGGCGACTCCGCCGACGGCGACGGCCCAGAGAATGCCGCCGGCCAGAGCGGCGGCGCGCGGGTCGAGTTTCATTTCAGGCTCCGAGCTTGCGGGCGGCGGCGCAGCGGAACCGGCGCTCCCGCCGATCCGTCGCCCAGGTGTAAAGGACGAGTTCCTCGAGCCGGACCGGGACGCCGGCCAGGTCCAGCGATGCGGCCCAGGCCAGGCCGCGGCGGCGCTCCTCGGCACCGGCCCGGCGCAGGGGCCGGGCGAGGGTGGCGTGGGCCTTCGGCGGCCGGTGGTCCGGCCGGGCGCCGGCGGCGCGCAGCCAACGGGCGCGGCAACGCCCCATCGCCTCCTCGACCCGCCGGCGGCCGCGCTGCAGCAGCGCCGACAGCGCCGAGTAGCGGCGCGGATCGCCCATCGGCACGACCTCGCCCAGGGTGGCGTCGATCGGGCCGAGGTCGAAGCAGTGGTTCTCCTCCCAGGCGCGGAAGGCGTCGGCCTCGGTGCAACCGCCGAGGAAGGCCAGGGTCAGGTGCAGGTCGGCCGGATGGAAGAGGCGGAAGCCGTCCGGCGGCGGCGTCACCCGCTCGGCGAACCAGCCGCCGGCGGGAAGGCGCAGGGCCAGGAACCAGTTCGGCCGCATCGGCTCTAGAATAGGGGTTCCGCCGGCACCACCGGCGCCCTCGGGACGAGATGAACCCCACCCGTCGCCCGCCGCGCCGCGCCGCCGGCTCCGAGGCCGGAGGGGCCTGGGACGGCCTCGAGGAGGCGGTCCGGCCCTGGTTCGAGAAAATCGGCCCCGAGGACCGCCGGCGCCTGCGCGAGCTGCTCTGGTGGGACATGACCTCCGAGTACGACGCCCGCTTTCTGAGCGAGTATCTGGAGGGGCTCGGGCTGGAGCTGTCGGACGAGTTCCTCCGCATCCACCGTCTATGGGAGGCCGAGGAGGAGGCCCACTACCGGGTGGCGCGACGGGTGCGCGAGGCGCTGTTCGGCTGGACCGCGGAGGAGCGCCGGGCCTTCGCCGCCCGCCGGCCGGACTTCTCCCCGCTCGCCCACCTCTTCGCCGACGAGTTTTCCATCGCCGTCCTGATCGCCTACGACGAACTCTGCACCGTCCAGGGCTACCGGGCCAACCTGCCGCTGTACGAACTCCTCGGCCCGGACTACGCCGCCTTCGTCCGCCGCACGATCGCCGACGAGGCCCTGCACTACCGCCGCGCCCTCGAGTTGATCCGCACCCGGCACCGCCATCGCCTGAGCGAGCTGCCGGCATTGCTGGCCCGGATCCGAGCCGCCGAGTCGGTTCCCTACGGCAACACCTTCGTCATGGACCACGAGGAGGAGGTCTACACCGAGGCCGTCGCCGAGCGGGCGGCGCGGGTGTTGCTGGATCAGGCGGCCCGCGGCTGAGCCTCAGCGGAAGCTGCCGCCGCGGGCGGCCAGCTCCTCGATCAGCGGTGCCGGGGTGAAGCGGGCCGGGCCGCCGGGACGGTCGGCCACCTGCTCCTCGGCGATCCGCCGCAGGCGGTCGCGGATCGCAGCCAGGCCCTCGCCGTCGGCGTAGCGCAGCACGCCGCCGCGGAAGGGGGCGAAGCCGGTGCCGAAGACCGTGGCCAGGTCGAGCAGCTCGGCGGTCGCCACCACCTTCTCCTCGAGGCAGCGGGCGGCCTCGTTGACCATCGCCAGCACCATCCGGTCGACCAGCTGGGCGTCGCTCAGCGCGGCGGCGGCGCGGCCGGTCTGGTAGCGGGAGAGGTCGTCGGCCAGCACCGGTTTCGCCTTGCGCTCCTTCGGATGGCGGTAGAAGCCGAAGCCGGTCTTCTTGCCCAGGCGGTCGGGGCCCATCATCTCGGCGACGCCGGTGGCCGGGGTCATGCGCTCGCCGTAGGCCTCGTGCAGCGACTGCGAGGCGTGGCTGGCGATGTCCAGACCGACCTCGTCGAGGAGGAGGAAGGGGCCCATCGGCATGCCGAAGTCGAGCATCAGGCGATCGATCCGGGCTGGGTCGGCGCCCTCCTCGAACAGCCGGATGGCCTCGTCCAGGTAGGGGCCGAGCAGGCGGTTGACGAGGAAGCCGGCGACGTCGGCGACGACCACCGGCGTCTTGCCCAGGCGGACGGCCAGGGCGGCGATCTCGGTGACCGCCTCCTCGCTGGTCTGTTCGCCGCGGATCACCTCGACCAGCGGCATCTTGCGCACCGGGTTGAAGAAGTGCATGCCGACCACCCGTTCGGGGTGGGGCACTCCCTCGGCGATGGCCGAGACCGAGAGCGAAGAGGTATTCGTCGCCAGCAGGCAGTCGTCGGCGACCTGCGCCGCCAGGCCGGCGAATACCTTGCGCTTGACGTCGAGCCGCTCGGCGACGGCTTCGACCACGATCTGGGCCCGGTGGAAGCCGCGGCCGAGGTCGGTGGTGGTGTCGAGCCGGTCCACCGCCAGCATGGCCTCGTGGCGCTCGAGCCGTCGCCGCTTCTTCTTCTTGGCGATCTCGGCACGGTGCCGGCGAAGGGCGGCGTCGCAGGCTTCGGGGTCGAGGTCGCCGAGTCGGGTCCAGATCCCTTTCTCGGCCAGCAGCGAGGCGATCGCCCCGCCCATCACGCCGGCGCCGATCACGGCGCCGTGCTCGAAGCGGCGGGGCTCGAAGCCGTCCCGACCGCGGCCGAGTTTCTTGGCCGCCTCGGAGCCCTTGAAGATCGAGACCAGGCTCTTGCAGACCGGCCCGGCGGCCAGTTCGGCGGTGGCGGCGGCCTCGCGCGCGGCGGCGGCGGCCAGCGGCGTGCGGCAGGCGGCGGCGACCAGGTCGATCGCCCGCAGCGGCGCCGGGTAGTGGCCGCGCGTGCGGGCCAGGACCATCTTGCGGGCCTGGCGGGCGACCAGAGCGGTGGCCAAGGGGTTGCGGTCGACCGCCCAGGTCTTCCAGCCGCGGCCGCGGCGGCGCGGCTTCTCGCGGCCGAGGGCCAGGTCGGCGGCCACCCGGCGCAGGTACTCGGGCTTGGCGAGGCGATCGACGAAGCGCTTCTTCCAGGCCGGCTTGGCCGGCATCAGCTTGCCGGCCAGGATTGCCTGCATGGCCGCCGGCACGCCGACCCGGCGCGGCAACCGGTGGCAGCCGCCCCAGCCGGGGACGATGCCGAGCTGGGTCTCGGGCAGGCCGATGCGGGTCTTCGGGTGGTCGGCGGCGACGATCAGGTCGCAGGCCAGCGACAGCTCGAAGGCCCCGCCCGGCACCGGCCCGCCGACGGCGGCGACGGTGCGCGGCCGCAGCGCCGCGATCCGGCCGAACAGGCCGTGCACCATGCGCACGACCCGATCGAGGACCGCCGGATCGGTGATGGCGCCGATGGCGTCGATGTCGGCGCCGGCGGCGAACTGGAGCGGTTCGCGGCCGGCGATGACCACGCCGCGGAGCGATGAGTCGCCCTCGATCTCGTCCAGGGCGGCGTCCAGGTCGCGAAGCAACGGCCCGTCCAGCACCGCCAGCGAGCGGTGCGGCGGGTCGAGCACGAGCACCGCCAGGCCGTCTTCAGGCCGCTCGATCCGGACGCAGGCGCCGGGCTCGGGGCAGTTCTCGGGCAGGGGGAATCCGTCGAGGTCGATCATCGGCTCATCCTCTCCAGGACCACGGCGCCGCCCTGGCCGCCGCCGATGCACAGGGTGGCGAGAGCGAGTTCGTGATCGCCGTGGTTCAGTTCGTGGGCGGCGGTGAGCAGCAGGCGGGCGCCGGTGGCGCCGACCGGGTGGCCGAGAGCGATGGCGCCGCCGTTCGGGTTCAGCTTCTCGTCGGACAGCTCGCCGAGAGGCTGGGCGCGGCCGAGGTGCTCCTCGGCCCAGGCGATGCTGGCGAAGGCCCGTTGGCAGGCCAGGACCTGGACCGCAAACGCCTCGTTCAACTCGACCACGCCGACGTCGGCCAGGCTGCAGCCGGCGGCGTCGAGGGCCTTGGCCGAGGCCGAGACCGGACCGATCCCCATCCGGGCCGGATCGCAGCCGGACCAGCCGAAGGAGCGCAGCCGGGCCAACGGCTCGAGGCCGAGGGCGGCGGCGCGTTCCTCGGTGGTGACGAGCAGGGCGGCGGCGCCGTCGGTGATGCCGCAGGCGTTGCCGACCGTGACCACCCCGTCCGGCTTCTCGAAGTAGGGCCTGAGCTTAGCCAGCGCCTCGAGGGTCTGGTCGGCGCGGACCGAGTCGTCGCGGTTCAGGGCGCGGGCGCCGTCCCGGGCGCCGAGGCCGAGGTGGGGGAGGATCTCCCGGGCGAGGCGGCCGTTCTCTTGGGCGGCGGCGGCGCGCCGGTGGCTGCGCAGGGCGAAGGCGTCCGCCTCCTCGCGGGTGATCCCGAAGTCCCGCGCCAGCAGTTCGGCGGTGCTGCCCATGATCAGGCCGCTGACCGGGTCGGTCAGACCCTCCATCAGCGCGACCCGCGGCTTGAGGAAGGAAGGGCGGAAGGAGGCGAGCAGGGCCAGGCGCTGGCCGAGGGTCTTCGCCTTCATCAGGCCGGCGAAGAGGTCGGTCATCTTGGGGCCGAAGACGAGCGGGTAGCTGCTCATCACCTCGACCCCGAGGCAGAGGTAGGTGTCGCCGATGCCGGCGCGGATGTTGGCGACGGCCGTGGTTACCGCCTCGATGCCGCTGGCGCAGTTGCGGGCGACGGTGCGGGCCGGCACGTGCCGCGGCACGCCGGCGCGGAGGGCGATGACCCGGCCGATGTTGGCCTGGTCGAAGGGCTGACCGACGCAGCCGGCGATCACCTCGTCGATCTCGGCCGGGTCGAGGCCGGTCCGGGCGATCAGCTCGCGGGCGACGTGGGCGCCGAGGTGGCCGGCGTCCTCCTTGGCGAAGGCGCCCCCGGCCCGCGCCCAGGGGGTGCGGAGGCCGGCGGCGAGGACCAGGGAGGGGCCGTCCCGGTGGAGGGCGATTTGGACCATGGGTGAGCGTTAACGGCGTAAAGTTAACAGCGTCAAGCGACCCCGGCAAGAAGCCGGGCCGGTTCCCTGGACCCTTTCGACCGGGCGCCCCGTAACCCTCGAGGCTTTCCCACCGTTCTCTCGGCCGGATCCCGAAGAATGGCCCAAGTTTCTGTTAGATAAAGACTTGTGGTAGCTTTCCCTGTCCAAGGAGGGGCCGAACGGTGCGGATTCCCTGGCCCGGGCCGGTGAACGCTGTAAAGTTAACGCCGTAATCCTCCCGATCCGGCCCTCGCCGTGCCCCGCCCCACCAACCCCAAACTCCGCCGCGCCATCCTCGACGTGGCGCGCCGGGTGCTGATCGAGCAGGGCTATCCGGCCCTGGCCATGCGGCCGATCGCGCGGGAGGTCGGTTGCACCGCCACGAGCATCTACCTCCACTTCGACTCCAAGGACGCCCTGATCCACGCCCTGATCGACGAGGGCATGGAACTCCTCGGTCGGGAACTGCGCGCCGCCCTCGCCGCCGGCGCGACCCCGCGCGATCGGCTCCAGCGGCTGGCCCGGGCCTACCTCTCCTTCGGACTCGAGAACCCCGAGTACTACGAGATCATGTTCATGCTCCATCCCTCGCGGATGGAGCGCTACCCGGCCGAGAACTACCGCCGGGCCCGGCGCAATCTGGATTTCTTCCACCAGGAGCTGGCCGCCGCCCTCGGCCCGGCCGCGGCCGACCGGGATCTCCGCGCCGAAGCCACCCTGCTGTGGACCTCGCTCCACGGGACAGTCTCGCTTCTCATCGCCGGCCGCATCGACGCCGCGATCGACCGCGACAAGCTGGTCGAACTCGCCGTCGCCCAGGTCCTCCGCTCCCTCTCACCCCCTCCACTGCTGCCAGAATCCGATGCCGCAAGGAACTGACCACCTCCCCTTTCTCTCCGGTTTGCCCTGGGGTTGGACCCTGCTCCTGGCCCTCGCCGCCGCCTTCGCCCTCGGCTTCGTCGGCGCCCCGCTCTGGGCCTGGACCGCCGCCGCCGCCGTCTTCCTTGCCGGTCTCGGAGCCCCCTCCTGGTTGTGGGTCGTTTTTCTGGTCCTGGCCGTGATCTTCAACCTGAAGCCGCTGCGCCGGGTTGTGGTCACCCGCCAGCTCATGGCGCTGCTGCGCCGGTTGGGGATCCTGCCCAGCATCTCGGCCACCGAGCGCGAAGCGCTCGAAGCCGGCACGGTCTGGGCTGAGGGGGAACTCTTCTCCGGCCACCCGGATTGGGCGCGGCTGATGCGCGAGTCCTATCCCGAGCTGAGCGAGGAGGAGAAGGCGTTCCTCGAAGGACCGGTCGAGGAGCTGTGCGCGATGACCGACGACTGGGAGGTCTATCAGCGCCGCGACCTGCCGCCCGAGGTCTGGCAGGCGCTGAAGGACAAGGGCGTCTTCGGCATGATCATCAAGAAGAAGTGGGGCGGCCTCGAGTTCTCCGCCGCCGGCGTCAGCGCGGTCATCGCCAAGCTCAGCTCGCGCTCGGCGCCGCTCGGCATCACCGCCATGCTGCCGAACTCGCTCGGCCCGGCCGAGCTGATCATGCACTATGGCACTCCGGCCCAGCAGGACTACTGGCTGCCGCGGCTGGCGACCGGCGAGGAGATCCCCTGCTTCGCCCTGACCGAGCCGCACGCCGGCTCCGACGCCGGCGGCATCCGCTCGACCGCCGAAGTCTTCCGCGGCGAGGACGGCGAACCGATGCTGCGCCTGAACTGGGAGAAGCGCTACATCACCCTGGCCTCGCGGGCGACGGTCTTCGGTCTGGCGGTCAAGCTGCGCGACCCGGAAAACCTGCTCGGCCGCGGCACCAACCCCGGCATCACCTGCGTGCTCTGCGAGGCCCACCGCGAGGGGGTGGAGCGCGGCGAGCAGCACGATCCGCTCGGGGTGCCCTTCGTCAACTGCCCCTTCCGCGGCAAGGACGTCGTCGTACCCGCCGACCACATCATCGGCGGCGCGGCCTGGGCCGGGCGCGGCTGGCGCATGCTGATGGAGACCCTCGCCGCCGGCCGCGGCATCATGCTGCCGGCCCAGGCCACCGCCGGAACCAAGGCCGCGGCCCGGGTCGCCGGCGCCTACTCGATCGTGCGCAAGCAGTTCGGTCTGCCGGTCGGCCGCTTCGAGGGGGTCCAGGAGCCGCTGGCCCGGATCGGCGGCTCCGCCTACCTGCTCGAGGCCGCCCGCCGCTACACCTGCGGCGGCCTGGACGGCGGCGCCAAGCCGGCGGTGGTCTCGGCCATCGCCAAGTACAACTCGACCGAGCTGTTCCGCAAGGCGATCAACGACGCCATGGACGTGGTCGGCGGCGCCGGAATCTCGCGCGGCCCGCGCAACCTGCTGGCCCACGCCTACTGGGGCGCGCCGATCTCGATCACGGTCGAGGGCGCCAACATCCTCACCCGGACGCTGATGATCTATGGCCAGGGCGCGCTCCGCTGCCACCCCTGGGCCTATCGCGAGATCAAAGCCCTCGCCGAGGGCGACCTGGCCGGTTTCGACCGCGCCTTCTGGGGTCACATCGGCTACATCGTCCACTGCAAGTGCCGGGCGCTGCTGCTTTCGGCCACCCGCGGCCGGCTGGAGCGGACCGGCCTGACCGGCTGGTCGCGCTTCTACGCCCAGAAGATCTCTTGGGCCTCGGCCTGCTTCGCCTTCCTGTCCGAGACCGCGATGGCGATGTACGGCGGCGACCTCAAGCGGCAGGAGGCGATCACCGGCCGCTTCTCCGATGCGCTGTCCTGGATGTACCTCGGCACCGCCACCATCCGCCGCTTCGAGGCCGAGGGCCGGCGCGAGGAGGATCTGCCCTTCTTCCGCCAGGCGATGGACACCGCCCTGCTCCAGATTCAGGAGGCCTTCTGCGGCCTGCTGCGCAACTTCCACGCGCCCTGGGTCGGCTGGCTGTTCCGCGGCCCGGTCCAGTGGTGGGCCTACGCCAACCCGATCAGCCGTGGTCCCAAGGACCGCAACTCTCTGCGCGTCGCCCGGCTGCTCCAGCGTCCCGGCGAGCAACGCGACCGGATCCTGGACGGTCTCTACCTGCCGCAGGATCCGGCCGAGGCCTTCGGCCGCCTGGAACAGGCGTTCGCCCTGGCCGTTCAGGCCGAGGAGGTGCTGGGCAGGATCAAGCGGGCGGTGCGCGAGCGGCGGCTGCCGAAGGGGAAGCCGCTCGATCTGCTCGAGCAGGCGCGGGAGGCCGGAGTGGTTACCGCTGAAGAATGCGAACTCGTAGCTCGTGCCGAAGCGGCGCGGAACGACGCAATCCAAGTGGACAGTTTCGACGATCGGGCCTACTACGCCGCCTCGACCAGAGGGCACGCTGGAGAGAACTGATCTTCCCCAGGAGGGAGCCCGCCGTGAATTCCTCCAGGCGAGCCGGCGGTTTTCCCGATGGAGAGGCGATTCAGGAGGCAAGCATGCTGAAACGGCTCTCCGTTGCCGGGGCGTTCCTCATCCTCGGCCCTCTCCTCTCCGGCCAGACTCAGGATCCCCCCTCGGATCCCGTTCCCACCGCGTCCGACCCCGATCTGGTCGACGCGCTGCTGTCCGAATTCTCGAGCCGGAACGAGCCGAGGACCGAGTACGGCGCCGCGGATTCCTTCCTGTCCATCCACGGCTTCCTCGAGCTGGTCTACGACGATCCGGCCGGGGACGTCTCCTCGCTCGACGCCCACCACGCCAACCTGCTGCTCGACATCGCCCTCAGCCCGACCCTGGACGGTCGGGTCGAGTTCGAGTGGGAACACGGCGCGGCCAAGACCGAGATGGACCAGGTTTACCTCGACTGGCACCCATGGGACGGCGACGGCCCCTCCTTCCTCGCCGGCCGCTTCTACGCCCCCTTCGGCGTCGAGCGCCGCACCTGGTACCCGCCGATCAACCCCGCCGTCAGCCGACCGTTGGTGATGACCGAGGTGGTGCCGGGGAGTTGGTACGAGACCGGCCTGATGCTGCGGCAGGACCTGACCGTCGGCGGCGGCGAAGCCCGCCTCGAGGGGGCGGTGGTGAACGGTCTCGGCCCGACCCTGCCGACCGGCGTGCGGGGCGCCCGCCAGGAGCAAGACACGAACGCCGACAAGGCGCTGGTCGGTCGACTCGGGTGGAGCCTGCCCGACGCGGGTTTCGAATGCGGCCTCTCGGCCGCCGGCGGCCGCTACGACCAGGCCGGCGACCAGTCCTACTCCTACCTCGGCGCCGACGCCTCGCTCGACCTCGGCCCGGTGGACCTGACCGGCGAGTGGGTCCGCTCCGAGCTGGACGATCCGGCCGCACCGGGCGGCAGCCGCGCCCGCCACGGCTGGTACCTCCAGGCCTTGGCGCCGCTCGCCGCCGGACAGGACGGCAGCCGCCTCGAGGCCCTGATCCGGGCCGATTCGGTCGAGCCGGACGACGACGTGGTCGATGCCTCCGACCGCGACGCCCTGTCCCTCGGCCTGCGCTGGCTGCCCGAACCGCACCTGGTCCTGAAGCTCGAGTATCAGTTCGTCTCGCACGATCAGGCCGGCGCCTGGCCGAACGGCAACACGATCTACCTGTCGGCGGTGCTCGATTTCTGAGCCGCGATGCTCGGTCTCTGTCTCGCCCTCCTCGCCTTGCCCGGGCCGCAGGCCGGTCCGGAGCCGACGCTGGAGGAGCTGCGCTGGCGGTTGCGGCCGCCGCTGGTCGAGCTGGCTGTCCGGACGGTCGCCTATGCCCGGGCCGGCGACCTGGAACGCTGCGCCCGGACCGCGGCCATGCTCGAGCCGATCCGCCGGCGCCTGGACGGGCACGACGACATCCTGGGCTATCTCGACCCGCTGGCTCCGGCGCTGGCGAAGCGGGATCCCGAGGCGATCGTGGAGGCGGTCCGGGTCCTCGTTCGGGCCGACCTCGGCTTTCTCGCCGCCCACCTGGTCGATGATTCCCTCGGCGCCGGCGCCTCGGCCCGGACCCGCACGATCCTGATCGAGCAGGACGTGGACTTCCTGCTCCACTTCCTGCCGGCCGACGACCGGGAGGAGGAGATCCGCCGGGTCGCCGCCGGACTGCTCGAGGACCTCAAACAGACGGTTCCCAGCAAGGCGGAATACGTCCGGGACGCGGCCTGGCGGCAGAAGGCGGCCGGGCGCTTGGACCGGCTCCTGCGCCTGCTCGACGCCCTCTTCCCGGAGATCGTGCCGCCGCCTCCTGCCGCCCGTCAGCCGTGATCGGATCCTCCCTCCACCGACGAATCGGTCTTCGCTTCGCCTTCGCGACGCTGGCGCTGGCGGTGTTGTTGATCGGGCCGGCCATCGCGATCTTCGACCGGCGGGGAGCCGCCGCCGACGAGGCTCGGTTGCGACGGAACGGACAAGCCCTTCTGGAGCAACTCGGCCCCAGCATCGCCTTCGACGTCGAACTCGAGGAGGGTGACCGAATCGTCGACCGCCTGGCCGAACTCGAGAGTTCCGGGGTCCCGGCCTGGATCGAGGTCCAGGCCGCGGACGGCCGATCCCTGGCCCGGTGGCGGCGGCAGGAGGCCGAGTTCGGCCCACCCGACCTGTCCGGGCCGGTGCCCGCCTCGGACGGCCGAGTGGTGGGGCGCATCCTGCTCGGCTTCGACCGCACCAACCTGGCCGCGCTGGACGCCGAACGTCACCGTTACAACTTCGTGGTGGCGATCGGCGTCCTGCTGGCGGTCGGGATCCCCGGCCTCGGCCTCGGCCTGCTGCTGTCGCGCCGCCTCCGCCAGCTCACCCTGGCCACCGGCCGGCTGGCGGCCGGCGATCTGAAAGTCCGGGTGCCGGTGACCGGCGGCGACGAGGTCAGCGAGGTGTCCCGAGCCTTCAACCGGATGGCCGAACGGCTGGAGGAGCACGAGCGGCGGTTGCTCTCGGCCCGGGCCGAGGCCGAGCGCCAGGCCGAACGGGCGCGGCAGGCGGCCGAAGCCAAGAGCCGCTTCCTGGCCACCATGAGCCACGAGATCCGGACGCCGATGAACGGCGTCCTCGGCATGGCCGACCTCCTGCTCTCGACCGACCTGGACGAGGAGCAGCGCGATCTGGTCCGGACCCTGGCCCACTCCGGGCGCTCCCTGCTCGGAATCCTGAACGACATCCTCGACTACTCCAAGGTCGAGGCCGGCAAGCTCGAGCTGGTGGAGCTGGAGTTCGCGCCGGCCGAGGTGCTCGAGGAGGTGGCCGAGCTGTTCGCTCCGAAGGCCCACGGCCTCGGCCTGGCCCTGGACGTTTGCATCCGGCCCGAGGTGCCGGCGCGGGTGATCGGCGATCCCGGGCGTCTGCGCCAGGTGGTCTCCAATCTGGTCGGGAACGCCCTCAAGTTCACCCGCGAGGGCTCGGTCCGGATCGGTTGTCGGCTCGCTGCCGACGAGGGCGGGAAGGTCCGGCTCCACTTCGGGGTCCAGGACACCGGCGAGGGAATCCCGCCGGAGGCCCAGGAGCGCCTGTTCCGGCCGTTCGTCCAGGCCGACGCCTCAGTCGCCCACCACACCGGCGGCACCGGTCTCGGTCTGGCCCTGTGCAAGAGCTTCGTCGAGCGGATGGGCGGTGAGATCGGGCTGGAGAGCGCCCCCGGCGAGGGCAGCCTGTTCTGGTTCGAGCTGCCGTTCCGGAAGGCGCCCGAGCCGGCGGCCGAGGAGAGCCCCGCCGCCGCGCCGGCCGGCGCCCGCGCGCTGGTAATCGAGCCCCCGGAGGCCGGCGCCTGCGCCTTGGCCAACGCCCTCCTGCGCCTCGGCCTGACGGTCGAGACGGCCGGCGACCTCGAGCGGGCCCTGCCGCTCCTCGAGGCGGCGGCCGCCGCCGGCACCCCCTTCGACGTCGTCTTCGCCGACGTCCGGGCCGGCGAGCCGGCCCGGACCGCGGCGGTTCTGGCCGAACGGGCCCGACCGGTCCCGGCGCTGGTCGCGGTGGCCCTGGTGCCCAATCAGCGGCGTCAGCTCGAGGCCGAGGGCTTGACCGCCCTTTGCCGGCCGCTCCGGCTGGCCAGACTGGAGCGAACCCTGAGCCGGGTGCTCGGCGGCGGCGAGGCCGCCGACCCGGACCGGCTGGCCGCTTCGCCCAGCAGCACCGACCTCGCCGGGGCCCGCATTCTGGTGGTCGAGGACAACGCCGTGAACCGCAAGGTGGTCGGCAAGATGCTGGCCAGGATGGGGGTGGAGCCCGAGTTTGCGGTCAACGGCCAGGAGGGAGTGGACCGGGTCGCGGCCGGCGACTTCGACCTGGTCCTGATGGACATGCAGATGCCGGTCCTGGATGGGGTCGAGGCCACCCGGAGGATCCGTGCCCTGGACGGTCTGGCCTCCGAGGTCGTCGTCCTGGCCCTGACCGCCAACGTGCTCGAGGAAGCCCAGCGCCAGGCCGCCGAGGCCGGCTTCGACGGCTTCCTGACCAAACCGATCCAGGCCGCCGAACTGGCGGCGGCGCTGGAGGAGCACCTCGGCCGGCGGGCGGCCGGCTAGAAGCGCGGCGCCGGGTAGACCGGCAGACTCCGCTCTCCGTTCGGACCGAAGGCCTCGACCGCGAACAACCAGTCGTCCTTGCTTCGGCCCTCGAAGGTGACCGAGGTCTCGGATCCGACCACCCGGCGATAGCTCCAGGTCGGTTCGTGGGTGCGACGGTAGAGGACGGCGTAGCCGGCCGCGCCGGGGCTGGGCTGCCACTGGATGACGGTGTTCGGACTGAGACCGCTGGTGTCCATGACCACTTGGGTCGGGGCCGGCGGCGCCGCGGCCAACTCGCGCAGGGCGGCCGCGACCGCGGTGGCGACCCGGGCGGTGAAGCCAAAGTCGACGAACTCAGGTAGGTCGCCGTACTGCAACCCCTCCTCGAAGCGAACGTCCTGATGCTGTTGTGAGTAGTTCTCGTGCGGCTCGGTCAGGCGGATCGCGGCCCAGCCGAGATCGTTGAAGGGCTTGTGGTCACCGCCGCGAAGGTAGCGGTCCTGGCGGAAGATCAGCGACAGGTCGAAGCCGGGGACGGCCTCCTCCCCGACCCGCTCGAGGTAGCGCGCGAGCTGGCGGGAGGGCGCGTCCTGGTCGCTGCCGACGATGGGCGGACCGGCGCTGGGTACCCCTTCGCTGAAGACTCGGACCCGCCACGGTTCGAACTTGCCGGAGGAGCCCT
Source organism: Planctomycetota bacterium (assembly GCA_003696625.1). Classification (GTDB taxonomy): domain Bacteria; phylum Planctomycetota; class UBA1135; order UBA1135; family UBA1135; genus J029. The sequence goes on from RFGR01000080.1 coordinate 14,515, forward strand.
TGGCGCCGCCGACGATGTCCAGGGTCATCATGCCTTCGACCGTTCGGCCTTCGGCCTGCCATTTCCGGGCCTGGGCGCGGGAGCCGAGCAGGCCCTGCTCCTCGCCGGCGACGGCCAGGAAGACCACCGTGGCCCGCGGTCGCAGGCCGCCGAGCAGCCGGGCCGCCTCGAGCACCGCGGCGACGCCGCTGGCGTCGTCGTTGGCGCCGGGGGCGTCGCTGGTCGCGTCCAGCGGATCGCTGGCCCGGCTGTCGTAGTGGCCGGAGATCACGAACAGCCGGTTCGGGTCTTCGCCCGGCAGGGTGGCGACGACGTTGGCCAGCTCGACCCCGTCCGGCACCCGCCGACCGGGAGGAATGTCGAAGAATTCGAGGCCGACCTGCAAGCGGCCGCCGTGGTACTGGTCGGAGATGCGCTGGAACTCGTCGCGCAGCCAGCGGCGGGCGGCGCCGATGCCGCGCTCGTCGCTCGTGGTGTCGCTCAGGGTGTGGCGGGTGCCGAAGGCCGCCAGGCGGCGGATGTCGGCCTCGATCCGGTTCGGGTCGGCCTCCGGGAACGGCGGCCGGTCCGGGGCGGGCGCCAGGGCCGCGATCCGGGCCAGCAGGTCTGGGTCCGGGTCGAGGTGGTGGGCGGCCATCAGCCGCGGCGCCATCTCGACCCAGGCCGGCTCCTCGGCGAAGACCTCCTGGAAGATGCGCAGGGCCTCCTCGGTGTAGCCGGCCTTGAGCAGGGCGTAACCGCGCCAGTAGCTCAGCTCGACCTGCTCGGGATAGAGTTCCTGGGCCTGCTGATAGTACTGGGTGGCCTTCTCGATGTCCTTCTGCGCCACCGCCTCGTCGCCGAGGTTGGCGAGTTGGTAGGCGCGGTGAATGCGGAGCAACCGGCTCAGTTCGGCCATCGGCCGGTGGTGGTCGTCCACCCGCAGGTCGACCAGAATCCCTTCGGAAGGCTGTGCGCCTCGGTCCCCCGAGACCACCTTCAGCGCCGCCGACTGGCGCCCGCGCAGGTCGCCGCCGGCGGAGTTGGCGGCGTCCATCGCCGCGATCAGCCGCTCGGCCAGCGGCCCTTCGGCCTTCTCGAAGGCCTCGGCCATGGCCTCGGCCACGTGCGGATTGGCGAGGATGTTGCCGATCACCAGGTAGCCATCACCCTTGACCTCCGCCACCTCGCCGATGCAGCGCTCGCCCGACCACGCCCCGATCCGCCCTTGGGCGTCGATCACCCCGACCTGGCGGACGTCGGCGCCCGGATCGCGGGCGATGCGCTCGGCCAGGGCCTCGGCCGGGTCGCGGCCGTCCTTGATGTCCTGGAGCAGCTCGGGACCGTAGGCGACGCGCGAGAAAGACTGGGTGACGACCGCGCCGACCCCGGCCTCGGCCCAAATCACCCGGCTGCCGACCGAGAACCAGTGCGACTGGGCGGCGACGCCGATCTCACCGGTCTCCTTGTCCACCGCCAGAATGGAGTAGGTGTGGACCGGGCGCGTCGGGACCGCGGCGTCCGCCAGGGTCGGGGTCGCGTGCTGGCAGGCGGGCAGGAGGAGGGAGATGGAGGCAAGGAACGGGATCGACCGCAAGGACCGCATGACCGCATCCTAGCGCCGGCTGGGATGCGTGGTCAGGATCTCCACCACGGCCGCCGCGCTCCAGGAGAACTGCGCCACGGCCGGCCGGGCGCCGGCGCAGGGGCGTCCGGTCAGGGGCGACAGGCACTCGTAGAAGGACGGCAGGGCGGCGACCGCGGCGAGCAGGCGCTCGCGCGCCGCGGCGCCCTCCTCACCGAGGACCGCCAGGGCCCAGGCGGCGTGGTCGAGCCAGACCCCGCCATTCCAGTAGCCGTCCGGGTCGAAGGCCGGCTCGCTCGCGGCCAGGCTCGGGAAGGGGACCGGGGTGCCGAAGTGGCGCGGGTCGAGGACCAGGCGGCGGACGGACTCGGCCTGGCGCGGCTGGGCGGCGCCGCTCCACACGGGCAGCCAGCAGGCGGCGGAGAGCACGCCGGTGGAGCGCCCCTGGGGGTCGTGGTCGCAGAAAGCGCCGCGCTCGGGATCCCACAGCCGTCCGAGCAGGCGGGCGGTCCGTCCGGCCCGCTCCTCCCAGGCGCCGCGCTCGAGGCCGGCGGCGCCGTAGAGCCGGGCCATCGCCGCGAACTCCTGGTGCAGGTAGGCGTGCAGGTCCGGACAGTGGAGGGCGAACAGGCGCCACTTCCCGTGCGGATCCAGCCGGGCGCCGGCGAAGCGGGCCGAATCGTCCCAGCCGCTGTCCCAGGCCGCGGTCCCGCCATCGACGCCGCCGTAGCGGTAGAAGGCCTCGCCGCGGGCGCGTCGGTGAAGGCTCCACCAGCGGAGCTGGCCCGCGCAGCGCCGGCGCAGCGGCGCCACCTCCGCGGCGGCGGCGCCGGCCCGCCGCAGTTCGTCCAGGGCCCAGGCGGCGAGCGGCGGTTTGGTGTTGCGGTGATTGTTCGCCGCCGGGTCCGGCATCACCGTGTCCGGCACCATGCCGTCCTCGTCCTCGCCGAAGAACTGGGCTCGGAGCTGGGCCAGACCGAGGGCGGGATCGATCCGAGCCAGGGCGTGGGCGTGCTTCCAAGAGTCCCAGGCCCAGAAGCCGCGGTAGGCGAAGGGGGAGGGGATGATCCCGGCGTCGGGCAGACCTCGGCGCGGCGCCCGCCGGTTCCAGAGCAGGGTGGCGATCGCGCGGGCCAACAGCAGCCGGTCGCGGGCGCCGCCGCCGCGGAAGGAGGCGAAGGCGCGGGCGAAGCGCTCGTTCCAGGCCCGGCGGCGCCGCGCGAACAGGTCCGGCGGCGGCGGCTCCAGGCCTTCCCCGACCTGGATCCGCCAGGACCCCTCGCCGGTGCGCTCGACCGAGAACGGAAGGTCGCAGGAAGGCGCCGGCGGCCGGCCGTGGCGGTAGTCGATGACCAGGAGGCCGTCGCCGGCGAAGGCCGCCGCCGTCTCGGCCCCGGAGGCCAGGGAAGCCTCCAGGCGGTCCGCCCACACCGTCCGCAGGCGGGCGGGGGCGCCGAGGTCGAGCAGGTGGACGCGGTTGTCGAGGGTGTCGTGCAGTTCCAGCAGCGCCCGCTCGCCCCAGGTCACGGCCAGCCAGGAGCCGCAATCGGAGAACAACCCGCAGGGCCCGTCCGGCCCGCGCAGCCGCAGCAGGTCCGGGAAGTCCTCGACCCCGGGCGGGCGCGCGGCCGTCACCGCCTATTCCTCGACGCAGGGCAGGCCGGGCAGGTGGTCGGCCGGCCAGGGGATGCGCTCGGCGGCCGCCAACCGCGGCATGCGCGGCCGGCCGGGTTCCTCGGCGTACCAGTAGGCGACCGTGGACCAGTCGTCGCTGCGCCGGTTGGCGTGGCCGTGTTCGATCGTCACCCGGATCGAGCGCTCGAACATGATCGGGTCGTCGAGATGGAAGCGGTACATCGACACCCGCCCGGAGTAGTTGACGCCGCCCGGCAGGGTCATCCCGGCGAAGGGGCCGCAGAAGCGCTGGCGCGGCCCCCAGGCGGTCAGGAAGTAGTCCTCGGTGCCGGTGCCGTGCAGGGTCGGGCGCTCGTCGCCGTCGAGGAAGATCATGTCGTCGCCCTCGCCGTACCAGTTGTTCTGGTCGGTGCGGCGGAGGTTGTGGACGTTGAGCAGACAGCCGACGTAGTGGCCGCGGCCGGCGAAGTCGAGCACCAGGTAGTTGCCTTCGCCGGTCGGGTTCTTGCCCTCCATCTGGAACTCCCAGTTCGTCATCCCGGCGTCGGAGATGCCCCGGCATGGGTTCTCACGGGCGAACCAGGCGTGGAAGTAGCCGTGGCCGTCGAGCGGCGCCGGCAGCGCCTCCCAGTCCACGTAGTAGAACAGGTGCTTCAGCTCATGGTCGCCCTCGTTCCAGACCTCGACGCGGGCGCCGCGCCGAAACGGCATCGGGAAGAAGCAGTTCATGCCCTTGCCGTCCTGCGGCATCATGCTCAGCGGCAGCGAGGCGAAGTTGACCGTGTCGCCGAAGCCGACCCCGAAGAAATCGCCGAGCGGGGCGTCCACGCTCGGCTCGGCCTGTCCGTCCCAGTAGATCCTCAGGCTGGCGGTGCGCAGTAGGTGCGGGTCGTCGCCGAGGGCGGTAACCCAGAGGTGGCGGATCACCCCCGGTCCGGTCAGCTCGCCGAGGACATGGGTCCCGCCCGGCGGCACGGTGACGAAGTCGAAGTTGCCGCCGCTGCGGTCGTAGGAGGATTCGCGGCGACGTCGGGCCGAACGCAGGCGGGACAGCTCTTCCAGGACCATGACCGGACTTATACTCCGGCGGCCAGATGGATTCCCCGGCCCGGCCGACGCTCCGCTCTTCCCGCGGCTGCCCCGACTTCGGCATCCCCAGGCGCGGGGTGGACGAGGAGTGGTCGTGGAGCGGCGGCGGAGGTGAGGGATGAGCGGGCCGGTCCTGGTCGTGGCCGGCTCGGTGAACCTCGACCTGGTGCTGCGGGTGTCCCGCTTCCCGCGACCCGGCGAGACGCTCGGCGACGCCGTCTTCGCTTCCTTCCCAGGCGGCAAAGGCGCCAACCAGGCGGTGGCGGCGGCCCGAATGGGAGCGCGGGTCCGGTTCGTCGGCGCGGTCGGCGCCGATCTCCACGGGCGCGAGCTGCGCGCCGGCCTGGCCCGGGAGGGGATCGACGTTTCCGGCCTGGCCGAACTGGGCGGGCTGCCGACCGGGGTGGCCTCGATCCTGGTCCGGCGCGACGGCGAGAACCAGATCGTGGTCGCCGCGGGCGCCAACGCCGGCTTGGATCCGGCCGCCGTCGCCGAGCGCCTGGACGGGGCCGCGGGCCTGTTGCTCCAGCTCGAGGTTCCTCTGCCGGCGGTGGCCGAGTGCGTGCGCGCCGCCGTCCGGGCCGGAGTGCCGGTGGTGCTCAACGCGGCCCCGGCCAAGGAACTGGCGCCGGAGGTCCTGGCCGGCGTCGACACCCTGATCGTGAACCGGGGCGAGGCGCTCCAGCTCCTTCGTCTGCCGCCGGCAGGACCGTACCCCGAGCCGGCCGAGCTGGCGGCGCGGCTGCGCCGGCTGGGGCCGTCCCGGGTCGTGGTCACCCTCGGCGGCGAGGGCGCCGTGTGGCGGGACGGCGAGGGCGCGATCCACCAGCCGCCATTCCGGGTCGAGGCCTTGGACGCGACTGCGGCCGGCGACGCCTTCACCGGCGCGTTCGCGGCCGAGCTGGCGGCCGGCGCCGGTCCGGCCGCGGCGCTGCGCCTGGCCTGCGCCGCCGGGGCGCTGGCCTGCACCGTTCCCGGCGCCCAGCCGTCTCTGCCGCGCCGGGAGGCGGTCCTGCGGAGATTCGCTCCTCCGCCCGGCGTCGGATCCTGAGCCGAGGAGGGGCGGCCGGTCCGGCGACCGCCGCCGTCGCCGCTCCCACCGGAATGGCGCCGGATCCATACTGGAGGGTCTTCCATGCTGTCGCCCCTCCTCCTCCTGATCGCCCCGGTCGTGCCCCAGGACTACCCCTACCAGCCGGTTCCCTTCCACCGGGTCCGGATCGAGGGCGCCTTCTGGAAGCCCCGCCTGGACACCAACCGCGAGGTGACGGTCCGCTACGACTTCCAGAAGTGCGAGGAAACCGGCCGGCTGAGCAACTTCGCCAAGGCGGCCGGCCGCCTGGCGGGCCGCTTCGAAGGGATCATCTACAACGACTCCGACGTCTACAAAGTGATCGAGGGAGCGGCCTACACCCTGGCCACCCATCCGGACCCGGAACTGGAGGATTTCCTCGACCGATTGATCGCCGACATCGCCGGCGCCCAGGAGGACGACGGCTACCTCTACACCGGCCGGACGATCGATCCCGAGCATCCCGCTCCCGGCGCCGGCCCGGAGCGCTGGGCCTGGATCCACCGCGGCAGCCACGAACTCTACAACCTCGGGCATCTGTACGAGGCGGCGGTGGCCTGGTACGAGGCCACCGGCAAGCGCGACCTGCTCGAGGTGGCGATTCGGAGCGCCGACCTGGTCGATCGGGTCTTCGGCCCCGACGGCCGGCGCGACGTTCCCGGTCACGAGGAGATCGAAATCGGGCTGGTCAAGCTCTACCGCGTCACCGGCGAGCGCCGCTATCTCGACCTCGCCCGCTTCTTCCTCGACCAGCGCGGCCGGTTCGCCGGCCGACCCTACGAGGCCGGACCGAATCCCTACCAGCAGGACCACCTGCCGGTGACCGAGCAGAGCGAGGCGGTCGGCCACGCGGTGCGGGCCTGCTACCTCTATTGCGCGATGGCCGACGTCGCCGCCCTGACCGGTGACGCCGCCTACACCGCCGCCATCGACCGGATCTGGCGGGACGTGGTCGAGCGCAAGCTCTACCTCACCGGGGGAGTCGGCGCCCGCCACGCCGGCGAGGCCTTCGGCGATCCCTACGAGCTGCCGAACGCCGCGGCCTACAACGAGACCTGCGCCGCGATCGCCAACGCCCTCTGGAACCAGCGCATGTTCCTGCTGCACGGCGAGGCGAAGTACGCCGACGTACTCGAGCGGATTCTCTACAACGGGATGCTCGCCGGTGTCTCCTTGTCCGGCGATCGATTCTTCTATCCCAATCCGCTGGCCCGACGCGGCGCCGGCGGCGGCCGCTCGCCGTGGTTCAACTGCTCCTGCTGCCCGGTGAACGTGGTCCGCTTCCTGCCCTCGATCGCCGGCTTCGTCTACGCGGTGCGGGGGCGGGAGGTCTACTGCAACCTCTACGTCGGCGGCAGCGCCGAACTCGAGCTGGACGGCGACCGGGTCCAACTCGCCCAGCGCACCGACTACCCCTGGGACGGTCGGGTCGAGTTCAGGGTGAAGGTGGAGCGGCCGCAGCGCTTCGCCCTCTGCCTGCGGGTGCCCGGCTGGGCCCGCGGCGAGCCGGTGCCGGGCGGGCTCTACCGCTATGTCCCGGGCGGTCCGTCCGGCGGCTGGCGGTTGCTTCTGGACGGCGCCGAGCAGGAGGCGGCGCTGCGCGACGGCTACGCGGTGCTCGACCGCGAGTGGCACGGCGGCGAGACGGTCGTCCTCGATCTGGCGATGCCGGTCCGTTTCGTCCTCGCCGACCCGCGGGTCGAGGCCGACCGCGGCCGGGTTGCGATCGAGCGCGGGCCGGTGGTCTACTGCGCCGAGGGCGTCGATCATGACGGCGAGGTGTTCGACCTCTTCCTGCCGGCCGGAACCGAGCTGCAACCCGAGCGCCGCCCCGAGCTGCTCGGCGGCGTGACGGTTCTGCGCGGCACCGCCCGGCGCGCCCGGCGCCGCGCCGACGGCTCGGTGGCGGCCGAGCCGGTCCCGCTTACCCTGATCCCGTACGCGGTCTGGTCCCACCGCGGCCCGGGCCCGATGCAGGTCTGGCTGCCGCGCGACCCGGCCCTGACCGAGATCCCGGCGCCGCCGACCGCGGCCACCGCCGCCACCCCGAGCGCCAGCCACTGCTTCGCCTCGGACACGGTCGCGGCCATCAACGACGGTCTCGAGCCGCGCAGCTCGGCCGACCACGACATTCCGCGCCACACCTGGTGGGACCACCGGGGCGGCGAGGAGTGGGTCCAGCTCGACTTTCCGCGGCCGACGCCGCTGTCGGCGGTCGAGATCTACTGGTTCGACGACACCGGCGTCGGCTCCTGCCGGGTACCGGCGTCCTGGCGCCTGCTCTGGCGGGACGAGGGCGGCGAGTGGCGGCCGGTGGAGACGGGCAGCGTCTTCGGGGTCGAGAAGGACCGCTTCAACCGGGTCGCCTTCGCGCCGGTCGAGGCCACCGCCTTGCGCGCGGTGGTCCGCCTGCGCGACGGCTTCTCGGGCGGCGTCCTCGAGTGGAAGGCGGAATGAAGCCGGCTCAGGCGGCCGGCTCGGGTTCGGCCCGGTAGATCCTGAGCACCGGCTCGGCGTCGATCAGGTCCGCGGTCCGCGCCTGGAAGTCCCGGAAGTGAGGGGTGGCGAAGTGCCGGTCGATCGCCGCGCGGTCGCGCCATTCCTCGAAGAACAGGACTCTTTCCGGGTCGTCCGGATCGACGAAGAAGCGGTAGCTCAGACACCCCTCCTCGGCCCGGGAAGGGGCCAGCATCCGCCGGCAGAGCGCGAGCAGCTCCTCGCGGCGGCCCGGGGCGGCCCTGAGTTCGGCGGCGATCACGTGCATGCTGGCGGCAGCCTAGGCGCGGAGTAGGCTGGATGCCAGCCGTCCCCTGCCGACATGCCCCGACTCCGCCTCGCCATCGCTCCCTTCCTGCTGCTGGCGGCGGCCGTGCCGCTGCCCGCTCAGGGTCTGGAACTGCCCGCCGTCTTCGGCGATCACATGGTCCTGCAACGGGAGGACCGGGTCCCGTTCTGGGGCCGGGCCGCGGCCGGCGCCGAGGTCGAGCTGCGCGGCTCTTGGTCCGAGGACGCGGTCGCCCGCGCCGTCGCCGATCGCGACGGCCGCTGGCGGGCCGAACTCCCGACCGGCCCGGCCGGCGGCCCGCACACCGTCACCATCCGCGCCGGCGCCGAGCGGCGCGAGTTCACAGACGTCCTGCTCGGCGAGGTCTGGCTTTGCGGCGGCCAGTCCAACATGGAGTGGCCGCTCGGCGCCACCGCCGGCGCCTATGGCAGCGAGGAGGAGTTCCGCGCCATTCTGGCCGCCGCCGACCGGCCGACGATCCGGCTCTTCGACGTCGCCCACGCCTTCGCCTGGGAACCGCAGGAGGACTGCGCGGGCGAGTGGCGGCCTTGCCGGCCGGATACGGCCTCGTCCTTCTCGGCGGTCGGCTACCACTTCGGGGTCGAGCTGCAGGAGGCCCTCGGGGTGCCGGTCGGCCTGATCGGCTGCAACTGGGGCGGCACCCTGGCTGAGGCCTGGACCAGCGCCGAGGGGCTCGCCCGGCGCGAGGACTTCGCCGACGCCCTGGCCCTGGTCGAGGAGCTGCGCCGCCATCCCGAGCGGGCGGCCTGGAAGCGCGAGCAGCGCCTGGCCGAGTGGCGCCGACGGTTCGACGAAGCCGAGATCGGCAGCCGCGGCGGCTGGATGGCTGAGGACTTCGACGATGCCGGCTGGCCGGAGATGGAGCAGCCGGCGACCTGGGGCGGCAGTCTCAGCGCCTTCGACGGAGTCGTCTGGCTCCGCCGCGAGGTCGAGCTGCCGGCCGCCTGGGTCGGCCGCGACCTGGTGCTCGAACTGGGGCCGATCGACGACATGGACACGGTCTGGTTCAACGGCCGGCGGGTGGGGGAGACGTTGGAGCCAGGACGCTGGCAGCAGCCGCGCCGCTACCCCGTGCCGGCCGGCCTGGCCCGCGCCGGGCGGAACCTGATCGCGGTGCGGGCGCTCGACACCGGCGGCATCGGCGGCATGAACGGGCAGCCCGGCCAGCTCCAGATCGCCCCGGCCGGCCCCGGCGCCGGCCCCGCCCTGTCCCTGGCCGGGCCGTGGCGCTGGCAGAAGGGCTCGCCGGTCGGCGACCTGCCGCTGCGGCCGCAGCTCGACGAGTTTCACCCCAACAGCCCGACCGCCCTCTTCAACGGTATGCTGGCGCCGGTGGCGCCGTTCGCCATCCGGGGCGTCATCTGGTACCAGGGTGAGGCGAACCGGCTGCGCCCCCGTCAATACCGCACCCTGTTCCCGGACCTGATTCGGGACTGGCGTCGCGCCTTCGGCCGCGGCGACTTCCCGTTCCTGTTCGTCCAGCTCGCTCCGTTCGCCTACGACGGCGACACCGGCCAGGCCGCCGAGCTGCGCGACGCCCAACGTCGCGCCCTCGGCGCCGTCGCCAACACCGGCATGGCGGTGACCCTGGACATCGGCGATCCAGGCGACATCCATCCGCGCAACAAGGCGGACGTCGGCCATCGCCTGGCACTGTGGGCGCTGGCCCGCACCTATGGCCTCGACGTCGGCGAGTACAGCGGCCCGCTCTATTACGGCATGCGGGGGGAAGGCGACCGCATCCGGCTGTTCTTCGAGCACGCCGCCGGTCTGACCACCCGCGACGGCGAGCCGCCGAGCTGTTTCACCATCGCCGGCGCCGATCGAGTCTTCCGACCGGCGACGGCGGTGATCGAAGGCGAGCAGATCGTGGTCAGCAGCCCGGAGGTGCCGTTCCCGCAGTTCGTCCGCTTCGCCGCCGGCGCCGCCGACCAGCCCAATCTGGTCAACGGCGCCGGCCTGCCGGCGGCCTCTTTCGACACCGGCGGCTGACCGGCGGCTAGGATCGGCGGCATGTTCGCCGCCGCTTGTCTGCTGTTCGCCGCGGCCCAGGAGCCGATTCCCTGGGAGCGGTTCGTTCGCGAGGTCTACGACCCGGCCTGGTCGCTGCCGGAACCGACCGCCCGGGAGCTGGTCGTGGACGGCCGGGAGGTGGTCCACCTGGCCGCAGCCATGCGCGAATGGGTGCGGCGCGACTTCGCCCTCGCCCCCGGCGCCGAACCGGCGGCCGGCCACGAGCCGGTGCTGCTCGGCGACCTCGTGCGCGAGCTGCGGCCGCTCGCCCGCGACCGAAAGCGGTTTCGGGCCCGGATCGAGGAGCTGTCGGCCAAGCTGCCCGGTCTCGACCGACGCTCGGTCGAATGGCTCGGCCAGCTCCTGCGCGACGACGCGCTCCGGGGCGAGGACTGGGATCCCGGCGACGACGAGCCGAACGACGGCCTGCTCCTCCTGCCGCCCTGGGAACTCGACCCGGAGGTGCCCGGCCGGCATCGCTACTGGCGGGAGCGCGGCGGCAACGGCTACGTCTATCAGCTCGCCGCCTTCTACTTCGCCGACGCTTGGTCGATCGCAACCACCGACTGCGACCTGGCCGCCTACCAGACCCACGCCAACAACGAGTACGAAGACATCCACGCCGTCCCCGGCAGTCTGGTCCGGTCGACCGACCCGGCTGGTCGGCCGGTGGCGTCGTACCGGGTCTTCTACACCTGGGATCTGGACTTCCCGTACTCGACCTACGACTGCGAGCTGGACGTCTTCATCCACGTCGACGACCGCGGCGATCTGGTCACCGAGACCCGCTCGGACAGCGAGGACGTCTACTGGACTGCCTCCCGCGACCTCTTCCTGCCCGTGCGCGACCACGCCGGCGAATGGGTCTGCTTCCTGCTCGTGCAGGAGTTCGGCATCGACATCGACGGGGTGCCCGACCGCGAGAGCGACCGACTCGAGGGCATCCGCGGCCTGGTCGGCAGCAAGAAGAAGCTGTGCGAGGCCCTGTTTGCCGGCCGGCGCGGCGAGCCGCACAATCCCTCTGACCCGGGCGAGCTGATCGCCGACTTCCCGTTCCCCGGGGGCGAGGGGTAGCCCAGGATCGATCCCGCCGCCGGCTGCTCCTCGTCCGCTCCCCCCTCCAGCCTCCGGAGGCCCCGGGCGGTGCGGCGGCGGCCGCCCGACCGGCAGGCGCAAGCCGGATGATTCCAGGGATTCCGAGCGGCTGAAAGGCCCCTCTGGAATTTCCTTACAATGAAGGAAGCCGGTCCGCGACCAGCGGACCGTCCGCCTCGGAGGGAAGCCCCATGAACCTGATCCGCTGGACCGCCTCCGCTCTCTTGACCACCTTCGTGATCCCCCCCTTGCTCGGGATCGGCGGCGACGCCCAGGCGGCGCCGATGTCCCCGGCCCTGCAGCAGGAGATCGCCCGGTTGGCTGCTCAGCCGGGCGGTCAGGGAGTGAAGGTCGAGGACGGCCGCGCCTCCTTCCTGATCCTCGCCACCGACGAGGTGATGGAGTTCGTCGCCGACGGTCTGGAGGGAATCGAGCCCTACATCGAGATCGTGCAGCAGGTCAAGGAGGCGGCCGCCGGTCCGTCCATGCTGCCGCCGGGAATTCGTCTGGCGCGGGTCAGCTTCGAGCTGGCGCTGCCGGCGGCCGCGGCGGCCCACCCCTGAATCTGGGCCCACCCGCTGGTCCGGTATGCCGCCGTCGGCTGTAACCGGCGGGTGTTCCATCCGTCCTGTTCAGGGGGGCTGCGGCCGGGCGCCCCGAGGTGGCCCAAGAGGATTCCTCCGGGGCGGGAGTCGTCGGGCGGGCGGCTCCGCCTTTCCGGGCGGGCGGGCATCGGGAGGGCGTCCTGGGGCGGAGCTGCGCCGGTCGGCTGGGCGGCCTGAGCCGCCTCGCCGGCGGTTCTGCCGGCCGCCTCGGCCTCCGAGGCCCCGACTTCGACGATCCTGGTTACGCCGGAAGTGCTGAAATCGATCCAGAAGGCGGGACCAGATTCAGGAGGGGGTAGGCTGGGGCGCCTGTCGCCTCGACCCCCATGCCTCTGGATCGCCGCGCCTTCCTCCGCTGGTCCGCCGCCGCCGGTGTCGCGGCCGCCTGGACCGGCCTCGCCGCCGCCCGGCCCGGGCGGCCGCCGTGGTCGCCGAACGACCAGATCGGAATCGGGCTGATCGGGGTCGGCGGCATGGGCGGGGCCCACCTCCGCACCCTGCTCGGTATGCCCGAGGAGTTCCGAGTCCTGGCCGTGGCCGACGTCGATCGCGGCCGGGCTGAGCGTGCCGCCGCTGCGGCCGGCGGGGTGCCTTCGTTCGGGGACTACCGCCGGCTGCTCGAGCTGCCGGAGCTGGACGCGGTCCTGATCGCCACCCCGGACCACTGGCACGCGCTGCCGGCGGTCCATGCCTGCGAGGCCGGCCTCGACGTCTACTGCGAGAAGCCGCTGTCGCTGACGATCCGCCAGGGCCGGGAGATGGTGCGGGCCGCCCGCCGCGCCGGGCGGGTGTTCCAGACCGGCTCCCAGCAGCGCTCCGACCCCTTGTTCCGGCGTGCGGTCGAGCTGGTCCGGAACGGCGCCATCGGCCGGATCGAGCGGGTCCAGGTGGCTCTCTTCCGCGGCCCGAGCGCGCCCTGGCAGCCGCCGGAGCCGCCGCCGGACGGGTTGGATTGGGACTTCTGGCTCGGGCCGCTGCCCTGGGAGGAGTACCGGCCCCGGCGCTGCCACTACGACTTCCGCTGGTTCCTCGCGTCCTCCGGCGGGATGCTGACCGACTGGGGCGCCCACCACAACGACATCGCTCAGTGGGGCCTTGGCCGCGAGGAGTCCGGACCGGTCGAGATCGAAGGCACGGCCGAATTCGATCCGGACAGCATGTTCACCACGCCCGTCCGGTTCGAGGTCCATTACCGCTATCCGGACGGGGTCGAGCTGGTCTGCTCCAGCGAGGGTCGCAACGGGGTCACCTTCCACGGGGAGGGCGGCCGGATCTTCGTCACCCGCGGCGCTCTCGAGGCCGATCCGCCCGAGCTGCTCGATCTGCCGGTCGGCGGCTCCTGGCGGCTGCCGCCCTCGCCCGGCCACCATCGCGACTTCGCCGCCTGCGTGCGCAGCCGGAGCCGGCCGATCGCCGACGTCGAGATCGGCCACCGCTCGGCCACGATCTGCCACCTCGGCAATCTGGCCATCCTGCTCCGGAGGCGGCTGTTCTGGGATCCCGAACAGGAGCGGTTCCGGCGGGACGAGGAGGCGAATCGGCTTCTCGACCGACCGATGCGCGCGCCCTGGAGTCTGTGATGGAGTCGGGCGCCGCTCTCCGCATCCTCCTGCCGCCGATCCTGGTCGCGGCCGCCTGTCACGCCCCGCCGCCGCCGCCCCAGGAGCCGCCGGAGGAGATCGAGGTTCCGCTCGTCCCCGAGCCCTCGCCCTTCGACCTGCCCGGCCAGGAACTGCGGTCCTGGATCTCTTCCGGACACGGCCACATCCGCGAACAGGCGGTCGAGCTGGCATGGAAGGCCGGTCCGGACGGCGTGGCGACGGTGGCCGACCTGCTCGACGACGAACGCCCGGAGGTGGCGCGGGCGGCCGAGCGGGCGCTGTGGACACTGGTCCACCACGCCGCCGATCCGTCCTCGCCGCGCCGACGGCGGGAGACGGCGGCCGCGATTGCGGCCGAGATCCACCGCCCCCGCTCTCTCGCCGCCCGCGAGAAGCTGCTCGCGGCGCTGGCGGTCGCCGGGCCGGGCAGGTCGGCGGTGGCGGAGGTCGCCGCCTGGCTCGACCATCCCGGCCTGCGGCCGGCGGCGCTGCGGGCCCTGGAGCGCATGCCGCAGCCGGAGGCGGGGGAGGCCTTGGCGGCCGCGCTCGCCCGAGCGACCGCGGAGGGGGCGGCAGCCGAGACCCGTCTCGGCCTGATCCTGGCCCTCGGCGGCCGGCAGGACGCCGCCGGCGCCCGCGAGCTGCTGGCCGTGGCCGGGGATGGTTCGGAGCCCGAGCTGGCCCGGGCCGCCCGCCGTGCCCTGGCCCGGTCCGGCGCCGCCGAGGCGGCCGCGGCCTTCTTGGCTCTGGCCAGCGCCGATTCTCCCTCGCCGGCGGCGGCGTTGGATTCGCTGCGTTGGGCCCAGGCCGCCGCCGCCCGCGGCCGCGAGCGAGACGCCCGCGCGGTCGAGGAAGCGCTTCTCCACCACTCGGCCGCCTCGGTTCGGGCCGGCGCGGTGGCCGGGCTGGCCGAGCGGCCGGGCGAGGAGATCCCGGGGCTGCTCGTCGCCGCCCTCGACGACCCGGATCCGGCGGTGCGGGCCGCCGCCCGTTCCGGTCTGGCCGCGCGTCCCGGCCGGTTGACCGACAAGGCTCTCGAGCGGGCCTACCGCGACGGCGACGACGCCCGCCGGGCCGAGATTCTTCGGCTGCGGGTGGAGCGCGACGGCGCCGACCGGGCGGCGGCGGCCGACCGGATCGCCGCGGCGCTCGCCTCCTGGGGGCCGATCGAGCGCCTCGCCGCGCTGGAGCTGGCCGCCCTTCGGCCGGCCGAGCCGTTCGTGCCCCTGCTCGAGCGGACGCGGGACCGTGGCACCCCGGAAGAGCGCGCCGCGGCCGAGAAGGCGCTGCTCGCTTGCGCCGAGCGGCGGGCCGGTGAGGACCCTCAGGCGGCCAGGGAACTGTATTCCTCCCTGGCCGAGCAGACCGAGGATCCGGCCGTCGCCGCCGCCGCCCGCGCCGGCGCCTTCCGCGCCTGGCTGGCCGCAGCCGTGGTTTCAGCGGCAGAGGATCCGACCGCGGCCGCCGCGGAGCTGGACGCGATCATCCGGGCGGAGGGCGTGCCGGCCGCGGTCCGCCGCGCCGCCGGCGCCCGCCTGGCGGCGCTCGGCGAGGACATCGGCGCCTACGCCCGCGAGGCCGGCTTCCTGACCCACTGGTGGCTCGGGCCGGTCGAGGCTCGGGACGTCCGTCCCTTCCTCGAGCACCCGTTCAGCATCGACGGCCCCGACCCGCTCGCCCGTCCGCAGGGCTGGCGCGCGATCGACGTCGCCGACCTCGACGGCATCCTCGATCTGCGCGCCCTGTGCGAGCCCAAGGAGGAGGCGGCGGTCTACCTTTGGACCCGCTTCGAACTCCCCGCCGGCCAGCCGGTCCTGCTGCAGCTCGGCAGCGACGACGGGGTCGTGGTCTGGCTGGACAACGAGCTGGTCCACCGGAACGAGGTGATGCGCGCCCTGACCCCGGATCAAGACCGGGTGCCGCTTCAGCTCGCGGCCGGGCCCCATTCCCTGCTCGTCAAGGTCACCCAGGGCGGCGGCGGCTGGGAGTTCTGCCTCCGCCTCACCGACCCTGCCGGCCGGCCTCTGGCCCTGGCGCCCGCCGGCTCCTGAGCTAGAAAGGGGCATGGCTCGGCCGGCAGAGGGTCGGTTCGCGCCGGGAGGAATCCATGCCCACCACCGCCGAGAATCTGGCCGAAGCCTTCGCCGGCGAGAGCCAGGCCTACCAGAAGTACCTCGCCTTCGCCGACCAGGCCGAAAAGGAAGGCTTCACCAACATCGCCCGTTTGTTCCGGACCACCGCCGAGGCCGAGCGGATCCACGCCGGCGGCCATTTGCAGGCGATGGAGGGAGTCGGCGACACCCTCGCCAACCTCCAGGCGGCGATCGAGGGCGAGACCTACGAGTACACCGAGATGTACCCGCCGATGTTGGCCCAGGCCGAGCAGGAGGGGCACCGGGCCAAGCGGATGTTCGGCTACGCGGTCGGCGCCGAGGAGGTCCACGCCCGCCTCTATCGCCTCGCCCGCGAGGCGGTCGAGCGGGGCGAAGACCTGGCCGAGACGGAGTTCTTCCTCTGTCCGGTCTGCGGCCACATCGAGTTCGGCGCGCCGCCGGAAGCCTGTCCGATCTGCGGTGCTCCGGCCGCCCGCTTCGGCCGGATCTGATCGGTATCCGTCCCGTGGCCGTAGGGTAGGGCCGGAACGGCCGTGCCCGCGGCCATCCCCCTCCTCGCGGCCCTGCACCGCCGAGTGGCGGTGGTCTGGACCGGCCCCGCCCTTCGCCTTGCCGCCGGGCCCGCCGCCGGGGCTCGAGCTGTGGTTCGCGGCGGTCTCGTACCGCGCCGGGTCAGTGCGCCTCGGCGCCATCACCGACGCGCGGCGGATCCTCTTCTCCTGAGCGGCGGTGGTTGCCGGAACCCGGACCCCGGCGCCGGGTTGCGCGGAACCATGGCAGTCACCCTCCTCTCCCTCATGCTCGCGGCCGCGGCCCAGGGCGGCGGCCTGCTCCCGCCGCCGGTGCCGCCCGGCAACCCGATCACCCAGTCCAAGGTCCTGCTCGGCAAGACCCTGTTCTGGGACGAGCAGCTCAGCTCGACCCGCACCGTCTCCTGCGGCAGCTGCCACCTGCCGGAGGCCGGCGGCTCCGACCCGCGCTCGCTGCTCGGCGGCCCGGCCGTGACCCACCCCGGCCCGGACGGGGTCTTCGGCACCCCGGACGACGTCCTCGGCTCACCCGGCGTGGTGCGCAGCGACGCCGCCGGCCTCTACGTGGCCGATCCGGTCTACTCGCTGGCGCCGCAGGTGACGCCGCGCCGCTCGATGGGGGTGGTGAACGCCGCCTACTCGCCCCAGCTCTTCTGGGACGGCCGCGCCGACCAGGTCTTCCGCGATCCGATCACCAACCAGGTCGTGCTCGGCCGCTTCGCCGCGCTCGAGAGCCAGGTCCTCGGCCCGCCGGTGAGCGAGGTCGAGATGGGGCACGAGGGGCGCGACTGGAACGACGTCGCGGCCCGGATCGCCGCCGCGCCGCCGCTGGCGTTGAGCGGCGGTCCCACCCCGGACCTGGCCGCCTGGCTGGACGGGCGCGACTACCCGGCGCTGTTCCTCGAGGCCTTCGGCACTCCGGAGGTCACCCCGTCCCGGATCGCGATGGCCATCGCCAGCTACGAGCGGACCCTGGTCAGCGACCAGGCGCCGATCTTCGCCTTCCTGGCCGGCAACACCGCCGCCTTGACGCCGCAGGAACAGCGCGGCTTCGCCCTCTTCAACTCGCCGCGGCTGGCCTGCAACCTGTGCCACTTCGGCCCCCGCTTCACCGACGACCAGTTCCGCTACACCGGCGTTCGGCCGCAGGCCGAGGATCCGGGGCGCGCCGCGGTCACCGGCGATCCGGCCGACGAAGGCGCGATGAAGGTGCCGTCGCTGCTCAACGTCGCGCTGCGGCCGCCCTACTTCCACGGCGGCCAGGCGGCCGACCTGGCGGCGGTGGTCGACTTCTACGACCGCGGCGGCGACTTCGACGGCCCGAACAAGCCGCCGACGATCCACCCGCTCGGCCTGAGCGCGGCCGAGAAGGCCGACCTCCTCGCCTTCCTCGGCCGGCCGCTGACCGATCCGCGGCTGGCGGCGCGGCAGGCGCCCTTCGACCGGCCGGTGCTCTATGCCGAATCCGGCCGGCAGCCGCGCCTCTACGGCCGGCCGACCGCCGGCGCGGCCGGGATCGAGCCGGTGATGGTCGCGGCCGAACCGCCGCTGGCCGGCAACCCCTCGCTGACCATCGGGCTCGACCACGGTCGCGGCGGTGCCCTGGCGGCGCTGGTCGTGGACACCGCCGACGATCCGCTCGGCCACCCGGTGCAGGGGGCGCTGGCCTTCCTCGCCCTGGGCCCGGACCAGGTGCGGCACCTGATCCAGCTCGACGGCGCCGGCCCCGGCGGCGGCACCGCCTCGTTCTCCTTCACCGTACCGGCCGGCGCGGCGGTGGTCGGGCAGCGGCGCTACGCCCAGTGGTTCGTGGCGGACCCGGGCGCGCCCGGCGGCCTGGCCGCCAGCGCCGCGGCCGAGTTCACGGTCTTCTGAGCGCGGACGAAACGATGGAGGCCGCCCGGAGTGGGGCGGCCTCCGGCGTCCGGGGCGCGAGGGAAAGCGGCTTCAGTCGTGGGTGATGGCGAGCGCGGCGTGGCGGGCGATGGCGCTCTCCCAGGTGCCGGGCAGGGCCCGGACGGAGAAACTCCGCTGGCCATCGAAGGCGACCTGGATCTCCGCCGGGGCGGCGGGCGAGACCTCCCGCGCCGCCAGGCGGGTATCGATCAGCCCGGACTCGTTGATCTCGGCCAGGACCAAAACGAGCCGGAGGCCGCCGCTGCCATCCCGGATGAGGTCCGAGGAGACGAGTCCGGTGCCCTCCTCGACCGGGGCGGAACTGCTGAGCAGGATGGTGCCGCCGCCGCTCGGGACCGGCGGCTGGTCAGGCAGGAAGGCCGCCCGGGCGAGCGAGAAGGGCCAGGGCCGATAACGCCACGAGTAGGGGGAGAAGGAAATAGGGCTTCTTGGTCATGGTCAGATCGGGGTGTTGGTGTTCAGTTCTAACAGTCGGTACATGTCAAGGTGACATCGGCGCAGGCGTTGGCGCTTCTCCAGTCAACGGCAGGTGTGCCGGTGACCTTCTTCATGACCTAGGATTGTCCATCGCAACGGTCGAAACAGGCAGTCAAGGGGGTTGTCGAACGGTTCAAGACCGACTTCGACGTCCTGTTCTGGCAGGTTACGAATTGAGCCGTCAGCACGGTGACCGAGCCTCCATGACTGATGGTGAGAGAAAACTGTGCGACGGGACCGCAATCGAGAGAGTGGAGGCACGATCACGGGGGGTCTCCTCAACCATCTTCAGGCTGAGGCAGACCAGTGACCGGAGAACTTCATGCTCGGAGTCTATTGGGGGAGGGGTGGGGGGCAGGGACATGATCAAGGTTGGCCGGCGGAATCTGGTCATCCCTTGGCTCCCGACAGCCGCACGCCGCGCAGGAACACCTTCTGGAACAGGAAGTACACGAGCAGGCAGGGGGCCAGCACCATCGAGGTGCCGGCCATCAGCCACTCCACCGCCACCCGGTAGCTCTGGTTGAAGGAGGCGAGCGCCAGGGCGAGGGTCTGGTTCTCCTCCGAGTTCAGGTAGATCAGCGGCGCCCAGAAGTCGTTCCAGGTGGCGAGGAAGGTGAAGATGGCGACGGTGCCGATGACCGGCCGGGCCAACGGCAGCATGATCCGCCAGTACACGCCCCAGGCGCGGCAGCCGTCCACCCGCGCCGCCTCGACCAGCTCCTGCGGGATGGAGAGGAAGTACTGGCGGAAGAGGAAGATGAAGAAGGGGGCGCCGCCGAGCACGGTGGGCAGGATCAGCGGCCAGAAGGTGTCGACCAGGCCGAGGCGGCGGAAGAGCAGGAACTGCGGGATCGCCAGCACCTGCGGCGGCAGCATCATCGTCGCCAGGACCAGCAGGAACAGCGCGTCGCGGCCGGCGAAGCGCAGGCGGGCGAAGGCGTAGCCGGCCAGGCTGCAGCAGAGGAGCTGGCCGAGGATGCAGGCGGCGGTGAGCAACGTGGTGTTCCACACCAGCCGATGGATCCGCCCCATCCTCGCCGCTGCCACCGGGTAGTTCTCGAAGTGCAGGCCGTCGGGCAGGTAGAAGGGCGGCCGGCCGAGGGCGGCGCCCTCG
Organism: Planctomycetota bacterium; assembly: GCA_003696625.1. Taxonomy (GTDB): domain Bacteria; phylum Planctomycetota; class UBA1135; order UBA1135; family UBA1135; genus J029. The sequence continues at coordinate 34,150 of RFGR01000080.1, forward strand.
GGCTGGAGGCTGGCGCTGAGCATCCAGGCCAGCGGGTAGAGGAAGGCCGCGGCCAGCGCCACGAGCAGCAGTCGGTTCGCCCAGCGCCTCATCGTCCCGCCCCCGCGTAGTGGACGAAGCGGCGCGAGCCGCGCAGCACCGCCAGGGTGAGGACGAAAACGGCGCCGAACAGCACCCAGGCCAGGGTGCTGGCATAGCCCATGCGCAGGAAGCGGAAGCCCTGCTCGTAGAGGTAGAGGGCGAGGAAGCGCGAGGCGTTGCCCGGCCCGCCCTGGGTCATGACGAAGGGCTGGGCGAAGAGCTGGAAGGCGTTGAGCAGGCCGACGACCAGGTTGAGCAGCACGACCGGGCCGAGCGCCGGCAGGGTGACGTGCCACAGCCGCCGCAGCGGGCCGGCGCCGTCCACCCGCGCCGCCTCGTGCAGGCGCGGATCGACCGCCTGCAGACCGGCCAGAAAGACCAGCATCTGGGCGCCGGTGGTCCACAGCCCCATGACGACGAAGGCCGGCAGCACGGTGGCCGGGTCCTTCAGCCACGGTTCGAGGAGCTGGCGCCACAACGCGCCGAGGATCACCGGGCTGATCACCGTCGGCAGGTAGAAGATCGTGCGCAGGGCGCCGGCGCCGCGGAAGGCGCCATTGGCGGCCAGGGCCAGGCCGAGGGCGGTAAGGAGCTGGAGCGGCACCGCCAGCGCCGCGTAGCCGAAAGTGACGCGCAGGCTGTCATGGAAGGTGCCGTCGGCGAGCAGGCGGCGGTACTGGTCGAGGCCCATCCAGCGCGCCCGGCCGAGGTCCTGGATCGGCGACCACTCGGATAGGCTGAGCAGGGCTGAGACCAGCGCCGGGCCGAGCAGAAAGGCGCCCAGGCCGATCGCCCAGGGGGCGAGGAAGAGCCAGGCGGCGCGCGCCTCGCGCCGGGCCAGGCGCGGTCGGCGGCGGCCGAGCAGGGCGGCGGCCAGAGCCAGCACCGCCAGACCGCCGGCGAGCTGAGCGGCGGAGAACCAGCCGGCGCCGACGAAGGGGCGGCGTTGGAGGTCCTCGGTCCGCGCCAGCGCCCGGTCGGCGATCGCCGCCGCCCGCTCGCAGGCCTCACGGGCCGGGATTCGGCCGAGCAGGATCGCCTCCTCGAGCACGGCCTGGGTCGCCTTCTCGATCTCGGTCCAATCCACCGTCACCGGCAGGAAGCGGGCGGTCGGCAGCACGTCGAGGAAGACCTGCTCGCTCGCGGGCGGCCGCTCCGGGTCGAGGAAAGCCGAGGAGAAGGCGGCCCGTTTCAGGCCGGGTACGCCGTTGCCGATCGCCGCCAGGCCGCGCTGCATGGTGTCGCCGGCCAGGGCGCGGACGAACTCGTAGGCGAGCTGCGGGTGGCGGGAAACCTTGGGCACGACGTAGAAGCGCAGCGCCACTGAGGTGGCGGCCTGGCGCCGACGCGGCAGCGGCACGACGTCCCAGTCGAAGCCGCCCTCGGCCTCAGTCGGGATGTGCTGGAAGCGATAGGTCTCCCAGAAGCCGACCGGGCCATAGAAGGCGGTGCGGCCGGCCTGGAACAGGCCGGTGGCGAGCTGGTTTTGGAAGGTGGCGTCGTCGCTGGCCACCTTCTCCTCGTGCAGCAGGCGGATGAGAAACTCCACCGCCTCGACCGCCTCGGGTTCGTCCAGGGCACAGCGCCCGTTCTCGTCCAGGAAGCGGCCGCCGTTCTGCCAGATCCACGGCGCCAGCGCCTGCATCCACTGGGTCAGCGAGATCCCGAACTGATCCGGCGCGCCGTCGCCGTCGAGGTCGCGGGTGGTGGCGCGGCACTTCGCGAGCAGGTCGTCCCAGGTCCAGTCCGGGCGCGGCGGCGCCACTCCCGCGCGGCGCAGGATGGTCTGGTTGACGTAGATGACGTAGGGGGTGAAGGTGCTCGGCAGGCCGTAGAGGTTGCCGTCCGGGCCGGTCATTCCCTGCAGGATCGGCTCGAAGTAGTCCTCCCGCCGCCAGGTCGGGTCGGCGTCGAAGAAGGGCTGCAGATCGAGCAGCACGTCCTCGCGCAGCCAAGCGGCGAACTCGGTGACGTCGATCCAGGTGACGTCGAGCGGCAGCCCGCCGGCCAGGACCAGCTTGACCTTCTCGGCGCCGCCGGTGGCGCCGGCGCTGGACAGCACCTCCACGCGGACCCCGGGGTGGGCGGCTTCGAACTCGCGGGCGGTGGCTTGCAGGTACTTCCAACCGGCGAACCAGCGTTCGTGGACGAGCACCCGGAGGACGGTCTCGGCCGGCTCCCGGGGCGGGTCCCCGGCGGTCGGCGGGGCCAGGAGCGGGAGGAAGAGGGGCAGGAGCGCGGCCATGGGCTTGTCGATTCGGCCGGAGACGCGATGATAGGCTCTTCGCCGCCGCCCTGGTCCGGTCCCCTCGCCGGCCCGTCATGTCTCCCGCTTCTCCTGATCTCGACGCGGCGGATCTTGCCGCGGTCCTCGATGAGCTGCCGGAGCAGATCGTCGTCGTCCGGTCCGACTATCGGGTGGCTTTCGCCAACCGCGCCGCCCGCGAGTTCACCGGCCGGGATCCGGTGGCCGACGGCCTGACCTGCTTCCAACTCCTGCACGACGGGTCGGAGCCCTGCGACCCTCCCGACTGCCCGGTTCGGCGGGTGTTCGAGAGCGGTCGTTCTTTGGGCTTCGTCCATTCCCACCGGGGCCGGGACGGTGTCGAGCAGATGATGGAGGGCCTGGCGGTGCCGGTCCTCGGCGACGAGGGTTCGGTGTCGTTGGTGGTCGAGAGCTGCCGGGACGTCACCGAACGGGAGCGCGCCCGGGTGCGGGAGCGGGAACTCGAGCAGGAGATGTTCCATGTCCAGAAGCTGGAGAGCATCGGCGTCCTGGCCGGCGGCATCGCCCACGACTTCAACAACCTGCTGACCGTGATCCGGGGCAACCTCGATCGGTTGAAGGGCGCCGACCTCGGCGGGGAAGAGCGGGGCTGTGCCGAGGACGCCGACGCCGCGGCGCGCCGAGGGGCGGAACTGGTTCGGCAGCTCCTCGCCTACGCCGGCAAGCTGCCGGTCGAGAACGAGATCTTCGACCTCCGCGAGCTGGTCGAGAGGATCGCCCGCCTGATCGAAGTCGCCGAGCCGACGCCGGGCGTGGTCGGGATCGAGGCCGACCCGGCGCCGGTGCCGGTCCGGGGCAGCCCGGTCCAGCTCCGGCAGGTCGCGCTGAACCTGATCCTGAACGCGGTCGAGGCCCTGGCCGGCCGGGCCGGCCGGGTCCGGATCCGGATCCGCGGCGCCGAGGGGCGGGCGGTCTTCGAGGTCGAGGACGATGGTCCGGGGATGGACGAGGAGACGAGGGCCCGCCTATTCGAACCCTTCTTCTCCACCAAGGAGGTCGGGCGGGGACTCGGCCTGGCCGCGGTCGAAGGCATCGTCCGGCGCCACGGCGGGACGATCCGGGTCCGCTCCGCCCCCGGCGAGGGGTCCGTCTTCCGGGTCGAACTTCCCCTGGCGCCGGCTCGGCCCGAAGCCGGGCGGGATGCGCCGGAAGGAGCCGGGAGCGTCCAGCCGGGCCGGGGCGAGCGCGTCCTGCTCGCGGACGACGAGCCGGGAATCCTCCGTCTCGGTCGCCTGGCCCTGACCGAAGCCGGCTACGCGGTCGAGACGGCCGCGACGGAGGCGGAGGTCCTCGACCGGCTGGGGACCGGACCGCCGCCGGATCTGGTCGTGCTCGACCTGGGCCTGGCCGGCGGCGGCGAGGGCCTCCTGGCCCGGTTGCGCCGCAGCCGGCCGGACCTGCCCGTGATCCTGTCCTCCGGTCACCTGGAGGAGGATGCCCGAGCCGGCTGCGCGCCCGACCAGCCGGACGGCTTCCTGGAGAAGCCCTACCTGCCCGGGGAGCTGGTGGCGGCGGTGGCCGAACTGCTCGCGCGGCGACGACCCTGACCGTCAATCGATCCGCCGGCCGTCGCCCGGGTCGAAGCGGTGCAGGGCTTCGGTCGGAACGCCGACGCTCAGTTCGGCGCCGACCGAGGGGGCTTCGCCCGGCGGCAGCACGAGCACGATGTCGCGGCCGCCGGCGACCTCGGCGTGAACGAGCGACTCGCTGCCGAGTTCCTCGACCAGGGTGACGCGGGCGGCGAGCGGGCCGCCGAGGACCGCCTCCTCCGGCCGGAAGCCGGCCACCACCCCCGGCGCGCCGAGGGCGGCCGCCGCCTCTCCCTCGACCAGGTTCATCGGCGGCGCGCCGAGGAAACCGGCGACGAAGCGATTGACGGGCCGGCGATAGACCTCGAGCGGCGGCCCCACCTGCTGGAGTTCGCCGGCCGCGAGCACGGCGATGCGGCCGCCGAGGGTCATCGCCTCGACCTGGTCGTGGGTGACGTAGACCATGGTCGCGGCCAGGTCCCGGTGCAGCCGGGCCAGCTCGGCCCGCATTTCCGCCCGCAGCCGGGCGTCGACGTTGGACAGCGGCTCGTCGAGCAGGAACAGCTTCGGCCGCCGGACCAGAGCCCGGGCCAAGGCCACCCGCTGCTGCTGGCCGCCGGAGAGCAGGGCCGGCTTGCGCCCGGCCAGCTCGGCGATGCCGAGCAGCGCCAGCGCCTCGCGCGCCCGCCGCTCGCGCTCGCGCCGGGGAACCCCGGCCATCTTGAGCGGGAAGGCGACGTTGGCCAGCACCTTCATGTGCGGGTAGAGGGCGTAGTTCTGGAACACCATCGCCACGTCCCGCTCGCCCGGTTCGAGTTCGTTGACGACGCGACCGTCGATCGCCACCTCGCCGGCGTCGGGGGATTCCAACCCGGCGATCAGGCGGAGGAGGGTGGACTTGCCGCAGCCGGAGGGGCCGACCAGAACCAGGAACTCGCCGTCCTCGACCCGGAGCGACAGGTTCCGCACCACCGGCCGGCCGCCGAAGGACTTGCGCAGGCCGCGGAGTTCCAGCGAGGCCATGGCGATGTTGTCCCAGAACGGCGCGGGCCGGGCAAGGAGCCCGGCCCGGCGGCGGGCGGCGGGCGGCGGCCGCCGCCGGTCAACCGTTGCCGCTCTCGCCGCCGGCCTCGGTCGCGGGGGTGGGGTCGCCGTTCTCGGCGTCCTGATCCGGGGCTGCTTCCTCGCCGGCGTCCGATTCGGCCGGCTCCTCCGCCTCCGCCTCCGGCAGGGGTTCGAGCTGGTCCTCGAGCGAGGACTGCCAGAGGTCGGTGGTGGTGGTCGGGAAGGAATACAGCCAGTCGGCCCAGGCCGCGTTCCACTCCTCGACCTGCGCGGCCGGATCCTCGTCTTCGCCTTCCTGCTCCTCCGCGGTCTCCTGGTCGGCGGTCTCCTGGTCGGCATCGGCCGCCTCCTCGGCATCGGCTGCACCCTCGGTCTCGGCGTTTTCCTCGGTCGCTGCCTCCTCGGTCGCCGCCGCCGCTTCCTCGGTCGCCGGCGGCTGGTAGGCGGCGCTCAGGCCGCACCAGATCTGGTCGCCGTCCCGCCAGCCGCGGACGGTGACGATCTGATCCTTCATCGTTCGGTAAGCGGCGGTGAAGAGCGGTGCCTGGTCGCGATCGAAACCGGCGGCGCTGCGGACGCCGGTGAAGCTGAGCCAGCCCAAGGCGCCGGCGATCCGCCCGAGCGGGTTCGGCGTTTTCAGCTTGCGGCCTTCGGGCAGTTCGGCCAGGGCCCACTGGGTCTCACCGGCTGGCTTCTGGATGGTCAGGGTTTCGTCGCCGTGTTCGACCACTACCCGGGCGATGTCGTTCATCGGCAACTGGACGACCTTCTTCTCCATCCAGTCGGTCGCCGCCCGCGGCAGCGAGACCCGGCCCGAACAGAGCCAGACCTGGTCTTCGCCGGCGCGGCGGGCGTAGACCCCGGGGTCGGCGCCCCACTTCTCCTTGCCGATGACCAGGTCGAGCACGACCTCGTCGCCGGCGAACAGCTTCACTCCGCGCGCCTTCGACTCGCCGCCGGGGGTGTCCACCTCCAGCGCCGGCCACCGCTCCGGACGATTGGTCAGGGCCTGCTTGCGCTCCAGCCGGGTGAGCTGGATCAGGGCCTCGCGCACGCGCTCGGGCAGGAGCGGGAAGCCGTCGTGGGCGGGCGACAGCCAGCCCGCCTCGCCGCGCTCGATCCGGATCGTCTCCTTGCCGTTGACGATTTCGAGTGCGGTGACGTCGTTGACCCTCTTCTCCAGCTCCGGCGCCATCCGGCCCAGAGCGGCCGCCTCGGCCCGCGGCTGGTCGGCGTGGTGGACGGCGACGGCGATCGCGGCCAGGACGACCGCGGCCGCGGCCAGGATGCCCAGAGTTTTCGGCTTCATCGTTCTCCTCCGTTCCGCGTCATGCCGCCCGCTGGCGCCGGCTGCGCCGGAAGTGCCAGAGGAAGGCGAGCACCGCCACCAGCAGCGGCACCCCGGCGGTGTTGGCCAGCATCAGCCGGGTGCCGAGGGACTCGATGTCCTTGTTCAGCTCGTGCCGGACCTGGCGCAGCTCCTTGCGGGCGGCGAGCATCTCCTTCTCGAGCTTCTCCAGCTCGGCCTGCTGCTCCGGCGACAGGATCAGGGCACTGGCGTCGTCGGTCTTCTGGCGCTGGAGTTCGTTGATCCGCGCCTCGGCGTCCCGGATCTGCTGTTCGAGCTGTTCCTCGCGCGCCCGATAGCGGTCGTCGGCCTCGCGCTTGAGTCGTTCGACGACCACGAAGGGCCGTTCGTAGCTGCGTCGGCCGCGGATCTTGGCCAGCGCCGGGCTGCCGCCAAGCAGCTCGACCGCGTTCAGGACCAGGTTGCCGTTGTCGGCGGTGACCCGGAGGCCGAGAGAGATCGGCCCGATCTTCTCCTCCTGCACCCACAGGTAGTCGGCCAGCAGGTCGGCGTCGGCGACGAGGATGATCCGGGCGTCCTCGCTCGACTCGGTCAGCACTCCCTCGGCCGGCTCCTCGCCCTCGGCCGGCGGGTAGGCGGTGACCAGCGGGCCGGTGATCCGGGCGGCGAGGACGTGACGCTGGCCGTCGCCGAGGAAGCTGCTGAGCAGGGTGCCGGGATCGCTCAGGTAGGCGAAGCGCGAGGCCGGCAGCAGCATCGCGTTGGCGCTGCTCGTGATCAGAGGTTCGAAGGTGGTGGTGGCGCCTTCGGCCGCCTTGAGTTCCCCCGGCATCGCCATCCGCACCGTCTTCAGCATCCCGGACACGGGATCGCCTTCGACCATGTCATCGGCGGTCAGGCCGAGGTAGCCGACGTGGTCGACGTACTGGTAGCCGTGCTGGCTCGGCACCGGCACCTGCAGCGCCCGGTCGCGGTCGGCGACGACCTGCTCCGGATCCCAGTCGACGCCCCAGGCGGCCAGCAGCGGCCCGAGGTCGGACGGACCGGGGGTGGGCGGCGGTCCGTAGGGGTTGGCCTGCTGTTGGCGCTCCTCCTGGCAGGACGGGTCGAGGAAGGCCAGGATGCGGCCGCCGGCGAGGGCGAACTGGTCGATCGCCCGCAGCATCTCTTCGCTCAGCTCCTTCGGGTGGACCAGGACGAGGACGTCGAGGTCCGCCGGCAGTTCGCCGGCCTCCTTGTCGATGATCTCGACCTCGTAGAGGGAGCGGAGCTGGCTGAGGATCTGCCAGGCCGGGGTCATGCCCGCGCGCGGATTGGTCGGGTCGATGCGGGCGTCCAGCTGCAGGCTGCTGAGGAGGCCGATCTTCGGCTTCTCCGGCTGGCTCAGGCTGTGGATGATCTTGGCCAGGTCGTACTCGAGGAAGGCGTCCCGGTCCGGACCCGGTCGGAAGAAGGGGATCACCTCCTGCTCGTCGACCGAGTTGCGCGCGACCAATCCGAGGCTGAACAGGCGGTCGCCGAGCGGCACCGCCGCGACGCCCGCGGCGCGGGCCTCGTCCTCGGCCTCGGAGTAGGGCTCCGGCTTGCGGACGACCAGCTCGAGGCCGCCGTCGGCCGCCAGCACCAGCTCCTCGAGGAACTCGCGGATGCGACGGGCGTGGGCGACCAGGTCCGGGCGGTCCTCCTCGATCTCGTCCAGGTACTCGTAGAGTTCGAGGCGGATCGGTTCGTCGATCGCGGCCAGGATCTCGCGGGTGCCGTCGGACAGGCTGTAGATGCCCTCGGCGGTCATGTCGATCCGGGCGTGGCGCAAGGTCAGGCCGGCGATCAGGTTGACGGCCAGGAAGAGGACCAGAACGGCCAGCAGGCCGGCCAGGGCGGTGCGCTTCTTCTTCATCGTGCTGACCTCCTAGTCCGCCTTCTTCCAGTCCAGGACCAGCGTGTTGATGAACAGCGCGGCGACGATCACGCTGGCGAAGAAGAAGACGTCGCGCAGATCGATGACGCCCTTCTGCAGGGCCTCGTAGTGGGTGAGGAAGCTCAGGTAGGCGAGCGCGTCGACGACCACCTTCGGCAGCCAGCCCGGCACCAGCTCGCTGAAGCCGGGGTAGCCGCTGAGCAGCAGGGCGAAGAAGGCGATCAGGCAGAGGACGAAGGCGATGACCTGGTTCTTGGTCAGGGCCGACAGGCAGGAGCCGACCGCGAGGAAGGCCCCGGCCATGAGCAGACTGCCGAAGTAGCCGGTCAGGATGACGCCGTGGTCCGGGTCGCCCAGGTAGGAGACGGTCAGCCACAAGGGCGTCGTCAGCAGCAGGGCGACGCCGGCGAAGGCCCAGGCGGCGAGGAACTTGCCGATCACCATCTCGCCGACCGAGACCGGCAGCGTCATCAGCAGCTCGACCGTGCCCAGCCGCCGCTCCTCGGCCCAGATCCGCATGGCGATGGCCGGAACCAGGAACAGGAAGAGCTGGGGCAGGTAACCGAAGAAGGGCCGCAGGCTGGCCTGACCGCTCTCGTAGAGGGCGCCCATGTTGAAGGTGAAGATGCCGGTCAGGGCCAGGAAGATGACCAGGTAGACCGCGGCCAGCGGCGTGGCGAAGTAGCCGGCGAACTCACGCTTGAAGATGGTGCGGACGGAACTCATGCGGCATCTCCCGCGACGGCGGTGTCGCTGGTGGTGATGTGGCGGAAGACCCAGTCCAGCCGGTTGCGCTCGACCTCGGTCGGCGCCTGGGCGTCGAGTTCGTCCGGGCTGCCGTCGAAGACGGTCCGACCCCGATTGATGATCACCGCCCGGGTGCAGACGGCCTCGACCTCCTCGAGGATGTGGGTCGAGAGGACGATCGCCTTCTTCTCGCCCATGCGCCGGATCAACTCGCGCACCTCGTGCTTCTGGTTCGGGTCGAGGCCGTCGGTCGGCTCGTCCAGGACCAGCACCGGCGGGTCGTGGTAGATCGCCTGGGCGAGGCCGACCCGGCGCTTGAAACCTTTGGACAGGGTCTCGATCGTCTGGTGGAAGACGCCGCCCAAGTGGACCAGCTCGACCAGCTCTTCGGTCCGTCGGGCGGCGGCCGGGCGGTCGAAGCCGCGGACCTCGGCGATGAAGGCCAGGAACTCGGCCACGGTCATGTCCGGCCAGGCCGGGGCGCCCTCCGGCAGGTAGCCGATGTGGCGCTTGGCCTGGCGCGGATCGGCCAGCATGTCGGCGCCGAGGATGCGGATGGTGCCGGCGGTCGGCTCGAGGAAGCCGGTGACCATCTTCATGGTCGTGGACTTGCCGGCGCCGTTGGGACCGAGGAAGCCGAGGACTTCGCCGGGGCGGACGACCAGATCGACGCCGTCCACCGCCAGGATGCTGCCGAACTCCTTCCTCAGACCATGGGCATCGATGTAGGGATCCAAGGGCGGTTCCTCCACTCGCTTGGGGGGCGTGGTCGGAAGCAGGACGCGGGCACTACGCGCGGCGGCGCCCGGACGTTGGCCGGGAATCTTAGGCGGCTGCCCGGAGGCCGGCAAGGCGGCTCAGGCGAGCGGCCCGAGCGGCGCCGGCGGGCCGGCGGTGAGCCAGATCGGCCCGACCATCACCCCGGCGCCGCGGTGGTCGTGGAC
>RFGR01000081.1 GCA_003696625.1 Planctomycetota bacterium
CCGAGCCCGGATGCCCCTCCCGGACCGATCCGGGCGCGGGAGATCCGGATCGCCGGTTCCGCGCCGACGGCCCCGGCCCTTAGGAGATCCACTGCGCCACGCCGACCACGACCCAGTGCCCGTCGCGGCGCTCCAGCTCGACCGTCTGGCCGCCGCCGGCGAGCGGCCCACGCATCACCCCGGTGTGGACTTCGGCCCGGTTCGGGTCGCGGACCGTGACCGATCGCACCGGGGGCTCGACCTCGGGGTGAGCCAGGGCGGTCTCGATGAGCGACCGGAGTTCGGCCCGCGGCAGCTCCGCCCCCCGGACCTCGATCGCGGCCGCCGGGTCCGAAGTGCCCGGTCCTCGGTCTGCTCCGCCGCCACAACCGGCGGCGGCGCACAGGATCAGGAGGGTCATGGAGCCCGACCACCTCATCCCGCCCTCCTAGGCCACCACGGCGAGGCCCCCACCCCCGGCCAGATCCGGACCAGCCCGAGCGCCGAGCGGACCAGGATCCAGGCGGAGGTCGCCCACCAGACCCCGGCCAAGGCCCCTTCCGCGGACCGGTCCACCGCCGCCAGGCCGGCCCAGCCGACCAGGAAGGCCGCCACCATCGCGTTCCTCAGCCAGCGGTAGTCCTGCGCCCCCCAGTGGAGGCCGTCCGTGGCGAAGGACAAGGCGTTCAGCGGCTGGGCCAGGGCCGCCGGCAACCAAGCGGCCGCGAAGGCAGCCCGGGCCGCGGCCGGCACGAGCAGGGCGGCCAGGGCCGACCTTCCGACCAGCATCCCGAGCCCCAGGCCGCAGCCGGCGGCCAAGCTCCAACCGCAGCAGATCCGGGCGACCCGGCGGGCGGCGGCGGCGTCCCCGGCGCCAAGGAAGAAGGCCACCAGGCTCTGGGAGCTGAGGGCGAAGGCGTCCAGGACCAAGGCGGCGAACAGCCAGACCGCGCGGATCGCGTGGTGGGCGGCCCCGGCCTCCGGACCGATCGCGGTCGCCTCCCGGGTGCCGAGGACTAGGAACAGGGTGAGCAGACCGGTCCGAACGAAGAGATCGCCCCCGATCCGAACCAGCCGCCGGGCCCGCCTCAGCGGCGCCCGCGCCGGCGGGCCGAGCCGTCGGTAGAGAAGCAGGAGGGCCGCGGCCGCTCCCAGCCACTGGCTGGCGACCGTCGCCCAGGCTGCGCCGGCCAGGCCGAAGGCCGGCACCGGCCCGATCCCGAAGATCAGGACCCGGTCCAAAACCACGTTCCAGGCGTTCAGCCCCACCGCGACCCGGAGCGGCGCCTGCATGTCCTCCAGCCCGCGCAGGGCGCCGAAGGCGACCAGGGTCGACAGCACCGCCGGCGCCGCCAGCAGCCGAATCCGGAGGTAGAGCACCGCGTCGGCCCGAACCTCGCCGGTCGCGGCCATCGCCGCCGCGGCCGGGCCGGCGACCGCCCAACCGATCGCCAGCAGGACCACGCCGGCGGCCAGGCCGACCCCGAGAGCGAGTCCCACCGCCTCGCGGCCGCGCGCCCGGTCGCCGGCTCCGGCGGCGGCCGCCACCTCGCTCTGGCTGGCGACGCCGAGGAAGTTGAAGACCCAGAAGACCCCGGAGAGCAGGGTGGTCCCTACGCCGACCGCCGCCAGGGGCGCCGCGCCCAGCTCCTTGACGAAGGCGGTGTCGACCAGGGCGGCCACCGGCTCGGCGACGAGCGAGACCAGCACCGGCAGCGCCAGCCGGAGGAGGGTCCGGTGCGGGCGCTCTCGGAAGGGATGGGGCGGCCGGCCGTGCAAGCGGCGGCCAGCCTAGGCCCGCCGCCGGCCGGAGATCCGGAGCCAGTCGTGGAGGTGCAAGAAGAACCCGCCGCCCTGCTCCTGGACCACCTGATCGAAGAACGGGCACATCACGCAGCTCAGGATTTTCGCGGCCCAGGAGCCCTGGACCCGCCCGCCGCAAAGGGTACCGGCGATCGACCAGCAGATCCGGCCGCCGAACCGGCCGCCGTTGGCGCCGTCGGCCTCGGCGCAGGTGGCGGCCGGACAGACCCCGAGTTCATCCACTCGTTCGCCGCCGGGCTCCCGCCCGCAAGCGGTGACCTCCCAGCAGTTCCGAAGGGGCGAGCCGTCCGAGCCCGAATCACGAGATAGATCCTGTCCCATGCCCCTGGATCGGCCACCCTCCGACCGGACCTGAAGCAATCTTCAGGCTTCCGGCGAGCGGGACTCCAGATCCTCGAGGGTCAAGACGAAGCCGCCGGTCTCCTCGCGGGCGACGCGATCCAGGAACGGGCAGACGACGCAGTCCGCGATTTTTTCGGCCATGGTGCCCTGGACCCGCCCGTGGCACATCGTGCCGGCCACCTGCCAGCAGAAGCGGCCGGCGGCGCGACCGCCGTTCACCCCGTCGAAGGAGGGGTCGGTGGCCGCCGGACAGACCCCGCGCAGCGCAGCCATTTCGCCGCCTGGCTCGCGACCGCAGTTCATCACTTCCCAGCAGTTCAGGCGCTTGACCACGACGGATGAACCTCCACCTGGATCCTAGCCGGATCGCTGGAGCCGGTAGCGGGATTTCCGCCTGGAAGGATGCGCGCGCATCAAGCGGCCGGGGCAGCCGCCATCTGCTCGAGGACCATCGAGCCCCATTCGTCGGTGGCGTGCAGCCCCGCCTTCAGGCCCCGGACCCGGTCCGAGCGGAGCAACTCGGCGACCGCGCAGTCGATCGCGGCGGCGGCCTCCTTCTCGCCCAGGTGATCGAGCATCATCGCCACCGCGTTGATCGTCGCCACCGGATTGGCGGTGTTCTTGCCCGCCGCCTTCGGCATGCTGCCGTGGATCGGCTCGAACAGGCTCAGCCCCTCGGGATTCAGGTTGCCGCTGGCGGCGACGCCCATGCCGCCCTGGATCATCGCTCCGAGGTCGGTGATGATGTCCCCGAACAGGTTGGTCGTGACCGCGACGTCGAACCACTCCGGGTTCTTCACCATCCACATGCAGGCGGCGTCGATGTAGGCGTGGTCGGTGCGGACGTCCGGATACTCCTCCCCGACCTCGGCGAAGACCCGGGTGTAGAGGTCCTGGGCGCGGACCGCGTTCGCCTTGTCGATCAGGGTCAACTGGCGGCGGGGACGGGTCCGGGCGAGTTCGAAGGCGTACCGGATCACCCGTTCGGTGCCCTTGCGGGTGTAGCGCATCGGCTGCTCGGCGACCTCGTCCGGGGTGCCCTGGTCGTGGAACACCGGCGGATGGACGTAGGCGTCCTCGGTGTTCTCGCGCACGATCACCATGTCGACGTCCTCGGGCCCCTTGTCCTTGAGCGGACAGAAGCGGGCGTCGTAGAGCTTGATCGGCCGCAGGTTGACGTACATGTCCAGGTCCCAGCGCAGCCGGCCGATGATCCCGCGCTCGATCAGGCCGACCGGCGCCCGCGGATCACCGATGGCGCCGAGCAGGACGGCGTCCATCTCCTGGACCTCGGCGAAGGCCGCATCCGGGAAGATCTCCCCGGTCTTCAGCCAGTACTCGGTCCCGAACGGGTACTCCACCCGCTCGGTGGCGAAGCCGAACCGCTCCTCGACGGCGTCGAGGACGCGAAGGCCCTCGCGGACGACTTCGGGACCGATCCCGTCGCCGGCGAGGATGGCGATCTTGTGCGTCTTGCCCATGGTGGTTTCCGTCGGCCGGAAGCGGCGGATTCTAGCAGCGTCGCCCCCGACGGACCCCTCAGGGCCCTTCCGGCGCTGGCAGGACCAGGCGGCCGCCGAGGTCGACGGCGGCCACGGCGAGGTCGGCAAAGCGCGAACCGACGACGACCTCCCGGCCCTCCCGCATGCAACTGAAGGTCCACTGGAGCCGGTAGTCCCCGGGCGCCTCCAGCCAGGCCAGGATCTCTCCACCGGCAACGAGGTCCCCCTCCAACCGGATCCGCGCCGGCAACCCGGGCCAGGGATCGAGGGCGCCGGTCCGGCGCTGGAGCGAAACGGTGAGTCGGCTGCCCTCCGGTCCGGTCGGAAGGGGCGAGGGCAGGATCAGCCGGGTCGGGACCAGCGGCTCGAGGCGGACGCGGGCGGTGCCGGCCACCCCCTCGAGCCGGACCGGACGCCTTCCTTCCGCTCGAACGATTAGGTCGAGCGGGGCTCCCGCCGCCACCGTCGCCCGCAGGCGCCATTCGTCCTGAAGCCGGAAGCCGGCCGGCCGGGGGCCGTCCCGGCCGAGCCGGATCACCCGGGCCTCGTGGGCGAGGCCGGTGCCGTCCGGCGCCGTCACCTCGAGCACGACCACCCGAAGGAGCTCTCTCAGGTCGGCCGGCGGCGCCGTGCAGGTTTCCCCGGCCCGCACCGAGCCGGCTTCCTGCTCGAGCAGGGGTTCGCCGGCCGTTCGCAAGCCGAGGCGCACCCCCCACCGGCCCGGCGGCAGCCCGGTCCAGCCGGCCTCGAGCCGCTCCGGCTCGACCGCCGTCAACCGACCAGGCCAGGACCGCGGCCGACCGTCCGGGCCGACGGCCCAGACCGCCAGATCGCCGGCGGCGGCACCGCTCGGCACCAGGACCGGCACGCGGAGGCCGCCGCCCGCCTCCAGCCGCAGTTGGAGGTCGGCCCGGCCGGGCCGGAACGGAACCGGTTCCGGCAGGAACCAGCCGACCTTGTGGGCGCGGAGGCGCAACCCGACCGGGTCGCCGAACTCGGCGCGGACCGCGAAGGCGCCGTCCCGACCGGTCAGCCGTCGCCACTCCGGGACGGCCTGCCAGGTGCCGCCGAGATCCTCGCCGCCGGGGAGTTCCCGCTCGACCTCGACGACCACCCCTTCGAGCGGCTCCCCGCTCGCGCCGACCGCCCGGCCGGCGACGAGCAGCGGCGGCTCGACCACGGTAAGGTCGCCGAGATCGTGGATCCCCGGCGCGAGCGGCCCGGTCAGGCCGGTTCGGGCGAGGCGCCCGTCCCCCCCCGAGGAGAGGCCGACCGCCCGCGGCCGCAGCTCGAGGGCGGTCAGCTCCCAGGCCGCCGCCTCCTCGGAGACCCGGATCCGGAAGCCGCCGTCCTCGGTCGACCGCAGGCCTCCGGTCTTCCGACCGCCGCCCCGGGCCACCAGCGTCCAGGTCCAGTCTCCGGGCGGGACCGGCCTCCCGACCGAATCCAGCAGGCGCCCAGCCAGGATCGTGCCGGCCGTCAGATCGATCAGCAGCTCGCGGACCTCGCCCGGCCGGGCCGGGCCGGGCCCCTCCACCCGGGCCGGCTCCTCCTCTCCGGCCAGATCGACCGTGGCCAGGAAGCGCCGCCCGAGCGGCACCCAGCGGAACCGGGCCTCGCCGTTCCGGACCGGCCGGGTGGGGCCGGCGAAAGGTCGGAAGGGTCGCCCCGGCTCGCGGGCTGGGGCGAGGGTGCACTGCCGGGCGCGGCCGGCGTCCCCGAGAACCCGCACGACCACCTCCCCGGCCGGCGGCAGCCGCAGTTCGATCGGGGCCGTCGGCGGCGGCCGGGCCGCAAAGGAGCGCCAGTCCCGCTCCGGCGCGGCCAGATCGGCCGCCAGCCAGGCCTGCTCCGCCTCGGCCGGCAGGGCGGAGGCGAGGAAATCCCCGAAATCCGGGAAACGAGCGACGCCGTCCGGGCCGGAGACCGCCCGATAGCCGCTGCCGCCGGCCGGCAACGGTCGCACAGCGAGAAGGACCGGAACCTCGGCCGCCGGGCCGCCGGCGGCGTCGAGCACGAGCACCTCGAGTTCCCGGCGGGGCCGCAGACGAAGTTCGAGTTCGGACGGATCGCCCGGCCCCCACCGGGCCAGGCCGCTCCACGGGGCCTGGGCGACGAAAACCAGCGGCCTGGCGGCGGTCGCCCAGGCGAGACGACCCTCCCGGTCGGTCCGAGCCGGGAGCCCGAGGCGCGAGGCCGCCTCACCGGCCCAGCCGCCGGCGCGCAGGGCTTCCGCCAACTCGGGAGGCGCCGCCTCGCCCAGCTCGAAGACCCGCAGCGGACAGTCGGCGACCGGCCGACCGGTCTCGGCCTCCACCGCCCGCAGGACGAGGCCGCCGGCGACCGGACCGGGCCGCCTCTCCTCGGCGCCCTCGGGCCGGATCGGGGCGGCGCCGGCCGCCGGCGGAGTCGGCGGCCCGGTCCCGCCGCCCGGGAGACCCGCCTCCGGGGTCGGGTTCGGGGCTGCGGTCGGCTGGCCCAGGATCAGCCAGCCGGCGGCGAGGACCGCCGCCGCGACGAGGATCGGAAGCAGCCGGCGCACCCGCCCCCTCCCCGCTCAGCGCCAACGCGGGCTGCGCCGCCCGAGCAGAAGCCAGAGCACCAGCGGCGCCACCCAGTCCGGGAAACGAGCAAGGAAGCCGCCCGGGCCGGTCAGCCCGCTCAGCGGCCAGGCAGCGGCGGCCAGCAGCGCCCCAAGGGCGGCCAGGAGCAGGACCGGCCGCCAGGGCCGGAGCAGGACGAGGACCGCGAGACCGACGTCGAAGGCCCCGATCACGACCAGCACCCGGCGGGCCAGAGGCTCGGCGCAACCCAGGCCCGTGACCAGGGCCAGGTGGCCGGGATCGTTGGCCAGCGCCAACAGGCCATGGCCGAGGAACGAGACGGCGACGGCGAGTCGGAGGAGCTGGAGCGGCAGACTCATCGATTCGGATCCCGATCCTCCTCGGCGCCTTCGGCCGGTTCCAGAACCAGAGCGTCGAGCCCGAACATGAAGCGCGGCCGGGCCGCTTCGTTGCGACCGAGGAGCACGACCTCGAGCCGGTTGCCGCGCCGGCGCAGCTCGAACTCGCCCAGCTCTTCGGTGGTGGTCTCCACGGTCGGATGGAAGCGGTCGAACCGACCGGCCGACCGACCGTTCAGCTTCAGCTCGACGATACCGTAGTCGTCGGCGCGGGTGAGGCGGGCACGCACCCACCGGCGGCCGGTCTCGGGCGCATCGAAGCCCAGGACCAGCCGGTCGCCCGGGGCACCGTCGATCCACCAGAGCTGGGCTTCCTCGCTCCAGCCGAAGGTGCCGCTGTCCTGGACCTGGACCCGGCCGCCGCCGCGCTCGAGAACCTCCATTTCCTCGCCTTCGATCGCCCCCGGCACGGCGAAGACCTCGACCAGGTCCGAGCGGCGCCGGGAGAGGGGACGGGCGGCCTCCTCCGGCTGGGGCGCCGGCCGCCAGCGGGCGCCGGGGCGGGCGTAGAAGAAGGTGGCCGGGGCGTAGTCGATCCGGGTGTCGGCCCAGTGCCACAGCTCCATCGTGAAGGACAGCGAGCGGCGGAACGGTATCGTGTCGAGGATCCGGTAGCGCAGATTCGTGGTCGCGCCGGGGCGGAGGTTGCCCGAACCGTCCGGCTGGGCGTGGAAAGGGGTGGCGAACGGCTCGGGCCGGCACCAGGCGTAGCCGAAGTAGTCCTCGCTGCCGGTGCCGAAGTGGCTGGGGAAGGGCTCGCCGTCCACCCGGATCTTCTCGTCACCCTCTCCCCACCAGGCGCCGGCGGCATTGAACAGACTGAGGGTGTCGCCGGCGTAGACCCCCTTTCCCTCCACCGCCAGCCACTCCAGGTCGAAGGCGCCGGCTCCCTCCATCCCTTTGCGCCCGCCCGTGGCCAGGGCGCTCCACTGGCGCCAGGCGGCGTGGAAGAAGAGCGAGTCCCGGTCCCAGTGCCAGGGGCCGACCAGGGCCCGACCCGCCAGTGCGACCGGTTGGCTGCCGAGGTTGCGCAGGAGCAGCTCGGCCCGTTCGGCGAACGGCATCGGCCAAGCGGCGAAGAGCCAAAAGGAATCGTCGATCCAAGCGGTGCGGGTCCACCAGGTCGTCTGTTCGCGCGGCCCCGGCCCGCAGCCGAAGAGGGCGCCGAGCGGGCACCAAACCGTCCGCTCGCCGTCGAAGGCGATCTCCAGCACGGTCGAGCGCAGAGCTTGGCCGAGGTCTTCGGCGGCGACCCGGAGAGCGAGGAAGCGGATCGCCTGCGGGCCCGCGATCGCGACCGGCGGCCCGGCGGCGCCGGGCTCGAGCCGGCCCGCGAACGGAGTCGTCAGGTCGACCCCGTGCAGGGGCTCGAAGTCCCCGGGAGCGACCGGCGTCTGCAGCCGCCCGCCGACCCGCTGGAGCCACGGCGCCAGCCGCTCCAGGTCGGCGCGGCGGAAGGTGCGCACCGCGGTCCCGGGCGGGTAGCTCCGGTAGTCGATTTGGTAGTACAGCGCCTCACCCTCGTGCGCGCCCGGGTCGATCGGTGCCTCGGTCTCGTAGGTGATCCGGCAGCCGCGCGCGTAAGGGATCGGCAGGTAGAGGCTGTGGCCACGGCGGGCGTACTCGGTCTGCGGCGAGACCGATTCCGAGAACGGCGGCCCGACCAGGGCGCCGCCGCTGATCAGGTCGGCCAGCGGCCCCTCGATCTCCGGCCGCTCCTCGCCGTCGAAGTAGAAGCGGAGGGTGCCGTTCGTGAACGGCCCGCCGCCTGGGCCGTGCCAGGTGGCCCAGAAGCGGACCACGGCGCCGGGTCCGTCGTCCTCCATCAGCACGTACTCGCGCCGGCCGGCCCGCTCGTCGACGCGCAGGAAGTGGCTCCGGTCCCAGTTCGCGAACCAGCCCGGATCCTCGGGCGAGGTGGAGTCGCGGTCGTAGCTCGAGGCCTGAAGGCAGCGGAACTCCGGCCGCGGCCAGCGGGCGATCCGGTCGCGGTCGGTCATCTCGAGCAGCAGCGAGCGCAGATCGACCACCGGCGGCTCCTGGCGAGGCGCCGACAGGAAGAGGAGGACGAGGGCGGCCGCCGTCATCCCCGGATCCTAGCCCCGGTCCCAGAAGCTGCCGTGCTCGGCCACCTCTCGTTCGTGCTCCGCCGCCAGGGCCGTCAGGCGGGCGACCACCTCGGGTTCCTCGGCGGCCAGGTCGCGGGTCTCGGAGGGGTCGCGCTCGAGGTCGAACAGAAGCGGCACGCGGCCCTCGAAGTACTCCTTGCCGGTTTGGCTGGAGGTCTTCAGATGGAGTTTCCAGCGGCCCAGGCGGACCGCGTGCAGGACGTGGCCGGGACCGTGGTAGAAGAACGGCCGATCTTCCGGAGCGCCGCGGCCGAGCAGCAGCGGGAGGATGCTCCGCCCGTCCAGGACGGCGCCGTTGCGGCCGCGTCCGGGCTCCGGCAGCGGCCGTCCGGCCAGTTCGAGGGCGGTCGGAAACAGGTCGAGGGTGCTGGCGACGGCGCGTTCCACCCGCCCCGCCGGAACCGTCCCCGGCCACCAGAAGATCGCCGGCTCGCGCATCCCGCCCTCCCAGGTGCTGCCCTTGCCGTCGCGCAGCAGGCCGGCCGAACCGCCGTCCAGGCCCTTGATGATCCAGGGTCCGTTGTCGCTGGTGAAGAGGACCAGGGTCCGCTCGGCCAGGCCCAGCCGGCGGAGGCGGTCGAGGATCCGGCCGACGCTCCAGTCGATCTCCTCGACCGCGTCGCCGTAGGCGCCGCGCGGCGAGCGGCCGGCGAAGGCGGCGCCGGGGTGGAGCGGCACGTGCGGCATCGCGTAGGCCAGGTAGAGGAAGAACGGCCGGTCGCGGTTGCGGTCGATGAAGGAGAGCGCCCGCTCGGTATAGCGGCGGGTCAGAGTGCTCTGATCGGGCCCGGACTCGACCTCCTTGTCGCCTTCGAGGGGGGGGATCGGCGGCCAGCGCGGCGGCAGCATGTCGTTGCTGTAGGGAAGACCCAGGTACTCGTCGAAGCCGTGCGCGAGCGGCAGGAACTCCGGCCGGTTGCCGAGATGCCACTTGCCGACGGCGGCAGTCGCGTAGCCGGCCTCGCGCAGCTCGTCGGCCAGGGTCCGCTCGGCGGCGTGGAGCCCGCGCGGGCTGCTCGGGACGAGCACCCAGGCGAAGCCGGAGCGGGCCGCCAATCGGCCGGTGAGCAGCGAGTAGCGGCTGGCGGTGCAAGCCGGTGAGGCGGAATAGAACTGGGTGAAGCGGGTCCCCTCCGCCGCCATCCGGTCCAGGTTCGGGGTCCGGATGATCGGATGGCCGAAGCAGCCGAGGTCGCCGTAGCCGAGGTCGTCGGCGAACAGGACGACCAGGTTCGGGCGTTCCGGCCGGCGGTCCGTGGCCGGCGCCGCGCAGGCGACGGCCAGGAGCGGCAGCAAGGAGAGAAGGCTTCGGAAGCGGCTCACTTCAGGCGATCGAGGGCGACAGGCAGGGCCAGAGTTCCGGCCGGCGGTCGCGCAGGAACAGCCGTCGGGCGTAGGAGCGGGCGCAGGCGGCCGGGTCCACCTCGGCCAGCAGGATCTCCTCGCGGCCGCGGCCGGCCCGGGCCAGGACCACCCCATCCGGGCCGCAGACGAAAGACTCGCCTGCGAAGTCCAGCCGCTCCTCGCGCCCGACCCGGTTGCAGAGGGCGACGAAGTAGCCGTTCTGGAAGGCGGCGACGCGCATCTCGGCCTCGTACAGCCCTTCCGGCCATTCCCCCACCGTGCCCGCTTGCGGCACGACCTCCAAGTCGGCGCCGGCCAGGCCGAGGGCGCGCATGTATTCGGGGTAGTGGCGGTCGTAGCAGATGGCCACCCCGACCTCGCCGGCGGCGGTGGTGTAGACCGGGGCACCACGGTCGCCAGGCGTGTAGTAGCCCTGCTCGTGGAAGCCGGGATAGTCGGTGACGTGGACCATCCGGGTGACGCCGAGCAGGCTGCCGTCGGCGTCGATCACCGGGCTGGAGTCGAAGGCCGCCTCCCCGTCCCGCTCGTACAGGTTCAGGACCACGACCACCCCGAGTTCGCGGGCGGCGGCGGCCATCGCGTCGGTGGTCGGCCCCGGGATGGGCTCGGCCAGCTCGAGTGGATCACCGGCGACCGGTCGCTGGGGCCAGAAAGGGTCGAAGGCCAGCTCGGCGAAGGCGACGAGGTCGGCGCCGGCGGCGGCGGCGCGGCGGAGGGCGGCGAGGCCGCGGTCACGGTTGGCGGCCCGATCCGGGCCGGCCGGCTGTTGCACCAGGGCGATCCGCATGCCGGGATCGTCCGCCGCCGGCGGCGGACGGTCAATCCCGAACCGGAACGGATTCCTCGAGGAGGGTGCCCGGGCCGCCGAAGTTGACGGTCAGGCCGAACAGGACCTGCCAGTCCGGCGCGTCGCCGCCCAGGCCCACGGCGAAGTCCCCGTCCAGCAGGACCGAGGGCCGGAGCTGCCAGGCGGCGCCCCAGGTGGTGAACAGGCTGGAGGAGTCGTTCTCCGGCACCCAGATCTCGGCCAACTCGCCGAACACCGAGAGGCGGCCGAAGGGGTAGCCGACGGCCAGGGCGAAGCCGTGCTCGAGGTCGATGTCCTCCGGCTGGTCGCCGCCGAGGAAGCCGAGGCGGTAGTAGGCCGTGACCCCGAGGAGGCCGAAGTTCTGGTCGCCGATCGCGGCCAGGTAGGCGTCGGTCCGACCGCTGCCGAGCCCACTCGAGCGGTCCGCCGCCGGCAGCTTGACCGTCAGGTCCACGGCCGCAGCCGGGAAGCCGTCCTCGTCGCCGGCCAGGCGGTTGCGCATGCCGAAGCTGACGTCGCCGGCGCCGCGGGCGTCGCGGCCGACCCGGTGGGCCTGACGGAAGGGGCTGAAGCCGAGGTAAACCTCGTGGCGGAGTCGGCGCCGTACTTGAGGAGGAGCGGCACCTCGTGCGCGCTGCCCGAGTCGATCTGCACCCCGGCCTCCATCTCGAAGGTGCCGGCCGCGGTGGTGGCCGACGAGGTGGAGAACGACGGCCGCTGGGCGGTGGCCGGGGCCGGCTCCACGGGGGTCATGCCGCAGCCGGCGGAGAGGGCGGCGGCGGCCAGGAGGAGCGGGGCGACGGGCTGGGGCAGGCGCGACAAGGGCCCCCAATCGAGCCCGGCCCGGGGCCGGGTCAAGAGGCTGTTTCGTCCTGCTGGTCCGGATCCCGCTCGAGGCCGGCGGCGAGGTCCTCGAGCCGCGCGCCGGCGCCCGGGCGGCAGACCGCGGTCCAGGGGCGGCGGCCAGCCGCGGCCTCGATCCGGTCGCCCAGATCGGCGGCGTAGGCCGAGGCCAGCCCGGCCTCGACTAAATGGATCGTGACCCCGCCGAAACCGGCGCCGCTCAGGCGGGCGCCGAAGCAGCGCGGATCGGCGGCGCCGAAGTCGACCAGCCGGTCCAGTTCGGGGCAGGAGTTTTCGAAGTCCGCTCGGCTGCTCCGATGGGAATCCAGGAGGAGCTGGCCCAGGCCGGAGGAGTCGGCTGCCCGCAGGCAATCCACCGCCCGACGCACCCGCTCGTTCTCGGCGATCACGTGCCGGGCCCGCCGGCGCACCCGCTCCGGAACGGCTCCGTTCAGGGCGGCCAGGTCGGCCAGGCCGACCTGCCGGAGGGAACGGACCTCCGGCCGCTTCTCGGCGATCGCCCGCGCCGCCGCCTCGCAGCTCAGTCGCCGCTCGTTGTATTCCACCCGCAGGTCGTGCCGGACGCCGCTGTCGGCCAGCACGAAGACCAGCCCGTCCGGCATCGGCAGGGTGGCGCGGGACAGGTCCTCGAAATCCGTCAGGAGCAGGTGCCCCTCGGTCCCGAACAGGCAGGTGAGCGGATCGAGCAGGCCGCAGCGGACGCCGACGCCGCGGCCCTCGGCCTCCTGGCCGATCCGGGCCATTTCCTGCCGGTCCAAGCCGAGCGTTAGGAGACGGTCGAGAGCCACCAGCACCGAGGTGGTCAGCGCCGCCGAACTGCTCAGGCCGGCGGCCAAGGGCAGGCGGGTGGCGACGGCGATCCGGAGTCCGGGAACCTCGACCCCGCGCCGGCGGAGAGCGGCCACGAGGCCGCGCAGGTAGTTGGCCCAGTCCCCGGGCGCGCCGGGCTCCTCGGCCTCGGCCACCGCGAAGGTGCGCCGGCCGCCGGCCAGGTTGGCGCTGACGCCGACGACCCGACCGTCGGCGGCGGTGGAGACGGCCGCCGCCGTGCGCGCACCGGCGGCGCAGGAGAGGACCAGACCGTGGTTGTAGTCGGTGTGGTTGCCGAGGACCTCGATTCGCCCGGGGGCGGAGGCGAGGATCGCGGGGAGGTCACCGAAGGCGGTCTGGAACAGGTCGTGGGCCTGGGGGGCGGACCGCACCCCCCCATTCTAAGGGCCGGGCGAGGCGACCCCGGCCTCCGCCCGCAGGGTTGCACCCAGGAGGAGGAAACCGGCCAGCATGAGCAGGGCGCGCAGCGCCTCCCAGGGCCGGGCCGCGGCGGCCGGGGCGAAGGAAGCCCAGATCCCGACCGGGACGAGCAAGGAGACCACCGCCGCCAGCCCGGCCCCGAGCCGCTTCCGCCGCGGAATCAGATGGAGGAAGGCGCTCAGACCGAGCCAGGCCAGAGCCCACTTCGCCAGACTGACCAGGCTCCAGGCCTCGAGCGAGGCCCGGGAGGCCCAGAGGTCGCCGGGCTCGGCGGAGAGGTGACGAATCCCGACCAGAAGATGGAGGTTCTCCATCAGGTCGCAGCCGGCCGCGGCCAGGATCGCGCCCGAGGCCAGAAAGGCCAGCGGGTGGGGCCGCCGTCGAGCCAGAGCCCGGGCGGCCAGGACCAAGCCGGTGGCGAAGGCGATCACGAAGAGTTGGTCCAGAACCAGGATCGCCCGCATCGGCCCGGTCGCCGCCGCCAGCTCGCCGTTCCAGATCGGGGGCGGCAGGGCCCGTTCGAAGCGCTGCGGGTCCACTCCGGTCAGGGCCGCAGCGGCGATCATCACCGTCAGGACGCCGGCCGCCAGAAAGACCACCCGGGCGGCGGCTCGAAGATCGGCGCCGTCTTCCACGATCTCAGCCTAGCAGACCACGCCTCCCCGCCCGGCTCAGGCCGAGGGCCGCCGGAGCAAGTAGAGGCCGAATCCCAAGGTGGTGCGGCCGTGGATCTCCCAGCCGCGCCGCCAGCGTTCGGTGTGTCCGCGCAGGTCGGCGGCGCGCGGGTCGTCGGCGTGCTCGTCGCACCACCGGATGAGATTGGCGTGGACCCTGTCCTCGTACTCCCGCCATTCCTCGTCGGTGGCCTCCCGGGCCCGGGCCACCTCCAGGCCGGCTTCCTCGGCGAGGCGCAGGTTGACCAGGTGGGAATGCAGGTCTCCGACCTCACAGCCGAGCAATTCCAGGTACTCGGGGGCCGGCTCGCGCCGCCAGAAGCCCTCCCCGATCAGGAGATGGCCGCCCGGCCGGACCCGTTCGCGGAGCACCCAAAGGGCGGTCTCGAGACCGTCGAAGGCCTGGGTGGACCCGAGACAGAGGGCCAGGTCCTGGCTGGCGTCGGTCACGACCTCCGGCCGGAACGGCGCCTCGATCAGGGCCACCCGGTCGCCGGTGCCGAGCCGCTCGGCCGCCTCCCGGGCCAGCGCCAGGGCCTCCCGGTCAGGATCGACGCCGAGCCCCCGACAACCGAAACGGGCGGCGAGCCGGTGGAGCAGCTCGGCGCGGCCGCAGCCGACGTCGAGGATCCGGCTCTCCGACCCGAGCGGCAGGCCGCCGCACCACTCCTCGAGGGTTTCGAGCGGAACCGGGTTCCACGAGAGCATCCCGGTGTGCCCGATCCGGGTCCGAAACTGGCGGTCGAGGTCCATCGGCGCGGTCTCTCCAGTCTAGTCCGGCGCCGTCGGCGGCCGCCGGCAGTCGGCCAGGAGGGCGGCCAAGCGACCAGGGTCGGCGAGCAACGCCTCCTTGCCGGCGTGGTCCAATCGCTTGACCCGCCGCTCGGCCCGGAGCGCCCGGCCCCGATCGCCGACCTCGGCCGCGAACACGAGCTCGAGCGGACCGCGCCCACGCAGGTAGCGGGCGCCGCGGCCGGCCCGGTGCTCGGCCAGCCGGCGCTCGACGTCGGTGGCGACGCCGGTGTAGAGACTGCCGTCGCCGCAGCGCACCAGGTAGAGGAACCACCCACCCATCCGCAGCGGCGATGCTACTCGGGCAGAGGCCCGAAGGTCAGCCAGCTCAGCCAGAACAGCAGGGCGGCGGCCAACATCGCCCGACCGAATCCGATCGGCCGGTGGACGACGCGAAGGCCGTCGGCCTGGTCCCACCAGGTGACTCCGAACAGCCTCAGCCGCTGCCAGGCGACCACCATGCAGACCTGGGAGAGAATCGGCAGGAACAGCCCGAGGCCGACCACGAACACGCGCAGGGTCCGGCGGAGGGCCTGGAGGAAGGTCGGCCGGCCGCCGTCCAGGCGTTCGACCCGGACCTGGAGCAGGGCTTTCCCCGGAGTGGTGCCGGCCAAGGCCAGCAGGGCGGCCTCCGCCGCCAGCAGCCAGCCGACCATCAGCGCCGCCTCGAGCAGGAGCAGGCCCTGGTCGGCTTCGAGCAGGGCCGAGCCCTCGGGGAGGCCGAAGGGGCGGAGCAGGGTCTGGCCGACCAGGGACAGAGCCGTGAGGTCGATCGAGCGGGCCCAATAGCGGACCCAGGGACGGCGCTGAGGCCCGGCCGGCGGCGGGCCGACCGGCGGCGCCAGTGGCCACGGTTCCGGCGGCGGCTCGGTCGGCGCCGGCGGCGGCGAACCGGCGGCGAGGTCGAGAACCTGCTCGGCCGGGGTCCAGTCACTCAGGCCTGGGGCCCAGACCGGAACCTCCGCGGACAGCTCACCGGCCCGGACGAGACCGGCGATCACCTCCTCGGTTACCGGGCCGACCCGCTGCCCGTTGCGGACGTAGTACCAGACCGGCCTCGACTCCATCGGCGCATTCTAGGTCGGCCGCAGCGGCTCCCGTCAGCCGCGGCAGTCCGTGGGACAGTCCAGCGGCAGGATCTCGACCCGGCGGAAGTCGAGCGGGTGGCCCTCGGCTTGGAGCGAGATCGTGCCGTGGTCGAGGAGCAGCCGGCCGTCCCGGATCAACGACCGGGCGTCCGGATCGTTTGGATCGAGCTGCGGCTGCTCGTAGGAGAGGACCTCCCGGCCGCCGACGAAGTGGCGGATCCGACCGGCGCCGTGCACTTCGAACTCGATGGTCACCCATTGGTCGCCGGAGAAGGTCGGCGAGGTCGAGTCCGTGCAGTGGCGGGTGACCAGCTCGCCGTCCATGACCACGTTCGTGCCCGGGGTGCACAGATTGGCGGTCGGCCGCGGATGTTCCCCGTCGCCGCCGAGAAGCTGGACCTCGATCGACACCGGGAACGGTTGATCCAACCGCAGCGTGGCGGCCGGCTGGCCGTGGATCATCACGCCGCTGTTCCGGAAGGCCCAGCCCGGAGCGCCAGGAGCCTGGTCCCCGACGAAGCGGTACTCGACCCGCATCCGGTAGTGGCTCCACTCGCGATCGTGGAAGAGATGGCCGAACCGGCCGGCGAAGTCGCCGGCATAGCGGTCATAGCGGACCTTGAGCAGACCGTCTTCGACCCGGAAGGTGGCCAGGGGATCCTCGCCGAGCGGCAGGCCGGCGATCTTCGGGGTCCAGCCGGTGAGGTCGCGGCCGTTGAACAGCGGGATCCAGCCGTCCGGGCCAGGTTCCAAGCCGCCGGCGGATCCGGCGCCGCGCGGGGCGACGCAGGCGGCCGGCAGCAGGGCGAGGAGGAGGACGAGGCGGCGCATGCGGTCGGACTCTAGCCGATCCCCGGGAAGAGCTCCGGGGCCCGCTCGGCCAGGCGGCGGAAGCAGTCGGCGGCGCCGATCTCCAGGCGCAGGGTGGTGGCGCCGGACAGCACCGTGCGCTCGGGATTGATCTCGACCAGCTCGCCGCCGGCGTCGAGGACCCGCAGGGCCGGGAACTGGACGTAGGAGAAGACGGCGGTGGTGCCGACGACCAGAGCGAGGTCCCAGGTCTCCCGAGCGACCTCGTCCAGTGCCGCCAACACCGCCGGCGGCAGATCTTCGCCGAACAGGACCACCCGCGGCCGCAGCACCGCTCCGCAGCGGCGGCAGCGGGGAGGCAGGCGCCGCAGGTGCTCCTCGCCCGCCGCCTCGCCGGCGCCGCAACCGGTGCAGATCAGCTCGTCCAAGTTGCCGTGCAGCTCGACGACCTCGCGGCTGCCGGCGGCGCGGTGCAGGCCGTCCACGTTCTGGGTGAGCAATCGCAGCTCGCGCCGACGCTCCAGCGCCGCCAGGGCGAAGTGAGCCGCGTTCGGCACGGCACCGGCGCAGGCCCGACCGATGCGGGCCAGGTACTTCCAGCACAGGCCAGGATCGGAGACCAGCATCGCGCCGCTGACCACCTCCTCGATCGGCAGACCTTCCTCGGTCCGGCCGCCGGCATAGAGGCCGGCCACGCCGCGGTAGGTCGGCAGGCCGGAGTCGGCCGACACGCCGGCCCCGGTCAGGACCAAGACCGAACGAGCGGCGCCCAGGAGTTCGGCCAGACGGTCGAGAGGCTCGCCGCTCATGGCTGGTCCCGGCCGGTCCGGGAGGCCCGGCCGCTCAAACCGGAGCCGGCCAGAAGCCGGCGAAGCAACCGGCCAGGACCAGAGCGTAGACCAACCCGTCGAAGACGAACTTCAAGGTGATCGAGAGGGGCTGCCCCTTCCAGATCGAATCCTGCAGGGCCGGGATCCCGTAGGCGAGGAAGCCGAGGCCGCCGGCGAGCCGGAACACGGCCAGGTAGTCGGCCCCGGCCGGCACCGCGTGCCAGAGCACGTAGCCGGCGAAGATTCCGATCAGGAGCGTGAACAGGAACCAGTGGAGCAGGCTGCGGCCCATCCGGATCGGACCGTTCGGAAGCACGGTCATCCAACCGACCGGGCCGCGGCGGTACTTCTCCTGCATCTCCTCGCCGGCCGCGTCCTGGATCGAGGCCGGGCAGGGGAACAGGTAGACGCCGCGCTCGACGCCGTGCTCGCGCATCGCCGCCAGGAGTTCCTCCTCGCCGGGCAGCCGGCGATGGTCGCCCCGGTGGAAGGGCAAGACGATGTGCAGGAGCGAACTGGCGACGAAAACCAGCACCGCGGAGAGGAGGATCGGCAACCACAGGGCGGTGAGGAAATCCATCGAAGCCTCCGGTCGAGGGAAGAGCCGGCTGATGCGGACCGGCCGCCACCAGGATGAGGCCCGGCCCCGAACCGGACAAGCACCCGCCCGCGGGCCGCAGGAACCGCGGCGAAGGGCCGGAGAACCGGGTAGGATCGGGTGTCGGCGTCCCGCCGAGGCCCCCGGATTCCACCTCCTCCCCCTGTCATGGCTCAGAGACTCTTCCCCTTCCTCTCCGCCCTCGCCCTGCTGGCGAGCGCTCTCCCCGCCCAGACCGTCCTGCTCACCGAGGACTTCAACGCCGGCCTGATGCCCCCCGCCGGGTGGGTCGAAGGCAACAACGGCAACAGCCTCGGTTGGGAGATCGAAGGCGCCGGCCTCGGAGTCCTGGCGGCTTCGAACCACGCCTTCCACGACGACTTCTTCGGCTACAACGACAACTACCTGATGACCCCCCAGCTCAACCTGAGCGGGGTCACCCAGGCCTTCGCCTACTGCGACCAGGGGGTCACCTTCGCCTCCTGGCGCGATCACCACTACGTCGACGTCTCGCTCGACAACGGGGTCACCTTCATCAACCTGGTCGACGACCTGGCCGGCGACGGCTATTCGGTTCTCAACGTCGACCTCAGTGCCTACGTTGGCAACCCAGGCGTGAACGTCTCCTACCACTACACCGGCGACTACGCTTCGGAATGGGAGCTGGACAACGTCGTCGTCGACGACGTCGGCCCGCCGCCGCCGCCGCCGGCCTGGCCGAACCTGCCGACCGCCTTCGTTCCCGCCGCCAACTACGGCGACGACTTCGAAACCTACGCCGGGGTCGTGCCGCCGCACATGGCGGTCAACGAACTCGACGCGGTGTTCGGCCAGCCCGACCCGGAGGCCTGGTGCAACATCGGCCAGCACGCCCCGGCGCTCTCGACCACCTCGGGCATCTACTGCCTGGAGATGGGCCTGGACCCGAACTCGAACAACTATCACGACGTCCGCAACGGCCTGGTCATCGGCCTGAACGGCGCCGGCGTCGCCAACCTGGACATGGACTTCCAGGCCATCGATCACGGCGACGAGACCGACCCCTGGGACGGCGTCTGGGTCTCCGACAACGGCATCGACTGGTACCAGTCCTACGGCCCCTGGACGCCGCTCCTGAGCACCTGGCAGGCCGTCACCGGGGTCAACCTCGACGCGGTCGGGGCCAACACCCAAGGTGACTTCTATCTGTTGTTCGCCCAGGACGACAACTTCCCCTACGGCTACCTGGACGGCATCGGGATCGACGACATCTCGATCAACGGCGGCACTCCGACCGGCCCCTACCTGTCGGTGGCCAATCTGGTGGCCGGCGGCGTCACCACGATCTCGGTCCAGTTCGCCACCCCGAACGGCATCGTCCGACACGGCTACTCGCTCGCCGGCGGCGGCCCGATCTCGACCCCCTACGGCGACTTGCTCCTCAGCCCGCCCTACGTCGAGCTGCCGCCGCTGACCGCCGACTCGGCCGGCAACGCCAGCATCTCGCTGCCGGTGCCGCCGCCGGCGGCCGGCGCCACGGTCTGGCTCCACGCCTTTGACCTCGGCAGCCTGACCTTCTCGAACGGAGTCACGGCCGTCGTCCAGTAACCGCCGTCGGCTCCGATCCGGGCGGGCGGGGCGAGGCCCCGCCCGCCCTCATTCCTTCGCCGCCGGCGGCAGCGGCGCCTGCGGGTCGCCGCTGCCGGCCATCCAGCCGGCCAGCAGCGCCTCGAGCCGAGCCCGAAGGGGGGCGAGGTCCGGATCCCCCGCGCGGTCGTGCAGCTCCCAGGGATCGGCGACGAGGTCGAACAGATCGATCTCGCCGCTGTGCAGGTAGCGGACCAGCTTCCAGCGCCCGCTGCGGACGCAGCGGATGCCGCGCCGACCGCCGGCATCCGGGGTGTAGGCACCGAAGAGCTGCGGCAGCCCGGACTCGGTCTCGCCCCGGGCGAGGGCGGCGAAGGAGAAGCGACGGACCGCCGGCGGCGGCTCGATCCCGGCCAGCTCGCACAGAGTCGAGCCGATCCCGTGCAGGTAGACGAAGGCGTCGCTGCGGCGGCCGGCCGGGAGCCCGGGACCGGCCAGGAGCAGGGGAACCCGCCACGAGGCCTGGTCGAGGTTCTGCTTGCCCATCAAGCCGTGCTCCCCGAGCGACAGACCGTGATCGCTGGTGAAGGCGATGATCGTGTTCTGGCGCAGGCCGAGCTCGTCGAGCAGGGCCAGCAGCCGACCGAGGCGGTGGTCGATGTGGGCGGTCATCGCCAGCCAGGCCGCCCGCTCCCGGCGCAGCAGCGACGGGTCGCGCGGCGGCGGGAACACCTGCTCGTCCCGGACCTGAAGATCGCCGGTGTCCCGGGTCGGCGCCGGCGCGGTGTTCGGCGGCAGCGGCAGGTCGCCGGCGGCGACCGCCTCCAACCAGCGGCGCGGGGCGTGCCGCGGGTCGTGCGGCGCGGTCGTGGCCAGCCAGAGGAAGAAGGGCCGTTCCGGATCGCGCCGGCGCAGGAAGTCCTCGGCGGCGGCGAAGAACAAGTCCGTGCTCCAGCCCTCGCCCCGGTACCGACGCCGGGCGCCGGTCTCCGGATCGATCGAAACCAGTTCCGGGTCGCGCTGGCCGAGTTCGATCGCCGGATCGCCGACGCCGCCCGGAGAACGCTCGTTGTAGGGCAGCATGCCGCCGAGGAACACCGCCTCGGCCCGTTCGAAGCCGCGGCGCAGGGCCGCTTCGCCGTTGTGCCACTTGCCGGTGGCGAAGGTCTGCCAGCCGGCGGCGCGG
The DNA here is from genome assembly GCA_003696625.1 of Planctomycetota bacterium. Lineage (GTDB taxonomy): Bacteria > Planctomycetota > UBA1135 > UBA1135 > UBA1135 > J029. Next base: position 20,571 of record RFGR01000081.1, read on the forward strand.
AACAGCTCCGGAATCAACGGGTCGGCGGTGTCGAGTTCGCTGGTGGCCCGGTAGTCGTACCGGCCCGGGGTCACCGACCAGAGCGGCCGGCCGGTCAGGATCATCGCCCGGCTGACGGTGCAGATCGCGCCGCTGAAACCGCCTTGGTGCACCGCCCCCGCCAGCACCACCCCGGCCTCGGCCAGAGCGTCGAGGGTAGGCGTGCGAGCGCCGGCGCCGCCGGCGAAGCCGCAGGCCTCGACCCCGGCGTCGTCGGCGAGGACGAAGATCACGTTCGGCCGCGGATCCGGCCGCCGAGCGGTGGTCCGATCCGATCCCGGCGTCAGCAACAGGAGCAGGACGAGAGGGAGGAGGCGCACGCCGCCATCTTGCCACGCCTAGACTGCCGGTCCGACATGGCTCTGATCACCCTGACCGGCGTCAGCAAGGCCTACGACCCACGCCGCCCCCTGCTCGAGCGGATCGACCTGGTCGTCGGCGAGGAGGATCGGATCGGCCTGATCGGCCCGAACGGCCACGGCAAGTCCACCTTGCTCCGAATCCTGGCCGGGCGCGAGCAACCGGACGCCGGCGAACGGGTCGCCCGCCGTGGCCTGCGCATCGGCTTCCTCGAGCAGGAACCGGTCCTGCCGCCGGAGGCCACGGTCCGGGAAGCGGTCCGGGCCGGGTTGCCCGGACGCCGGGAGCTGCTTGCCCTCCTGGAAGAACTCTGGGCGGAGCTGGCCAGGCCGGACCTCGACGACGCCGCCCAGGCCCGGCTCGCCCGGCGCCAGGAGGAGCTCCAGGATCGCCTGGACCGCCTCGGCGGCCACGAAGTCGAGCACCGGATCGAGGCCGCCATCGACGGCCTCGGCCTGACCGACCCCGACGCCCGCTGCAGCCGCCTCTCCGGCGGCGAGGCAAGGCGGGCGGCGCTGGCCCGGCTGCTGGTCGGAGAACCCGATCTCCTGCTCCTGGACGAGCCGACCAACCACCTCGACGCCTTCGTGGTCGCCTGGCTCGAGGAGCGGCTCCTCGCCCTGCGGCGGCCCCTGGTCCTGGTCAGCCACGACCGCTGGCTGCTCGACCGGGTGGCGGATCGGATCGTGGAGATCGACCGTGGGCGCCTCTTCGCCACCGCCGGCGGCTACCGGCGCCACCTCGAGGAGCGGGCGGCCCGCCTCCAGGCCGAGGAGAAGACCGAGCGCTCCCGCCTGAACCTGCTCCGGCGGGAGACGGCCTGGATGAAGGCCGGGGCGCCGGCCCGCTCGACCAAGGCCCGGGCCCGGATCCGGCGCTTCCAGGATCTGGCGGCGGCGACTCCGACGCCGCCGCCGGACGAGTTGGAACTGGCCTTTCCGCCCGGGCCCCGCCTCGGCGCCCGGGTGCTGGAGCTGCGCGGCGTCAGCCACGCCTTCGCCGGTCGGACGGTCCTGCCGCCGCTGGATCTGCGGCTCGAGGCCGGCATGCGCCTCGGCGTGGTCGGCCCGAACGGCGCCGGCAAGACCACTCTGCTCCGCATCCTCCTCGGACGGCTGCAGCCGGACCGGGGCGAACGGATGGTCGGCGAGACGGTCCGGCTGGCGACCATCGACCAGCTCCGGGAAGACCTCGACCCGGACCAGACGGTGCTCGCGGCGGTCGCCGGCGCGGCCGATCACGTCGGGGTCGCCGGCCGCGCGGTCCACGCCAGCGCCTTCCTCGACCGATTCCTCTTTCCCGGCCGACAGAAGGAGACCCGGATCCGGGACCTCTCCGGCGGCGAACGCGGCCGGGTGCTGCTGGCGAGGCTGATGATCCGCGGCGGCAACGTGCTGATCCTGGACGAGCCGACCAACGATCTCGACCTGCCGACCCTGCGGGCCCTCGAGGAGGCGCTGGTCGCCTTTCCGGGCGCGGTCGTCGTCGTCAGCCACGACCGCTGGTTCCTGGATCGGGTGGCGACCCACCTCCTCCACCTCGACGGACGCGGGGGCGTCCGCCTCCACGCCGGCGACTTCCGCTCGCTGCTGGCGCGGGAGGCCGCCGAGGTCCGGGCGACTCCGGAGCGGTCCTCGCCTCCCGCCCCGCCGAGGCCGCGGCCGCCGGCCGAACGCCCGGCCCGGCTGAGCTGGCGCGAACGCCGTGAGCTGGAGGAGCTGCTCGAACGGATCGACCGGCGGGAGAGCGAACTGGCCGCGATCGACGCCGAGCTGGGCGATCCCGAGACCTATCGCGGCGATCCGGAGCGGATCCGCCGGCTGCGGGAGCGGCGGCGCCACGCCGAGGAAAGCCTGGCCGCCGACCTGGCCCGCTGGGAGGAGCTGGCCTCCCGCGAGGAGGCCGGCTGAGGCCGATTCAGACCTCTTCCGGCACCTCGAAGCCGGGCCGCGGCGGCCGCCGGAGCAGCCGATCGGCTTCCTCGGCGCGAGGGCCGCGGAAGCGCTCGGAGCCGCCGTCGAAGGTCAGCTCGGGCCCGACGACCAGTCGGGTGTCGGCGGCCGGCAGGCCGTTCGCCGCCAGGTGTTCGGCCATGCGGCCGAAGGCGTCGGCGGCGGCCGAGCCGGCCGGGAAGGCCCCGGCCGCGTCGGCCAGCAGCCGCTCCTCGCCGAGCCGCCAGGAGACGTTGGCCAGGTGTCCCATCGCCGCCGACAAGTGTCCTTCGCTCGGCGGCGCGTGCACCGCCGCCGGCGCGTCGGAGCGGACGGCGGCCAGAAAGTCGGCGAAGTGGTCGCCCCGGCCGCGGAACTCCCGCAGCGGCTTGCCGTCGGGATCGAAGGCCTGCAGCCGCTCGTAGCTGGCGCTGACCAGGAAGCCCTTCTCTCCCTCGAAGACGACGCCGATCGAGGCGCCGCGCCAGGCCTTGGTCTCCAGGCCGCGGACCTCGAACACCACCTCGCGGTCACCGTAGTCGAGCAGCGCGAGCTGGGTGTTCGGAGTCTCGCCGTCGTCGTCGTAGCCGAGCCGGCCGCCGACGCTGCGCACCCGCAGCGGATGACGGTCGAGGCCCAAGCCCCAGCGGGCGATGTCCATCTGGTGGACGCCTTGGTTGCCGATGTCGCCGTTGCCGGTGTTCCAGACCCAGTGCCAGTCGTAGTGGAGGTTGCGGCGCATGAGCGGCAGCAACGCCGCCGGCCCGGTCCAGAGGTCGTAGTCGATCGTCGGCGGCGGCTGCTGCGGGCCGTCCACCTTGCCGATGCTCTGGCGCCGCTTGTAACACAGCCCCCAGGCCAGCCGCACCTCGCCCAAGCCGCCTTCCCGCAACCACTGCATGGCCTCGCGCGTGGCCGGCTGGGAGCGGGCCTGAGTGCCGACCTGGACCACCTTTCGATACTTCGCCGCCGCGTCGACCAGCTTCCGACCCTCGAACAGGACGTGGCTCATCGGCTTCTCGACGTAGACGTGCTTGCCGGCCTGGAGGGCCCAAATCGCCGCCAGGGAATGCCAGTGGTTCGGGGTGGCGATGGTGACGGCGTCGATCGAATCGTCGTCGAGCAGCCGACGCAGGTCCTTGACGTAGCGGGCGTCGGGGACGGACTTCATCGCCGGTCCGATCACTCCCTCGTCGCAGTCGCAGATCACGGCGACCTCGGCCTCGGGCAGGTTCTTGAAGCCGCCGATGTGAGCACGACCGCGGCCGCGGACCCCGATCACGCCGAGGCGCACACGCTCGTTGGGACCGGGCCGCCGGCCGCGGACGCGGGAGAAGACGGGCGCAGCCGGGGCCGCCGCGGCCATCGCGGCGGTCAACAGACTGCGGCCCAGGAAACGACGCCGGCTGGTCTCGTCCATCGTGGCTCGAGTTTAGGCGCCGGTGCGGCCGTTCGTGCCTCAGAACTCCTGCTCGACCTCGGTGCCGTCCCAGAGGACCCGGAAGCCGAGGTGGTCGCCGCCCGGAATCCACCAGACACCGGGCGGAAAGTTCGGGTCCTCGAGGGTCCAGTCGTCGTCGAAGCGCAGTCGGGCCTCGGGCGTGACCCGTTCGGCCGGGTCCTTCCAAGAGCCGCCGCGCAGCACCGGCCGCTCCGGCTCTTCCGGCGACCAGGCATCGGCGCAGTACTCCCACAGGTTGCCGAGCATGTCGTAGAGGCCGCGCTCGTTCGGCGCCAAGCGGCCGACTTCCTGGGTCATGCCGCCGCTGTTCTCCGCGTACCAGGCGCGGTCCGTCAGCGGGCCGTCGCCGCCGCGGCCGCAGGCCAACGCCCATTCTTCCTCGGTCGGGAGGCGGAAGTGTCGGCCGGTGTTGAGCGACAACCACTCGCAGTACTTCCTGGCCGCGTTCCAGCTCATGCCGACCGCCGGCCGGCGGCCGGCGCCCCAGTCGCGGTCGTAGGGCGTCCAGTCGAGGGGCTTGCTCGGCTTCGAGACCGCGTCCGCTCCGGGCGGCGCCGCGCCCTCCCGTTCGAAGTCGCAGTAGAGGAGGTATTCGTCCCAGGTGACCTCGGTGCGGCCGATCCAGAATCCGCCCTCGGGGACCTCGATCAGATCGAAGCCGACCTCGCTGCCACGGATCCGCTGGTGGATCACGCGCGGCCCGTCTCGCCGATCGGGGGTCTGACAGGAGGCGAGGAGGCACAGGAGGAGGAGGGCGGTCCGGTCCATCCGGCTGGATTCTGGCCGCGCCGGCGGAAGCGGACCAGCGCTATCGTGGCCGCCGTGTCGGCCGACCTCCGCCCCTCCCGCCGCGACGCCCTCAAGACCGGCGCCGCCTTCTCTCTGCCTTGGATCGCGCCGCGCGGCCTCCGCCGCGGTCGGCTCGCCAACGACGCGATCCGGATCGGTTGCATCGGCACCGGCCGAATGGGCCGCAGCGACCTCTTCGCCCTGCTCGATCGCGGCCTCGAGCCGGCCCTGAACGCGCGCATCGTCGCCGTCTGCGACCCGGACCGGAACCGGGCCGAGAAGGCCCGGGCGGACGCCCTGGCCCGCTACGCCGACCGGCGGTCGGACGGCGACGCGCCCGAGATCGAGGTCTTCCACGACTTCCGGGATCTGCTCGCTCGGCCGGACATCGACGCGGTGACGATCTCGACCCCGGACTTCTGGCACGCCGGTCACGGGGTCGCCGCCGCCCGGGCCGGCAAGGACATCTACATCCAGAAGCCCATGACCTACACGATCGGCGAAGGCAAGGTCTTGGTGCGGACGGTCCGGGAGAAGGGAGTGGTGCTCCAAGTCGGTTCGCAGCAGCGCTCCGACCCGCGCTTCCGCCTCGCCTGCGAGCTGGTCCGCAACGGCCGCCTCGGCCGGCTGCGCCAGGTCGAGGTCTGGCTGCCGCCCGACCACGGCCGGGCCGAAAACCGGCCGACCGAGCCGCCGCCGGAACTCGACTACGACCTCTGGATGGGGCCGACCGAAGAGCGGCCCTACGTCGAGGCCGGGGTCCACCCGCGCCGGGGCTTCGGCCGCCCGGGCTGGTTGCAGCGCGAGGGCTACACCCGCGGCATGATCACCGGCTGGGGCTCGCACATGAACGACATCGCCCAGTGGGCGCGCGGCACCGACCTCGACTCCGGCCTGGTCGAGATCGAGGCCGAGGCTTCCTTCCCCGACCGCGGGCTGTTCGACGTCCACACCCGGTATTTCGCGGTCGGCAAGTGGCCGGACGGGGTGCCGCTGATCCAGCGGACCGACCCGCAGGCCGGCGTCACCTTCATCGGCAGCGAGGGCTGGCTCTTCGTCCGCCGCGGCGGCATCGAAGCGGGGCCGGCCTCCCTGCTCGAAGAGAAGATCGGCGAGGACGAGGTCCGGCTGCCGGTCAGCAACGATCACTATCGCAACTTCCTCGAGTGCGTCCGCAGCCGGCGCGACCCGGTGGCGCCGGTCGAGGCCGGCCACCGCTCGAACACCTTGTGCACGATCACCCACCTGGCGATGCGGCTGGGCCGGAAGCTGAAGTGGGATCCGGTGTCGGAAACCTTCCCGGGCGACGACGAGGCCAACGCCCTGATCGACCTGCCGCGGCGGCCGGGCTGGGAGCTGTGAACCGGCGCCTCTCCTGGTTCGGACCGGCGCTGCTGGCGGTCGCCGGCGGTTGCGCCGCCGCCGGTGCCTCCCCCGAGCCGTCGGCGGACCTGCGGGCGACGGCGGTCCGGGACGACGCCGCCCACGCCGTCCGCCTCTTCGCCGGCGACCGCGAGGTGGCGGCGTTCCAGTACGGTCCGGAATGGGCCATCCCGCACGTCTGGCCGCTGCGCAGTCCGTCCGGCGCCGACCTGCTCGTGCAACGGGCCGAACCCTATCCTCACCATCGCTCGCTCTGGGTCGTGGACCGGGTGCGGCTCGCAGGCGGCCCGGACACCGACTTCTACCACGAGTGGAAGAACCTGGTGGACCCGGAACACCCCGAACGGGGCCACCACAGCTTCCTGCGGGTGGACCGGGTCGAGACCCGACAGAAGGCGCCCGACCGCGCCGGTCTGCGGGCCGAACTGACCTGGATCGCGCGGGGCGATCCGGTCCTCGACCAGGTGCTCGAGATCGAGATCCGGGACCTCGGCGACGGCGAGTACCTCCTCGGCCTGTACTGGACCCTGCGGGCCGGCTACGGCGACGTCGAGTTCCTGTCCGACTGGGTGCACTACGGCTGGCCCTACCTGCGCATGGCTCCGGCCTTCAGCGGCGAGCAGGGCGGCACGATCCTGGACGACCAGGGCCGCCGCGGCCAGGAGGGGACCAACGGCCGCTACGCATCCTGGGTGGACTACTCGAACACCGTCGAGGGGGTCACCGAGGGCCTGACCGTCTTCGCCCCCCGCGACGGCCGGCGGCGGAAGTGGCTGACACGCGAGTACGGCACCTTTGGGCCGCGCCGGCCCGATCCGCGGAGCGGGACCGGCTTCGTCCTGGACCGGGGCGAGTCCCTGGACGGCGCGGCGACGGTCTTCGTCCACCGCGGCGACGCCGCCGCCGCCCGGGTCGCCGAGCGGGCGGCCGAGTTGGCGCCGCCCGGCTGATCCGGATCGGCGGCCTCTCCTGATGCTCCCGCATCATGCCGGATTCCGGTTCTGTTCATAGGATCGAGAGCAGGTGCCGATCGAAGGATCGGAACCGATCCGCCCCCCTCCCATCCCCTCTCATCCCCGAGGAACCGAAATGGGCCACGACGAGCCCTACCGACTGATCCGCCGCGGCGCCCGGTCCGAACCGCCGTCGGCCGCCTTCCCCCACCTCATCCAGGTCGGCGAGGTCACCATCGGCGGCAGTGCGCCGGTGGTCATCGCCGGCCCCTGTGCGGTGGAAAACCGCGCCCAGACCCTCGGCATCGCCCGCGCGGTCCGCGCGGCCGGCGCCCAGATGCTCCGCGGCGGCGCCTACAAGCCCCGCACCAGCCCGCACGACTTCCAGGGTCTGGGTCAGGCCGGCTTGGAGATCCTGGCCGAGGCGCGGGCGGAGACCGGCTTGCCGGTGGTGACCGAGGTGATGGACCCGCGCCTGGTCGAACGGGTCGCCCGCTACGCCGACTGCCTCCAGATCGGGGCGCGCAACATGCAGAACTTCCCGCTCCTGCGGGAAGTCGGGCGCAGCGGCATGCCGGTGCTGCTCAAGCGCCACTGGGGCGCCACCCTCGAGGAATGGCTGGGAGCGGCGGAGTACATCGCGGCCGAGGGCAACCTGCAGATCATCCTCTGCGAGCGGGGAATCCGCACGTTCACCCAGGGCGGCTACAACCGCTTCACCCTCGACCTGAACGTGATCTCTGCCGTCCAACGCGAAACCTTCCTGCCGGTGATCGTCGATCCCAGCCACGCCACCGGCCGGGCGGAGATGGTCCCGGCCGCCGCCTTGGCCGGAATCGCCGCCGGCGCCCAGGGCCTGATCATCGAGGTGATGGGCGAGGACGCCGATCCCGAACGGGCGCTCTGCGACGGCTTCCAGGCGATCACCCCCGCCGCCCTCCGTGAGATCGTCCGCCGGATCCGGCCCGCGGCCGCGGAATCCGACCAGCGCCGGAACCTGCCGCGACCCGCGTGACCTTCTCCCCTCCCGGAACCCGACGACTGCTGGCCGCCGGGCTGGCGATCCTCCTGACCGGCTGCGGCGGGGGCGGGCCGGAGGCGACGACCGGGACCCCGGCCGGGCCGCCCCTGGTCGGACGGCCGACGCCGCCGATCCCGCCCGACGACCCCGACCAGGACTTCTTCGTGGATGCCACCGCCGACAGCGGCTTGGACTTCGTCCACCGGCTCGGGGACGGTCGCATGGACAACATCCTCGAGAGCATCGGCGCCGGCGGCTGCCTGTTCGACTACGACGGCGACGGCCGCCTCGACGTCTACCTCGTCGCCTCCGCCTGGAAGCAGGGAATCAGCCGCGGTCCGCGGCCGGAGCCACCGATGCGCAACCGTCTCTACCGCAACCTCGGCGACCTGCGGTTCGCGGACGTCACCGAACGGGCCGGGGTCGGCGATGAAGGCTTCGGCTTCTCGGCCGCCGCCGCCGACTTCGACGGGGACGGAGACACCGACCTGTTCGTGGCCAACCACGGCCCGAACCGCCTCTACCGCAATCGCGGCGACGGCACCTTCGAGGAAGTCGGCGGCCGCCTCGGCCTGACCGGCGAGGCCTGCACGGTCCAGGGCGTGTTCTTCGACGCCGACGGGGACGGTCGCCTCGACCTCTACGAAGCGAACTATCTCGAGTACGACCCGGACTACACCGCTCACTACGCCCCCGACGTCTTCCCCGGCCCGCTCGCCTACGCCGCCCAACCCGACCGCCTGTGGCTCCAACAGCCGGACGGCAGCTTCCGCGACGCCACCGCCGACTCGGGTCTGAACGTCCCGCCCGGCCGGGCGATGGGCGTCAGCACCGCCGACTTCGACGGCGACGGCCGCCTGGATCTGTTCGTGGCGAACGACGGCACGCCGAACTTCCTGTTCCTGGCCGAGGGCGGCGGCCGCTTCCGAGAGGCGGCCCTCGAGGCCGGCGTCGCCTTCGGGGTCCACGGCGAGGCCACGGCGGCCATGGCCGGGGCGGTCGGCGACTTCGACGGCGACGGCCTGCCGGATCTGAGCGTCACCGACACGGCCTACGGCTCGCTCTACCGCAACCTCGGCGGCGGTCTCTTCGAGGACCGGGTGATCGCCGCCGGCGTCGCCGCCGCCTCGGCCCAGCGGGTCTCCTGGGGCGGCGGCTTCCTCGATTTCGACCTCGACGGGGACCTCGATCTCTACCTGGCCAACGGCGACCTTCATCACCCGACCGGCCGCGCCGACCTGCTGCTGGCCAACGACGGCGGCTCCTTCACCGACGTCTCGCCCACGGCCGGAGCCTGGTTCCGGACCGAGCTGCTCTCCCGCGGCGGCCTGATCGGAGACCTCGACGACGACGGCGCCCCGGATCTGGTCATCACCTGCATCGAGGACCGGGCGGTTCTGTTGCACAACCGGGTCGTCGGCGGCGACCGCTCCTGGATCGGCTTCCAACTTCAGGCGGCGTCGCCGCCGCGGGAGGCCTACGGCGCCCGGGTCGAGGTCGTCGCCGACGGTCGCAGCCGGTCCCGGACCTGCCGTCCGGCCTGCAGCTATCTGGGCCAGGGCGATCCCCGGTTGTGCTTCGGCCTCGGGTCGGCCGCGTCGGTGGACTCGGTCCGCGTCGTCTGGCCTGACGGCAGGGTGGAGTCCTTCCCCGGCCTGACTCCGGGTCGGTACCACCTGCTGGTCGAAGGCCGGGGGGAGGCAGGCGAATGAGGACGGCGCTCCCGCTCCTGGCCCTGACGGTGCTGACCGGATCCGGCTGTCGCGAGCCGGTCGCGGTCGCGCCGGCCGGAGCCGAACTCGTCCTGGCCGCCCCCGCCGCTGCGGTCGGAGCGGGGCCGTGGCTCGACGGGGTGGTCGCCGGGGCGCGGCTCCTGCTCCTGGATCCCGCGCGGCCGGACGAGCCGCCGGTCGATCTGGCCGGCGGACTGGCGGCGGTCGGCCCGCCGGCGATCGACTCCGCCGGGAGGCGGGTGGTCTTCCCGGCCCGGGCCACGGCGGAGGATCGGGCGGCGCTGTGGGAATGCGCCGTCGACGGCCGCGGCCGGCGGCTCCTGGCCGAGGTTCCGGGAGAAGTCCTCGGCGCCACCCTGCTGCCGGACGGGCGGGCCGCCTTCGCGGCCACGGTTCCTGACGAGGCCGGGCCGAGCCGCGACCTACCGGCCTCGGCGCTCTTCACCGTCGCCGCCGACGGCGGGATCGAGCGAATCACCTTCGCCGGTCCGGCCCGCGACCCAGCGACGCTTCCGGACGGCCGGATCGTCTACGCGCAGTGGCTGCCGGCGGCCGAGGGCCGGCCGGCGCCGGGTTCCTTCGTCCTCTTCACCGTGCACCCGGACGGAAGCGGCGCCGCGCCGCTGCACGGGATGCACGGCGAGCCCGGCCGGGCCCGCCGACCGCGGCCGCGGCCCGAGGGCGGCCTCGAGCACCTGCTGCTGCCCCCGGGCGGACCTCCGGAGACTCGGCTCGTGGACTGGGGTTCGCCGCGTGCCGCCTGCTCCCCGGCCCGGTCCGCCGCTCCCCCCAGGCCGACCGTTCTCCCGGCCGGCTGGCGGGTGCTGGACCGCGTCCCGGCCGGTCCCCGGCCGCGGCCGCAGGGCCACCTCAGTTCGCTGCGACCCGGGACCGCCTTCGGCCGGCTGCTGGCGATCGACGCCCGGCGGGACGGCCGCGGCGCCTCGGTCCGCCTGCGCACCTCCGACGGGGTCCTCGGCACGGTCCCGCTCCAGGCCGACGGGTCGTTCTTCGCCCTGGTTCCGGTCGACCGGCCCCTCTGGCTGGACCTGCTCGACCGCACCGGGGCCGTGCTCGAGACCGGTCGCAGCCCGTTCTGGCTCCGGCCGGGCGAGAACCGGATCTGCGTCGGTTGTCACGAGAATCCCGAGACCGCGCCGCCCAACCGGCGGCCGGCGGCGGCTCTGCTCGAGCCCCTGGATCTGTCCGCGGCGGCGGCGGAGGTCGGGCGATGAGCATCCTCCGCCGACTGCCCCTGCTGGCCGCCGCCGCCGCCGTGTTCCTGGTCGGTTTCTGGTTCCTCGCCGGCCACCGCCTGCTCCTCCGCCACATCTCGCGGGCGACCGGGCGCCAGGAGGTCGAAGTGATCGGCTGCTGGAACTGCCACCTGCCGCGCAGTCGGACCGAGCTTCGGCGCGGCCGGCCCCACCCGGAGCCCCGGGCGCTGGCGCCGCTGCCGAACGGCCTCCTCGCCGTCGCCTGCGGTCCGACCCGGGAGATCGTCCTGGTCGACCCGGCCGCGGGCCGGGCGCAGCCGCCGGTGCCGGTGCCCGGTGACCCGGCCGGCCTCGCCGTCGCCCCCGACGGCGGCCTGTGGGCGACCCTCGCCGGACCGGGCCTAGTGGTCGAACTCGACCCTGCGACCCTGACCGAGCGACGCCGTCTGCAGGTGGGCCTGCGCCCGGCCGGGCTGGCCTTCGCCGCCGGGGGCGAGCGCCTGTTCGTGGCCAACGCCGGCGACGGGACGGTCTCGGTGCTCGACCCCGCCGCCGGCCGGGAGCTGGCGCGGGTCGAAGCCGGCCGGGAGCCGTTCGCGGTCGCCGCCTCCCCCGACGGAGCGCGGGTCGCCGTCGTGTCGAGGATGGCCTCGGTCGGCCGGCCGGACCGGATCCCGACCTCCGAACTCACTCTCCTCGACGGGCGCAGCGGTCGGGTCGAGGCCCGGATTCCCCTTCCTTCCTGCCACCTATCCGAGGGGCTGGCCTTCACCCCGGACGGAAGCCGGCTGCTCGTGCCGGCGGTCCGGGTTCGCAACCTGCTGCCGATCGTCCAGGTCGCCCGCGGCTGGGTGATGTCCTCGGTCCTAGCGGTGGTGCCGCTGGCCGATCCGACCCCGCGCCTGCTGCCGCTCGGCGGTCCGGAGACCCCCTTCCCGGATCCGGGCGGCATCGCCGTCGACGCCGCCGGCCGGCGGGTCTTCATCGCCGGCGGCGGCGGCGACGAGATCGAGGTGCTCGATCTGGAGGCGCTGTTGGCCGCCGCCGACGCCCTCGACCCGGCGGCGCCCGAAGATTTCTCCCTCAACCGCCACTTCCTTCGCCGCCGCTTCGCCTGCGGGGACAACCCCCGCGGCCTGGCCCTGTTGGCCGGCGCCGAGCCGCTGCTGGCGGTGGCCGAACGCCTCGACGACACCGTCGCCCTGTTCCGGCCGGACGGGAGCCTGGCCGAGCGGATTCCGGTCGGTCGGCCGGTTCGGGAGGACCCCGTCCACCGCGGCGACCGGGTCTTTCATGACGCCGGCTACGCTTTCCAAGGCGCCTTCTCCTGCCGGAGCTGCCACCCCGGCGGCCACACCGACGGCCTCGTCTACGACTTCGACATCGACGGTATCGGCCGGAACATGGTCCTCAACCGCAGCCTGCGCGGCGTGGCCGGCACCGCGCCGTTCAAGTGGAACGGGAAGAATCCGACCTTGCAGCGGCAGTGCGGGCCGCGCTTCGCCATGGTCCTCACCCGGGCCGACCCCTTCCCGGAGGACCGGCTCGAAGACCTGGTCGCCTTCATCCAGTCACTGCCGCCGCCGCCGCCGCTGGCCGGCGCCGGTCGGGTGGCCGGGATCGACACCGGCGCCGTCGCCCGCGGCGAGGCCATCTTCTTCCGCGACCGGCGACGGGACGGCAGCCCGATCCCGCCGAGCGGCCGCTGCGTCACCTGCCACCCGCCGCCGCACTACAGCCGCTTCCAGAAGGCGGACGTCGGCACTCGTTCCCCCTGGGACGGCTCCGGAGAGTTCGACATCCCGCACCTCACCGGCATCGGCAGCAAGGCGCCCTATCTGCACGACGGCCGCGCCCGCACCCTCGAGGAGATCTGGACCGCCGAGGGGGTCGGGGACTCCCACGGCGCCGTGACCGACCTCGGCAAGACCGGCCTCAACGACCTGGTCCAGTTCCTGCGCACGCGATGAAGCTCTCTCCCGTCCTGCTCGCCTTCAGCCTCGCCGCCGCCGGGCTCCGCGGCCAGGCCGATCCCTGGCGCCAACCGGTCGAGCCGCGGCGGCCGGCGCTGCTCTACGACCGTTTCGAAAGCTTCGACCGCAGCGACGGGTTGCCGTCGGACAAGGTGACCACCGTCCTGGCGCTGGCGGACGAGGTCTGGGTCGGCACCGACCACGGTCTGGCGGTGCGCCGGGACGGGACCTGGCGCTCCTTCACTCCGGACGACGGCCTGCCCCACCGTTACGTCACCTCGCTCTCCCTGGACGAACGCGGCGACCTCTGGATCTCCACCCTGCGCGGCCTGGCCCGCCTCTCCGGCGGCCGCTTCCAGGTCTACCGGCAGACCGACAGCGGCCTGATGAACGACGTCGTCTACCACGTCGTCGCCGACGGCCCCCTGGTCTGGGCCGCCACCGCCGCCGGCCTGAGCTGCCTCGACACCCGCACCGGCTCCTGGGCGCTGTGGGACCACGAGAACTCGATCATGCACGAACCTTGGTGCTACGCCCTGGCCGTCGGGCCGGACCGGACCTGGGTCGGAGTCTGGGGCGGCGGCGTCGTCGAACTCGAGCGCAGCACCGGCCTCTGGCGCGAATACCGCGACCCGGACGGCGAGATGGAGATCGACCTGCTGCGCGACGACGGGCCGATCCACGACGTCAGCTCCTTCGTCGCCTGGGACCAGGGCGTGCTCTGGCAGGCGACCTACTTCGGCCTGTCGCGCTACGACGGCCGTCGTTGGCGTAGTTACCTGGCCGAGGACACCGGCCTGCCCGGGAACTTCCTCAACCACGTCTCGGCCCGCGGCCACACCGCCTTTCTCGCCGGCGACCAGGGCTTCGCCGTCTTCGACGGCGAGACCTGTGTCCGCTACCGACGCGCTCCCGACGGCGGCTGCGAGGTCTCGATCTGGCGCGACGGCGCCGAGGCCGAGTGCCGCCATCTCGACACCGCCCCCGCCGACGACTACGTCCTCTGGGCGCAGGGCGGGGATTCCGAGGTCTGGCTGGCCACCGGCCGCGGCCTCAGCCACGGCTGGCGCGAGGGCGAGGGCGCCCCGTCGCCGGCCCCCGACCAGGAGAACCAAGATGGGAACCACTGAACGCACCCGACCCGTCCTGGCCCGCGCCGAGGGTTTCTCGGCCGGCGAACGCGAAGAGTTGCGGGCCCTCGGCCTGCTGACCGAAAGCGGCGACATCGTCGGCCGCGACCTGCCGCCGCCGCAGGTGCCCCGAACCAAGATCAGCGCGCCCGACATCCTCAACGAGGCCTACGACTACCCGCTCCCCTCCTCCTTCACCCGCGGGCTGAGCGTGAACATCCGGGCCGGGCAGCGGATCCTCTGGATCTCGGGCACGGCCAGCATCGACGACCAGGGACGGACGATCCACGTCGGCGACTTCCGCGCCCAGACCTGGCGCACCTTCCGCAACATCACCCGCCTGCTCGAGGCCGAGGGGGCCACCTGGCGCGACATCGTCCGCACCACCTGCTACCTGCGCGACATCGAACGCGACTACGACGAGTTCAACAAGGTGCGGACCCTCTTCTACCGCTGCCTGGGGCTCGATCCGTTGCCGGCCTCGACCGGCATCCAGGCCCGCCTCTGCCGCAGCGATTTGCTGATCGAGATCGAAGCCTTCGCGGTGCTGGCCGACGGGGAGGCCTGAGATGACGCTGCTCCTGCCGCTCCTGCTCGCCTGCGGGCCGGCCCTGGCGCCGGCCCAGGAGCCGCCGCCGGACCCGCAGGAGCCCTACGCCGAGACCCCGCCTGAACTCCTGCCCTACCGGTCCACCGAGGCCTACTGGCGCTTCTTCACCGAGCCGCCGCAGTTCCGCGGTCCCGGAAGGGACGACCCGGAACCGGTCGACCTGGAGGAGGTCGCGGTCGGGGTCGTCGCGCCGCTGAGCGGCCCGGACGAGGTCCTCGGCCGCCGGTTCCTGGCCGGAGTCCGCATGGCGGTCGCCGAGGCCAACGCCGCCGGCGGCTGGCGCCGCCGCCTGCCCTATCGGCTGGTGGTGCGGGAGGAGGCCCAGGCCTGGGGAGCGGCGGCCAGCACCGCAGTCGAGCTGCTCGACGAGGAGGGAGTCTGGGGCATCGTCGGCGCCTTCGCCGATCGTCACTCCCACGTCCTCAACCGGGTCCTGCTCAAGATCGAGCTGCCGGTGGTGAACACGGCCGGCACCGATCCGACGTTGACCGAGCACGCGATCCCCTGGATGGTGCGGGTCCGGCCCGACGACCGCCAGAACGGCTACGCCCTGGCTCGGCGGATCTTCGAGCGAGACGGCCGCACCCGGGTCGCGGTCTTCCGGTCCAACGACCGCTACGGCCGGGTCGGCATCCAGGAGTTCGAGGACGCCGCCCGGCGGCTGCACCGGCCGATCCTGCTCGAAGTCCGCTTCGAGGACGGGCAGACCGCCTGGCCGGAGGAGATCGCTCGAATCCGCGAGGTCGGCGCCGATGCGGTGGTGGTCTGGGGCCGGGCCGAACCGGCGGCCAGGGTGGTGAAGGCGCTCCGGGCCGGCGGCGTCTCCGTGCCGCTCTACGGCCCGGACCGGCTGGCCGATCCGACTTTCCTGGCCGCCGCCGGTCCGGCGGCGGAGGGCATGATCCTGACCCACCCCTTCGATCCGGCGGCGGCCGGGGAGGGCTGGCGGGACTTCGCGCGGCGCTGGCGGCAGCTCTCCGAGGAGGAGCCCGGGCCGGTCGGGGCTTACGCCTATGAAGGCACCCGGCTGCTGCTCCGGGCGATCGAAGAAGCCGGACTCAACCGGCCGCGGATCCGCGACGCCCTGTTCTCCCACCCGGTGATCGACGGCGTCATGGGGCCGATCCGCTTCGACCCGACCTTCAACAACGTCGCCCCGGTGCGGCTGGTCCGGGTCGTCGGCGGGCGGCTGGCGCCGACCGACTGAGCCGTGCTGACCGCCGTTCTCCTGGCTCTCTGTCCGCAGGCGGCGACACCGGCGATCGGGCTCGTTCCGGCCGGCGACCCGGAGGTCACCGCGGCCCTGGCCGCCGGAGCGCGGAGGGCGTTGGCCGAAGCCGCGGCCGAGGGCGGTCCGGCCCTCCGACTGCTCGTGGCCCCGGCGCCCGGACCTTGGTCCTCGACCGCCGCCGCGGCGGTCGAGCTGGCCGGCCGACCCGGCGTGCTGGCCCTGATCTCGCCGCCCGAACCGGCGGCGGCCCACGCGGCGGCCCAGGCCGCCACCCGGACCGGCGTGCCCCTGCTCTGCACCAGCCCGGCGGCCAGCGTCTACGCCGCCGGCAGCGTGTGGGTCCGCGGCGTGGTACCGGTCGACACCGGCCGGAGCCGCGACGGATCGGCGGCCCGCCTCGTCGATCCGCCGCCGCCGCCGCCCGGCGGCTGGGAAGCGGCCGGCTTCGACGCCGCGCGGGCGGTGCTGGCGGCGCTCGAACGCGGCGCCCGCCGACCACGGGAGGTGCTGGCGGAGTTGGCCCGCGGCCCGATCCCTGGGTGCCGCGGGTGGTTCCGCTTCGACCGGCTCGGGCGGCGCCTGGCCGTCCACGGAGGTGAGGACGAGCTCCCCTAGACTGGGGGGCCATGCCTCCGGATCGACACCCGCCCACCCAGGCCTCCTCCCCCGCCCGGCCGGTCTCGGCCGCCGAGCTGCCCGACTGGATCGGACGGCTGGGGGTGGCGATCTGGGTCACGGATCCGGAGCAACGGCTTCGCTTCCTGAATCCGGCCGCGGAAAAGCTGTTCGGTCGCCGTCTGGGCGACGGCGGTCCTCCCCCCTGCCATCAGGCAGTCGCGGCCCGCACCTGGGATTGCGACCCCTACTGCCGGGAAGGCTGCTCGGTGATGGCGGCCGCGACCGACGACCGACCCCTCGAACCGGTCCGGATCGGAATCACTGGCCGCGACGGCACCTGTCATTGGCTGCAGGTCCTCGTGGTCCCGATCGAGGGGCCCGACGGCCGCTCTCCCTGGCTGGTCCACTGCGCGATTCCGAGTGATCGGGTATTCCGGATGGAGGGGTATCTCGGCCGCATCGCCCGCCGCAGCGCCCTGGACAAGCGTCAGCCGCGGCTGGCCGGCCTCACCCGCCGCCAGATCGAGGTCCTCGACCTGCTGGCGCAGGATTTCAGCCTGGACGAGACCGCCCGGCACCTCGGCATCCGCCGGGTGACGGTCCGGAACCACGTCCAGCACATCCTCGGCCGGCTCGGCGCCCACTCCATCCAGGAGGCGGTGGCGATCTTCCTGGTGGAGCGAGGCGACGGCCGCGCCCCCTGAGGAAACCGGCCCGCGCCGTGGTCGGCCGACCGGCGGGGTCGGCCCGCAGCGGGGGACCGCTGCCTCAGGCCGTGGCCGCCGGCTCGGCGAACATCCCCTCGCGGTAGGCGACGATGCGGCCGCTGAAGGCGCTCGCCGCCACCGTCAGCGGGCTGGCCAGCCAGAGCTGGCCGGGGCCCGAGCGGCCGGCGAAGTTGCGGTTGATGGCGCTGACCGTCACCTGCTCGCGGGTCTCGGACACGCCCGGGCCGCAGCCGATGCAGGCGCCGCAGCCGGGGTCGATCAGGGTGACGCCGGCGCGCTCGAACAGATCGATCCAGCCCTCGGCCCGGGCCCGTTCCTGCACCGGGCGCGAGCCGAACTGGATGTAGAAGGACACTCCTTCGGCCACCCGCCGGCCGGCGGCGACCGCCTCGGCGCAGACCCGGGCGTAGTAGGCCAGGTCGTCCTCCTTGCCGGCGGTGCAGGAGCCGCCGTAGGCGATGTCGATCGGCACCTCGCCGGCCTCGGCCACCGGCACGCCGTAGGTCGGGTCGCCCGGCCGAGCCAGCATCGGCTGGATGGCGCCGAGGTCGATCGTGTGCACGCCGCCGGCGTACTCGGCCCCTTCGTCGGGGGCGACGAAGCGGGCGGCGAAGTCGGCCGCGCTGGTCCCCGGCCGCCGCGCCGCCAGCCACTCGGCCAGGGCCTCGTCGCCCTCGCAGATGCCGGTGCGGGCGGTGCACTCGGTGGCCATGTTGCAGAGGGTGGCCCGCTCGTCCACCGACAGCGAGGCCAGCCCCGGGCCGCCGAATTCCATCGACCGGTTCAAGGTGTCTTCGCGCTTGGCGAAGGTGTCGAGGATGTGCAGCATCACGTCCTTCGCCGTGCAGCCGGCCGGCAGCTCGCCGACCAGCTCGAAGCGGATCGACTCCGGCACCTTGACGAAGGTGAAGCCGCTCTCGGCCAGGGCGGCGTACTCGGTGGCGCCGACGCCGTAGCTGAGCGCGTTCGAGGCGCCGCCCATGCAGGTGTGGCTGTCGGTGGCCTGGATGAAGTCGCCCGGATCGACGAACTCCTCGCGCGCGACCTGATGGCAGATGCCCGGGCTGACGCCGTCGCGCGCCTGGTAGTCGCGCACGCCGGTGTGAGCCTGGAACTCGCGCTGGAGGTCGCGCAAGGTCTGGATCTGGTCGACGAAGGGAGCGAAACGGGCGACGCCGTCGGCGTAGAGGAGGTGATCCTCGAACACCGCCAGCTTGTCGGGATTGCGGACCCGGTAGTCGGGTCCGAACTCCTGCTGCAGGAAGGTGTGGACCTGGGCGGTCGTGAACTCGTGGCTGTAGCCGCCGTCCACCCGCGCCAGCACCGCGTCGCCCGGGGCGACGTAGGCGCCGGCCGGCCCCGGGTTGAGCATCTTGGCCGCGATCATCTTCTCGGCCATGGTCATCGGCCGCGGGCCGGTGGCGTTGGCCGGCAGCACGATCTCGCCGGCGGCGACCCGGCGCGAAAACGGGAACAGGCCGCCGCACTCCAGGATCAACTGGGTGATCGGGTCGTAGCGGTCGGTGAACTCGGCCAGCGCCAGCTCCTCGCCGGCCTCGAGCCGGCGCAGCATGTCGTGGTCGCCCATGAGCTGGCCGAGATTGATGTTGTTGCGCTCGTGGATCGGCGCGAACGAGGAGGCGAAGACGAAGCGGATGCCGGACCAGCGCTCACACTGGGCGGCGGTCTCGCGCGACGAACCGGTGCCCTTGCGCTGGCCGGAGACGATCGCCTTGAAACCGCCGGCCATCAGCTCGCGGGTGCCGATCACCCGCTCGCCGTCGGCGTCGACCAAGCCGGCGTAGGCGTCGAGGGCGATGTCCTCGGGGCGGTGGCGGAAACAGACCCAGGCCGGCGTCATCACGTCGGTGTTGACGTCGTCGAGCAGTTCGGCCGGATCCAGGTCGGCCATGCGCAGACGCAGGCCGTCGCGGATCTGGCGGCGGATCAGGTCCAGATCCTTGGTCAGGTAGAGGATCCGGTCCTCGGGCGAGAAGCGGATCCGGGCCGGAGGCCAGGAGGTCTCGGTCATTGTTCCGGGGGGCCGCGGGTGGCGGCCGAGCCGGCCATTCTAGGGCCGAGTCACTCGCCCGAGGCCGGCGTGCCCTCGTCGCGGACCAGGATCCGTTGCAGGAGCGCCGCCTCCTCCCGCTCGTGGCGGGCGAGGTCGGCGAGCAGGGCGGCGACCTCGCGCCGCAACCGCCGGTTGCGTGGGCTGCGGCCGTCGGCGTAGACCTGGGCGTCGGCCAGCAGCGCCCGCAGTCGGTCGAGCAGGCGTCGGTGCTCGACGATGCAGCGGCGCAGTTCGTCGGCCCGGTGCGGGTGCTCGAGGGCGAGTTCCTGGATGGTGCCGGCGCCCTCCTCGCGGCGGAACTTGCGGACCAGGTGCCGGCGCAGGTCCCCGAGCCGTTCGGCCAGTTCGCCGGCCCAGGCCGCGGCCCGTTCCTGGCCGGGATCGGGGCGGTCGAGGGCGAGGAAGGCCTCCAGGCCGCGGATCCGCTCCCGGAAACGGGCGCGGTCTTCCAGAATGGCATCGATACGGGACGGCTGGTCGGACATGGTTCCTCCGGGGCCGGTCGGCGGTTTGCGAAGAGAGCAGGCCTATTCTAACGCCGTGCCGCCGGCGATGGACGTCCCTCCGCAGATCGGCGAGATCGCGCTCCGATTCGCGATCTCGGGCCGCGTCACGGGTCTCGAGCCCTTTCCCGGCGGCCTGATCAACGATTCGTTCCTGCTCGAGACCGTCGCCGAGGACCGCACCCGGCGCTATCTGCTCCAGCACATCAACAGTGACGTCTTCCCGCGTCCGCGCCAGGTCATGCGCAACATCGAGCGGGTCACCAGGCACGTGCTCGCGCGGCTGCGGGCGGAGGGCGTCGAGGATCCAGGCCGCCGTTTCCTCACCCTGGTTCCGGCCCGCGACGGCCGCGCCTGGGTCGAGGACGCCCGCGGCGAGGTCTGGCGCCTCTACGACTTCATCGAGGGCACCCGCTGCCTGGTCGAGGTCGAGACCCCGGCCCAGGCCGCCGCCGCCGGCCGCGCCTTCGGCCGCTTCCAGCGCCTGCTCGCCGACCTGCCCGGCGGTCCGCTGGCCGAGACCATCCCCGGCTTCCACGACACCCCCGAGCGCTTCGCCGCGCTCGAGCGGGCGATCGCCGCCGACCCGCTCGGCCGCGCCGCCGGCTGCCGGGAGGAGATCGCCGAAGCCCGCCGCCTGGCTCCCGAGGCCGGGGCGGTGGTGGCCGGCCTGGCGTCCGGCCTCCTGCCGCTGCGCACGGTCCACAACGACTGCAAAATGAGCAACGTCCTGCTCGACGGCGACGACGACGAGGCGCTGTGCGTGGTCGACCTGGACACGATGATGCCGGGCAGTGTCCTCTACGACTTCGGCGACATGGTGCGGACCATGACCACCCGCGCCGCCGAGGATGAGACCGACCTGGCGCGGATCCAGGTGGAGCCGGAGTTCTTTCGGGCCCTGGTCGGCGGTTATCGGCAGGGCGTCGGCGACCTGCTGGTGCCGGCCGAGGTCGAGCTGCTGGCCTTCGCCGGCAAGCTGATCACCATGGAGCTGGCGGTCCGCTTCCTGACCGACCACCTGCTCGGCGACCGCTATTTCCGGATCCACCGGCCGCGCCACAACCTCGACCGGGCCCGGGCCCAGTTCGCCCTGGTCCGCTCGCTCGAGGAGCGCCTGCCGGAACTGGAACGACTGGCGGCGGCCGCCTTCGCGGGCGCCGGCGACGGCGATTCCGGCTGATCCCGCCGCCGACCGCTGCGCCGAGCCGGGGCCAAGACGGCGGGCCTGGAACGCCCAGCGCAGGATCCGATGCGGGCGCGAACCGGTCGCCGCCGGGCCTCAGGCCCGCTCGACCAGCACGGCGATGCCCTGACCGCCGCCGATGCAGGCCGAGGCCATGCCGTAGCGCTTGCCGGTCCGCTCGAGCTGGTGGATCAGGGTCAGGACCAGACGGGTGCCGGTGGCGCCGAGCGGGTGGCCGATGGCGACCGCGCCGCCGTTGACGTTGACCTTGTCGCGATCGAGTTCGAGCGCCTTCTCGACCGCCAGGTACTGGGCGGAGAAAGCCTCATTGATCTCGAAGAAATCGATCTCGTCCAGGCCCAACCTGGCCCGCTCCAGAGCCTGGCGGATGGCCGGCACCGGCCCGAATCCCATCTCGCTCGGCTCGACCCCGGCGATGCCCCAGGAACGAACGCGGGCGCGCACGGTCCAGCCTTCGGCCTCGGCCCGGGCCGGCGTGGTGACGATCAAGGCCGCCGCCCCGTCGACGATTCCGGAGGCGTTGCCGGCGGTGACGGTGCCGTCCTTGCCGAAGGCCGGTCGCAGCTTCTGCAGCGCCTCGAGCGAGGTGTCGGGCTTGATGTGGTCGTCGGTGTCGACGACCACCTCGCGGCGGCCGCGCCGGACGGTCACCGGCACGATCTCCTCGGCGAAGACCCCGTTCTGCACCGCCGCCGCCCCGAGCCGGTGCGACCGGAGCGCGAACTCGTCCTGCTCCTCGCGGCCGATCCCGAAGCGGGCGGCCAGCTTCTCGGCCGTCTGGGCCATGAACAGCCCGCAGTGGGTGTCCAGCAGCGAGGCGAACAAGGAATCCTCGAGCTTCGGCGGCAGGCCGAACTTGATCCCCTCGCGGGCGCCGCGGATCACGTGCGGGGCCTGCGACATGTTCTCCATGCCGCCGGCGACGCAGACCTCGGCCTCACCGGCCAGGATCATGTGCGCCGCCGACACCACCGACTGCATGCCCGAGCCGCACAGCCGGTTCACGGTCAGCGCCGGCACCTCGATCGGGATCCCGGCCTTGAGCGCCGAGTGCCGGGCCCCGTAAAGGGCGTCGGCGCTCGTCTGCAGGGCGTTCCCCATCACGACGTGGTCGATCCTCTCGGCCGCCACCCCCGAGCGCTCGAGCGCCCCGGCGATGGCCAGGCCTCCCAGTTCGTTGGCGCTCAGATCCTTGAACAGGCCGTAGCCGGGGGTGCCGACGAATTCGGCCATGGCGGTCCGCGCGCCGCCGACGATGACGATGTCCTGCTGGCTCATGGGTCGCGGATTCTACCGATGCCGGGGTGCGGAGGGGTTGGGGA
>RFGR01000082.1 GCA_003696625.1 Planctomycetota bacterium
GGTGGGGACAGTGCGGCGGCTGGAATCGGCTCATGGCAGGTCGGCCCGCGGGGCGCGGGGTTGGTCTGCCAGAGGAGACGAGACGGGGCGGGCGGGGTTACGGCCGCGGGGAGGAAAGCGAGCCAGGGGGTGGGGCCAGTTTCGGAACTTGGCCCTGATTGGGGGGTTCGTCGAGCCGTGATCTTCCTCCTCGCCTGCACCGCCCTCCTCGCCGCCGCCCAGAACGGGGACGACGGCTACACCCTCTTCGCCCCCCTCCAGTCCACGACGACTTACCTGATCGACTCCACCGGCCGGGTCGTCCACCGCTGGGAGAGCGAATACCGGCCGGGGCACGCGGTCTACCTACTGGACGACGGCTCGATCCTGCGCTGCGGTCGCAGCGGCGACAACGAGGTCTTCCACGGCGGCGGCGAAGGCGGGCGGATCCAGCGCATCGCCTGGGACGGCGAGCTGCTGTGGGACTTCTCCTGGAGCGACGAGAGCCACCTCCAACACCACGACATCGAGCCGATGCCGGACGGCAGCGTGCTCGTTCTGTCCTGGGAACTGAGGAGCCGGGAGGAGGCCCTGGCCGCCGGCCGAGATCCGGCCGGTCTGCCGGCCGGTGAGCTCTGGCCGGACGCGGTCTTCCAGATCGTCCCCGAGGGGCGCAGCGGCGGTCGGGTGGTCTGGGAGTGGCACGCCTGGGATCATTTGGTCCAGGATCGGGACCCGGACCTTCCCGGCTACGGGGTAGTCGCCGAGCATCCGGAGAAGATCGATCTGAACTTCGGCCTCGCGGATCGGGGTTTGGAGGAGGACGAGATCGCCGGCCTGGCCGGATTGGGTTATGTCGACGACCCGGGCGCGGGCGAGGACGACCGGCCGCCGGCGTCCAGGGCCGGCTTCCAGGGGGCCGACTGGATGCACACGAACGCCATCGACTACCACCCCGAGCGGGACCAGATCCTGCTCAGCGTGCGCAACTTCCACGAGATCTGGATCATCGACCACGGTACCACGAGCGAGGAGGCAGCCGGTCCGGCCGGCGACCTGCTCTACCGCTGGGGCAACCCGGCGGCCTACGGCGTCGGCACCGCCGCCGACCAGCGGCTGTTCGGCCAGCACGACGCTCGCTGGATCGAGGAGGGTCGCCCGGGCGCCGGCCACGTCCTGCTGTTCAACAACGGCGCCGGCCGGGCCGACGGCAACTGGTCCTCGGTCGACGAGCTCGAACTGCCCTGGGACGGCGCGGCCTACCGGCGCGAGGGGCCGGTCTACGGGCCGCGCCGGCTGGTCTGGCGCTACCGGGCGGACGACAAGGAATCCTTCTTCTCCGGGCACATCTCGGGCGCGGAACGCCTGGCCGATGGAAACACCTTGATCTGTTCCGGCGAGGAGGGCCGGATCTTCGAGGTCGACCCGGCCGGCACCGTGGTCTGGGAATACAGCAACCCCTTCGGCGAGGCTCCCGGCCGGCGGGGGCCGGGCGGGCGCCCGGGCGGTCCGCCTCCGCGCGGCCGGCGCGGGCCGCCGCCCGGGCCGCCCGGCCGTCCAGGCGGCGGCGGGCGCGGCGGCCCCGGTCGCGGCAACGAGGCGAAGGCCCTGTTCCGGGCCACCCGCATCGAAGCCGGCCACCCCGGCCTGGCGCGGCTGGCGGAACCCGCCGCCGTGGACGGGGTAGGATCCTGATCGCGGCCGGGTCGTCCGGATTCCGTTCGCATCCCAACCGCCCGGCCGCCGGAGGGAACCATGAGCATGATCCTTGCCAGTCTCTTCCTGGGCGTCGTCTTCCAGGGCGATCCCGCCCAGGAGCTGGCCGCCGTCGTGGCGAGGGCCCGGAAGGTCGAGAGCTACGCTTTCCAGGTCGAGACCACGAGTTCGGGCGGCTTCCGCGGCCGCGGCGCTCCCGCCACCCTGTCGGTCCTGGGGGCGTGGCAGCAGGGCCGGCCGGTGCGGCTGGAGAGCGGTGGCACCGTCGCCTTCCGCGACGGCGAGCGCACGGTCTTCCAGGACGCCGAGGGCGACTGGAAAGCCTTCGACCGCGGCGCGATGCGCGGCAGGTTCGGCGGGCGTGGCGGCGCCGCTGCCGGCCGCCTCGGCGGTCGCCGCGAAGGTGCCGGCGGTGAACCTCCCGAGGGGGGGCGTCCTCCCGAGGGGGCCGAGCCCCCTCCCGGGGCCGGTCCGCCGCCGGCGGGCGGCGCCCGGGAGCCCGATCCCGAGCGGCGGGCGATGATGGACCGGATGATGCTGCTGCGGGCGCCGCTGCCGCACGCGCTCCTGGCCGACCTGGGCGCTGGTGTCGGCGAGGTGGAACGGAGCGAGGGCGAGGGCGGCGCGGTTCACTACCACGGCACCCTCACCCCGGAGGGCGCGGCCAAGCTCGGCGGCCTGCGCCGACCCGGCGGCCGCGGGCCCGAATTCGAGCACTCCGGCAGCTTCGAGCTGACCGTCGGCGCCGACGGACGCATCCAGGGCTTCGCCTACGAGGTGGTCAGCAAGGGCAGCTTCCGCGGCCGGGAGATCGAGCTGAAGCGCTCGACCCGGGTGGTAATCAGCGGGATCGGCAGCACGACCGTCGAGGTGCCGGCGGCGGCGGCGGCGGCGCTGGCGTCCTCCGGCGCGGGCTCGGACGAGGAGTTCTGAGCTCCTGCGGCTCGCGGGCGGCGGCGCCTATCCTGCCCGGATGAGCACGCCGCCGCCCGTTCCGCCCGGCAAGCGGATCGCGGCCCTGTTCCTGCTGCCGAACTGCAACATGGGCTGCGCCTACTGCGCCGCCGCGGCCCGCTTCGACGTCGCTTCGCCGCACCAGGTCGAGGGCCTGCTGTCCGGCCTCGCCGCCGGCGGGATCCACAGCGTCGTCTTCGGCGGCGGCGAGCCCTTGCTCTGGCCGCACGATCTCGAGCGGGTCGGTCGGCGGGCGCGGGACCTCGGGTTGGAGGTGCAGGTCGGCAGCAACGGCTTGGCGCCGCCGACCGGCTTCGCCCGCTTCGACTGGGTCGATCGCTACCTCCTGCCGCTCGATGCGGCCGACCCGCACGAGCATGATCGACTGCGTTCCGGTCCGGACAGCCACCATGCCATCGTCCTGGCGAGACTGGACGAACTCCTGGACGCCGGCAAGGAGGTGACGATTGGCACGGTCGTCACCAGGCGGAACGCCGCTGCGCTGCCCGCGCTGGCCGACTTCCTGGCCGCCCGCCGCGCCGCCGGCCTGCGTCTGCACGCCTGGCACCTCTACCGTTTCCTGCCGGTGGGCCGCGGCGGCACCGGGCGGGAGGCCGACCTCGGCCTGCCGGCGGCGGCGTTCCGGACGGCGGTCGAACGGGCCCGGGCCCGTCCTCTCGGCTTCCCGGCCTACCGCCGCGACGACATGTTGCGCTCGAGCACGGTCGCCTTCTACTGGTTCGAGGACGGCCGGCTCCGCACCGGCGCCTGAGGCCTCAGTCCGCCTTGCCGTTCGGGTGGCAGGAGTAGCAGGCCGGCGATGCGTAGACGTAGCCGTTCACGTCCCTGTGCTCGTCGTCCATCTTGGACTTCCGGTGCGCGTGGCAGTCGATGCAGGTGAAGTCGGCGTAGTTGGCCGTGTTCTTGTGGCACTTGGCGCAGGCGAATCCCTTGTGCTTGCCGCTCGTGATCGGGAAGTCGTGGTCGAAGGTGCCGTGGTTCCAGTTGACCGTGTCGTGGCAGTCCTCGCAGGTGGTCGGGAAACCGGCCGCCTGGTGGTTCGGGTTGGTCGTCGCCTGGTATTCGGCCAGGTGGCAGGAGACGCAGTTGTCGACGATGCCGTTGTGGTCGAAGGTGCCGTGGGCCCAGTTCTTGGTGTCGTGGCAGTCCTCGCAGGTGGTGGGGAAGCCCATCGCCTGGTGGTCCGGGTCGGTCGTCGCCTGATACTCGGCCAGGTGGCAGGAGACGCAGCCTGAGTTGATGCCGCCGTGATCGAAGACGGCGTTGTTCCAGTTCTGGGTGTCGTGGCAGTCCTGGCAAGTGGTCGGGTAGCCCTGGGCCTGGTGGTCGGGGCTGGTCGTGTTCAGGTAGTCGTCCAGGTGGCAGTCGACGCAGGCGCCGCTCAGCCCCGAGTGGTTCATGTTTGCCGGCTTCCAGCCGCGGGTGGTGTGGCACTGGCGGCAAGCGGTCGGCAGGCCGAGGGCGGCGTGATCGGGGTCGGTCGTGCCGCCGTACTCCGTCGCGTGGCAGGAGAAGCAGTTCGGGTCGGTGCCGGCGTAGACGCCGCCGCCGTGGCAGTCGGCGCACTTCGCCGCCGCGTGGGCGCCGGTCAGCGGCCACCAGCCGTGGTTGAAGGCGGCGCCGGTCCAGGCGGTCGGGATGTGGCAGCGGTCGCAGCCGTCGGTCCAGCCCTGGGCCAGGTGGTCCGGGCTCTTGGCCGCGGCCAGGTTGTCGGCGTGGCAGCTCAGGCACTCGGTGTCGGCGGGCACGAAGACGCCGATCTCGGCCGCCGGGTGGCAGGAGCGGCACGGGGCCGCCGCGTGGGCGCCGACCAGCGGGAAGCGGGTCTGCTGGTGCTGGGCGATCTGGCCCTGCGGCTGCCAGTTCTCCTTGCCGTGGCAGAGTTCGCAGTCCTGGCCGAGCTGGCCGAGGTGGACGTCCTCGTGGCAGCCGGCGCAGCCGCGGGCGGCGAAGTCGGCCGCCGGCCCGCGGTCGTTGTGGCAGCGCAGGCACTGGGCCTGGGCGTGGGCCCCTTCGAGTTCGTAGCCGGTTTCGGCGGCGTGGTCGAAGGAGAAGTCGGCCTTGATCTCGTGCCAGCCCTGGCCGGTGTGGCAGAGCTGGCAGTCGGCCGGGAACTTGTCGTGCGGGATCACCGGCCCGAAGCCCTCCCACCAGGACTGCACCGGGGTGTCCTTCAGACCGCGGGCGCAGGCGAGGGTGATGGTGAGGGCCAGGCCGGCGGTGGCCGCCAGCCGGAGAGGGCGGTGGAGGCGGTTCATCAGAAGCGGTACTGGAGGTAGAGACCGAGGGTGAGGGAGTCCTGCTCGTCCCCGAGGCGCTGCTCGAGGTAGGCCGAGGAGGCCCAGCCCGAGGCGCCGGCGAGATCCCAGCTTAACTGAAAGAGATGCTGGAGCAGGGTTTCCTGACTGCCGACGAAGTCGATCTGCTTCTGCCGCGCCGTCTCCCAGGCCAGTCGCCAGGCACCGAGCGAGGTCTCCCAGTCGGCGTCGAGGCGGGCGCTGGCCACCTCGTGGAACTGGCCCTGGTTGAAGGCCAGGGTCAGGCCGAGATCGCCGCCGGCGAAGAGCGGGTCGCGCCAGTCGGCCCGCAGCCGGCCGCCGCCGCCGCTGCCGTCTTCGTCGCTCCAGTGGTCGAGGCCGGCGCTCAGGCGCAGGTCCGGGGTCAGCCGGCGCCAGGCCGAGAGATCGACCCGGTCGGTCTGGTTGTCGGCGAGCTGGCTCAGGGTGACGTCGCTCAGCTGCGCCCGCAGAGTCTGCGGGAAGCGGATCCGGGACAGACCGAGACGGAAGCCGTTGCCCTTCTCCGAGCGCCAGCCGGCGGCGCCGTAGAACTGGGTCAGTTCGGGACCCGTGGACTTGGCCGTGTCGGTCGAATCGTAGAAGTCGACCCAGGCGGTGGAGTAGAGGTTGAAGCCGGTCGGGGGCGACCAGCCGATCTTGCCGACCAGGAGGTCGCGGTCGGCCGTGCCCTCGTGCCAGGTCTTCTGGAAGCCGCCGGCGGCGCGGAAGGCGCCGTCGCCCGAACGGTGCGAGACGAAAGCGGCGGTCTGCAGGTCCTTGCCGGTGGCCAGCTCGCGGCCGAACTCGGGCAAGAAGCCGAGGCTGGCGCCGACCCGGTTCTCCGGCGACAAGCCGTAGGACACTTCGGTGCCGTCGAGGATGCCGAACTCGGGCAGGTCTTCGGGCAGGAAGCGGCCGAAGGCCAGGCGGGCCGGCCGGTGGCGGTCGCCGCCGACGGTCCAGGCCAGGCGGTCGAGGCGTAGGGTGGTGTCGCTGACCGTGTCGCCGCTGCGCTGGTAGTCCGAGCGGTGGTTGATCTCGAAGTCGATGTCCAGGCGGCCGCCGCGGCCGAAGGGATTCGCGGCCTCGAGGTCGGCGCCGCTCCGGGCCAGCAGGTAGCGGCGGCCGCCGCCCTGCCGGTCGTCGGTCAGGTCGAATCCGGCGTAGGCGCGCCCGTGCCACTCCGCCGGCCGCTCCTCCGGTTTGCGCCCCTTGGACTTGGCCAGCAGCGGCATGTCCTGGCTCCATTCGTCCGGCGCCCGGCTCCAGCCGGGGTGGCGGCGTTCGCCGCCGGCCGCTCCCTGCTCGGCGGCACGAGCCGCCAGGCGGTCGGAGGGGACCAGGATCTCGGCCCGGGAGCCGATCTCCACCTCGGCGGCCGGGTCGTCGAGGCGGACGATGCAGTCGCGCTCGCTGACCGTCTCGACCCGGCCGTCCCGGGGCGGGGCGCCGATCTCGAGGATCCGCACCCGGTCTCCGGGTTCGGCCCCCGCGTCCCGGCCGCGGTCGAGGGAGACCCGCCCGGGGGAGGCGCTCGTCACCCGCGCCTCGACCCGGGTGACCCCGGGCTCCTGAGCGCCGGCGGAGGGGGCGGCCGCGACGGCCGTCGCGGCCAGGAGCAGAGCGAGACGGGGGTGGTTCATCGGATCGGGCGACCGGCGCCCGTGCTGTGGCAGTCCTGGCAGCGGGTGCCGAGCGGCTTGTAGCGGATCGCGCTGCCGCCGCCGCGGAGCGGCCAGGGCTTGTGGCAGGCCTCGCAGTCGAGGCGGACGTGGTTGGCGTCGAGCGGGAAGCGGGAGTCCTTCTGGTGATCGAAGCGGGCCGGCTGGAAGGCCCGGTCGTCGTGGCAGCGGGCGCAGTTCGTGCGGCCGGCGACCGCGAACTGGCCGACGTGCGGGTCATCGTGGCAGCTTGCGCAGTCGAGTCCCCGGGCGGTGGCGTGGGTGCGACCGGTCGGGGTCCGGCCGGCCAGCGGTGGGTGGCAGGCGTCGCAGGAGGCCTCGGCGTGGCGGCCGCCGAGGGGGAAGCGGGTCCAGCGGCCGTGGTCGAAGGAGGCCAGGGTCAGGGCGCGGAAGGAGATCGGTTGGTGGCAGCGGGCGCAGCCCACAGCGCCCTCGGCCGCCGTCGGCAGACCAAGGCGGTCGAAGACTCCGAGGTGAGGGTCGGGGTGGCAGGTGACGCAGCGCTCGGCGGGGCCGGGGAAGCGGTCCGAGACCCGGCCGAGACTGCGGCCGCCGGGCGGCGGCTCCTGGTCGCTGCGGCCGTGGCAGCCGGCGCAGTCGGTCTGTCGGTGGGCGCCGACCAAGGCGAAGCCGGTCCAGGCGCCGTGGTCGAAGGCGCCGGTGCGGAGACGGCGGAAGGACTCCTCGTCGTGGCAGCGGGCGCAGCCCACCCCGCCGCCGGGCACGGCCGGCGCCTCCGGCCGATCGAAGGCGCCGCGGTGGACGTCCTCGTGGCAGCTCGCGCAGAGGCGGGGATCGCCCTCGACCCGGTCGGCGACGAAGGCGAAGGTGCGGCCGGTCGCCGCCTCCGGCTCGGGCAGCTCGGGGTGGCAGGCCCGGCACTCGGCCCTTTGGTGGGCGCCGCGGAGGGCGAAGGAGGCGTCGGCGCCGTGATCGAAGCTGCCTGCCAGGGCCGGCGCGAAGGCCTCGGTGCCGTGGCAAGAGGCGCAGGTGCCCGCCGGCGGCGCGGCGGCGGCGCGGGCGGCGAAGGCGCCGCGGTGGGCGTCGCGGTGGCAGTCTTGGCAGAGCCGGTCGAGGGGTCGGAACCGCCGCGGCTGTCCGGGAGGAGGATCGAGGTGGCAGTCGGCGCACTCCGCCCGGCGGTGGGCCCCAGTCAAGGCGAAGCGGGCGCGCTCGTGCCGGGTGGCGTCGAAGAGCGGCGGCTTCCAGCTCTGTTCGTCGTGGCACTCGAGGCAGCCGCCGGCGAAGGGACCGCCGGCGAACTGGCCGCGGTGGGGGTCCTCGTGGCAGAGCGCGCACTGGTCGGGCGCGCGACCGGGGAAGCGCTCGCGCCACGTCCGCTGGCCGTCCTTCTCGCCGTGACAGTCGGTGCATGCGGCCCGGGCGTGGGGAGGCGACAGCGGGAAACCGCTGCCGGCGTGATCGGCCGGGTCCAGTTCGGCCTCGGCGAAAGCCGGTCCCTCGACCGGATGACAGGCCTCGCAGCTCGTTCCCTCCGCCAGGCCGCGGCGGGCGGCGGCGGCGGCCAGGAAGGGGGCGGCGTGCGGGGAGTCGTGGCAGGAGCGGCAGTCGCGCCAGCCGTCCTCGGGCACGCCGGCGTCCAGGGCCTCCACCGACTGCAGGCTTTCCTTCGGGTGGCACTCGGTGCAGGCGCGGCCGGCGTGGCCGCCGACCAACGGGAAGCGCGAATCGTGGCGGAACGCCGCCACCTGCTCGAACTTCGCCTCCTGACCGTGGCAGTCCTCGCAGGCCCGGCGCATTCGGCCGCGGTGGGGATCCTCGTGGCAACTGGTGCAGTCCTGGCGGCGGTCGAGGAAGCGCGGCTGCCCGGCCGGCAGGGGATCCGCTTCCGCCCGCGGATGGCAGTCCTTGCAGCCGAGGTCGTCGTGCCGGCCGGTCAAGAGGAACTCGACCGTCGAGTGGTCGAACTCGGATCGCGACAGGCCGGCCTGGGCAAAGACGGTCTCTCCGGTCGGTTCGAAGGCATCGCCGAGGTGCTCGGGGTGGCAGCGGCCGCAGGCGTCCCGCAGTTCGGCGGCCAGGGTTCCGTGCAACCCGCGGCCATCCCGGCGTTGGGCCGCCACCTCTTCGTGGCATTCGGCGCAGGCGGCGGCCATGCCGCCGGCGTCGTCGCCCCGACCGTGGCATTCGGCGCAGCTGCCGCGTCCGTGCAGTTCGCGCTCCCGGGCGTGGACCGGATGGAGCGGTCCGGGAGAGGTGGCGTGGCGCCAGTCGCGCAAGGCGAGGACCGCCACCGCGACCAGGCTGGCCAGCGCCAGCCAGAGGCGGGGGTCGCGCAGTTTCATCCGAACAGCTCTCCGGGCAAGTCGGCGAAGCGAAGTGCGGTGACGACGTGGGCGAGGAGGACCAGGACCATGAGCAGTGCGATCCAGCGGTGGAGGAAGCGCCAGCTGGCCATCAATCCCCGCACGTCCTCGAAGTGGGCGGCGACCAGGGCGGTGCGGTGGGCGCGGCGGGCGAGGGTGGCGAGTTGGCGCAGTTGGCTGGCCGGGATGCCCGCCCGGCGGCCCTGCCGGCGCATCTCGGCCAGTGCCCGGCGGAGACTCCGCTGGCCGGCGACCAGCGCCCAGAGGCGGCCGAGGAAGGACCGTTCCCAGCGCTGGCGCCGGACCAGCTCCTCGATCTCCTGTCGGATCCGGGCGCCGAACTCGCGGTGGGTTTGGTCCCAGGCCGAGGACAGCGCCGTGAGCTGGCTCTCGACCTCGTCCAGGGCCAGCTCGCGGCCGTTCGCCGCCCGCGGGACGAAAGAGTAGAAGTAGCGACCGACCGCGCCGGTGGCGACCAGGACCCCGAGACACTGCAGCGCCCGGCCGCCGACCGTGGCCCCCGGATCGAGGCCGGCGTGGAGCATCGCCAGCACGAAGGCCAGGACGCCGGTGGCGACGTGGCCGGTCATCCACGCCTGCAGCGAGCCGAGGGCGAAGCGGAGGCGCGGGCTTCGCCGGACCAGGTAGCTCAGGTTGAGCAGGATCAGGCCGGCGGCGGCGATGCCGAAGCCGAGGCCGACTCCGCGCGAGGAGCGGAGCAGCGGATGGAGTTCGTGCCCCGCCCGGGCGGCCGGCTCGAGGGCGTAGTAGCCCCGGAAGGCGGCCACCCAAGCGATCGCGGCCAGGGTCAGGAACAGTCCGGTGAGGAGGGCGCCGAACAGGCCCGGCCCCTGATCCACCAGGGGCGCCGCGGTCGGACGGTCGGCCGGGTCGAAGGAGACGCCGCAGGTCTCGAGCAACGGGAAGGGCGGAATGCCGCCGGCCAGGACGAAGACGGCGTCGTTGCCGATCCGCCGCTCCTCCTTCGCTTCGCCCTCGCCGACCAGGAGCACCACCTCGTCCGGTCCGATCTCGCTGACGGTGGAGGAGTAGACCACCTCGATCCGGCCCTCGGCGGCGGCCTGTTCGATCCGGGCCTCATTGCGGGCCTTGAGTCGGAAGAAGGCCGCCTTCCGGTAGGACAAGGTGACTTGGTTACCGGGCTGCTCGGCCAGGCCGAGGGCGGCCTCGATGGCGCTGTCGCCGCCGCCGACCACCAGCAGGCGTTTGTTCCGCCAGGATCGGGCGTCCTGCAGCGCATAGCAGACCTTGGGCGAGTCCTCGCCCGGCACCCCCAGTTTGCGCGGCGTGCCGCGACGGCCCAGGGCCAGACAGACGTATCGGGCCCGGTGGACGCCGCGGCTGGTGGTCACGGCGAAGGCGCCGCTGCCGTCGGGGGCGGCGCCGAGGAACTCGTGGCCGCCTGCGAAGGGCAGTTCCTGCTCGCGTGCGATCCGCTCCCAGAGTTCGATCAGCTCCTCCTTGCGGTAGCTGGTCCGGTCGAGCCGGCCGTGCAGCGGCAGTTCGACCGGTTGGGTCATCACCAGCTTGTTGCGCGGATACTTGGCGACCGTACCGCCGACCACCTCTTCCTGATCCAGGAGGACCAGCGACAGCCCGAGCCGGCGGGCCTCGAGGGCGCAGGCCAGCCCGGCCGGGCCGGCGCCGACGATGCAGAGATCCACGAGATCGTCGCCCGGCGGCGCCGGTTCGGCGGCGGCCCGCCGGGCCACCTCCGCCGCCACGGTCGCCCCATGTTGGATGGCGGTCCGGACCAGCGCGTAGCCGGTGACCTCGCCGGCCAGGAACAGGCCCGGCCGCCCCGGAACCTCCAGCCGGTCGGTCAGGGCCGGGATGTCCCGCCGCTCGGACAGATCCCCGAGGGTCAGGGCGATGGCTCCGACCGGGCATTCGGCCGCGCAGCGGCCGTGACCGACGCAGCGGGCGCCGTGGACGACGAGGGCCTGGCCGTGGATCACCTCCAGCACGCCCTCCTCCGGGCAGGCGGCGACGCAGGTGCCGCACCCGATGCACCGGCTCAGGTCGACGTGCGGGAACTGCAGCCGAGCCCGATGGCTGCCCTTGCGCTTCGCTTCGGTCCGCTCCTCCAGGCCCCGCTGCAGCTCCCGGAGTTCCCGCCGTCGAGCCCCCGTGGCGGCCACCGCCAGGGCGAGACCGAGGGCGACCAGCAGAAGCGGAAGGAGGGACATCGAAGGCGGCTCCAGAGGCTGGATCGACCGGGCGGTGCCCGGATCTCCAGCGATTCCAGTGGACGGATCCTAGGATGGAGGGCCGGTTCCCTCCAAGCGCGGATCCGTGCCCTTCTCCCTCCTGCCGTCGCTCCTCCTGGCCTGGGCCGCCCAGGAGCCGGAAGTCCTCGAGCCGCCCCGCCCGGAGCCGGACCTCCGGGTGCTGTTCCTCGGCGACGTCGCCACCGCCGCCAACGGCCTGCCGAAGATGGTCGCCGCCCTGGCCGCCTCCTCCCGTCTGCCCTGGGTGATCGAGACCGAGGCCCGCGCCCCCGAGGACGCGACCCTCGAGCGCCACTGGGTGGCCGGCCGCTCGACCGAGCTGATCCGATCCGGGGATTGGGACGTGGTCGTCCTCCAGGAAAGCGCCCGGGTGGCCGCCGGCAACCCGGTCCTGATGCTCCGCAACGGCCGTCTGCTGGCGGCCGAGGTTCGGCGCTGCGGCGCCCGACCGTTGCTCTTCCTGCCCTGGGCGCCGAGCGGGAACCCGGAGGAGCTAGAGCGGATGGAGGAGGCCTGCCGCGGCTTGGCGGAGGTCGTTGGAGCGCCGCTGGCGCCGATCGGATCCGCTTGGCGGGCCCTGGCCGAAGCCCGTCCGGATTGGCCGTTGCGGCGCGTCGACGGCCGCCGACCGACCCGGCTCGGCAGCTACCTGGCCGCCTGCGTGCTCCTCGGCTGGCTCGCCGACCTGGATCCGCGGGCGCTGGACGAGTCCCTGGCGGCCGAGGAACTGTCGCCGGACGAGGTCCGCTTCCTGCACGAGCTGGCGGCCCGCTTCGTGCCGCCGGAGGCCTTGCTCCCGTCGCCCTTCGGCCTCCACGTCGATCGGGTCGCCCGGACCCGGGTCGGCCTGCGCTGGGACCGGCCGGACTCGCGACCGGCGGCGTGGAGGGTCGAGAGCCGCGCCGCCGACGGGGAGGAGCCGTTCCGCGAGGCCGCCCGGTTGAAAGGCAGCGCCATCCGCTGGGCCGACACCGAAGTCCGGCCCGGCGCCGCCCGGGCCTACCGGGTCTGGGCGGTCACCGCCGCTCGTCGGCTCACCGTGCCGGCCGACGGCCGGCCGGTCGCGATCGAACAGGCCCTGGCCCCGGATCAGCGCTGTGAGATCTCGGTGCTCGAGGGGCGGATCCGGCTGCAGCAGGGGGAGGGGGAGGAGGAACTCGCCGCCGGCGACGGTCGGATCTTCTCCGCCCCGGCCGGCGGCGTCCTGCGGGCGGTCGCCCGCGCCGCCGCCAAGGCCCGGATCGAGGTCTCGGTGCTGCCGGCCGCGGCGCGGGTGGAGGCCATCCCGCCGCTGGTCGTCCGGACGCCCGACTAGTCGAGCCGGCGGACGAAGACCTCGCGGAACCGGACCGGGTTGTTGTGGCCGGCGAAACCGAAGTGCCCGCGCGTCCGCGTCCGACCGGGATGCTCGTGGCCGCTCATCGGCTGCTCGATCTCGGCCAGGTCGGCCTCGGTGATGATCGTCCCGTTCAGCTCGACCCGGATCCGCGAGCCCACGACCGTGACCTCCTCGAAGTTCCACACTCCCGGCGGCCGCAGGTAGCCGCGCGCCGCCGGCACCATGCCGTAGATCGAGCCGTGGTACTGCCAGGGCTTGAGGCCGGCGTAGCGGGGCGCCGAGTCGTCGAGGACCTGGACCTCGCACATACCGACGTAGGCCGTGTCGCCGCTCCCGGGGTAGCGGATCGCCAGACCGTTGTTGCCGCCGGGCGGAAGCAGGAACTGGAGGCGGACGGCGAAGTCGCCGAACTCCTCCTCGGTGTAGATCGTGCCTCCCCGCCCCGGCCGGCACTGGAGGGCGCCGCCGACCACCACGTAGTCGGCCACCGGTCCCGCCCAGCCGCGCAGGTCGCGGCCGTTGAAGATCCGGCGGAAGCCCTCGTCGCCCGCGGCGGCGAGGATCAAGTTGGCCTCCTCGGGTTGGATCTCACGTAGGTACAGGTTGCGGAAGCGGATCTCCCCACCGTGGGTCTGGAGCTGGATCGGGCCGCGGGCCGGAATCGGGCGGGTCCGGTCCCAGTAGTTCTCGAGCGGGGTGTGATCGACCGTCAGCAGGCCGTTCAGCCAGACTGAGACCCGGGCGCCGACCATCAGGATGCGGAGCCGATTCCACTCGCCGAACGGCCGGTCGGCGTGGACCAGGGGATCGCGCGGGAAGCGCTGGTTGTTCCAGAGCCCGCCCGATCCCTTGTCGGCGCCGAGTTCCCACTTGCCGCCGGCCTCGGTGGTGTCCCAGATCTGGACCTGCGGACAGCCGCGCAGGTAGATGCCGCTGTCGGCCAGCGGCACGGTTCGGTACTCGAGCAGCAGCTCGAAGTCGCCCCAGTCGCGGTCGGTGGTCAGGAAGACCCCTTGGCCGTCGTTGACGATCTCGCCGTCCTCGATCCGCCAGTGGGCCAGGAGGTCGGCTTCCCACTCGTTTCGGCGGCGCTCCCGTTCTTCCTCGGTCCAGGTCTCCTCACTGCCCGGGGCGAGGTGGGGACGGCCCCGCCAGCCGGCGAAGGTGCGGCCGTCGAAGAGGGGGGTGAAGCCGGGCGGCGGGGAGTCCTGCGGCGCGGCGAGGAGGCTCAGGGCGAGGGCGGACAGCATGGCTCGGTCGTTCAGCGTAGCGGTCGCGGGCCCGGCATCGGCGCTCCGGTCCGCTGCCGCCAGGCGGCGAGCGCGGCCCGCAGCTCGCGCACCCGGTCCGGCCGGGTCCGGCCGAGGTCGACCCTCTCGCCCGGGTCGGCGGCCAGGTCGTAGAGCTCGGCCCGGCCGTCGGCGAAAGTCTCGATCAGCTTCCAGCGGCCGCGGCGGATCGCCGCCGACGGGGTGCAGCGCCAGGTTCCGCGGGCGGCCGAACTCTCGAGGTAGACCGGCATGTGCCAGACCAGATCGCGGGCCGGCAGCGTCGCGACCTCGCCGCGGAGCAGCGGCACGAGGTCGAGGCCGTCGCAGGGGCGGTCGCCGAGCGGTATTCCGGCCGCCGACAGCAGGGTCGGGAAGAGGTCGAGGGTGGTCACCGGCACCGCGCGGATGGTGCCCGCCGGCACCCGGCCCGGCCAGCGGACGATCAGCGGAACCCGGATTCCGCCTTCACTGAGCATGCCCTTGCCGCCCTTCAGCGGGGCGTTCCGGGTTACCTCCGGCGAGCCGGGGACGCCGGCCGCGGCGTAGCCGCCGAGGCCGCCGTTGTCGGAGGTGAACACGACCAAGGTGTCGTCGGCCACCCCCAGCTCGGCGAGCGCGTCCAGGAGCCGGCCGGTGGCCCGATCGAGGTGGACGACCATCGCCGCGTAGTCCGGTCGGCTCGGGCCGCGGTCGCCGAGACGCCCCCGGCAGCGGCCGACGGTCTCCGCCGGGGCCTCGATCGGAGTGTGGACGGCGTAGTGAGACAGGTAGAGGAAGAAGGGCCGCCGGTCGCCGTTGCCCAGCCAGGCGATCGCCTCGTCGGTCAGGCGGTCGGTCAGGTACTCGCCGGGCCGAGCCTCTTCCAGGCCGGGTAGCGGGCCGTCGCCCTCCTTCCGCCAGGGGGCGAAGTGGCTCGGCGGATGCCCGCGGCGGTCGCCGCCGACGTTCACTTCGAAGCCCTGGGCCAGCGGGCCGGAGCCCGGGTCGGCGCCGAGGTGCCACTTGCCGAAGTGCCCGGTCCGATAGCCGGCCTGGTGCAGGAGTTCGGCCAGCGTCCGGAAGCCCGGAGCCAGTTCGGTCCGGTTCGGCGGCGGCACCAGGCGGCGGTGCTCGGCGCGGCCGCGGGCCGGCGAGCCGACGGTGAGGACCCCGGTTCGCGGACCGCTCAGTCCGGTCATCAGGGCCGCCCGGGTCGGGGCGCAGTTCGGGGCGGCGGCGTAGGCGTCGGTGAAGCGCATGCCCTCGGCGGCGAGGGCGTCGATCCTGGGGGAGAGGAAGGCCGGACCGCCCTGGCAGCCGAGGTCCGACCAGCCGAGGTCGTCGGCCAGGATCAGGACCAGGTTCGGCCGAGCCGGGGCATCGGCGCCGTCCGGGCCGCCGCCCGCGCCGAGAGCGGTGAGAAGAGCGCAGAGCCAGGCGATCACCGGAGAAGGGTATCGCCGGAAGGGACGGCGCTCCTAGGCTGAAGCCATGCGCGCCCCCGGCCGCAGCCTGACCTTCCTGCTCGGGATCATCGCCACGATCCTGGTCGGCTGGGTGCTGCACGCCGGCGCCGGCATCCTGCAGCCGCTGGTGATCGCGCTGCTGCTGACCAACGTCCTGCAGCCGCTGGTTCGCCGGCTGGCTGCCTGGCACATCCCGCCGCCGGTGACCGTGATCCTCCTCACGGTGCTGTTGTTCTTCGGCCTGGCCCAGGCCGGGATGCTGCTCCAGGCCAACCTGGAGAGCATCCTGACCTCGAACGCCTCGGTGCCGACCGACCCGATCCTGCCGCACCTCGTCGACGAGGAACCGGGCGAGGCCGCGGCCGAGCCGGGCAGCGGGCCGGCGCCGGCCGCCGGCGAGGACGGCCTGGCGGCGCCGGCTCCTGGCTGGCCGAGCGTCAAGCAGCGGATCGAGGACATGCTGCAGGCGCCGGAGACGCGGATGCCCAAAACCCTGGCCGGGATGGTGATCAACGGCCTCGAGCAAATCGATCCGCAGGCACTCGCCGCCGACCTGATCGGCAGCGGCCTCGGCTTCACCCGCGGCCTCGTCCTGGTGATGATCTACATGATCTTCATCTTCGCCGAGCAGGCGGTCTTCAAGCGCAAGATCCTGGCCATCGCCGGCGACCGGCGCGAGGAGGCGGCGGAGGTGCTCGACACGATCGCGATCGGGATCCAGCGCTACCTCGGAGTCAAGACGCTGGTCTCGCTCCTGACCGGGACGATCGCCTACCTGCTGCTGGTCCTGCTCGGGGTGCAGTACGCCCTGCTCTTCGGGCTGATGACCTTCCTGCTCAACTACATCCCGACCTTCGGCAGCATCGTCGCCGGCATTCTGCCCGCGGTCTACGCCCTGGCCACCCACGGCTGGGGAACGGTGGCGATCATTATCGTCTCCTACCTGGCTCTGAACTTCCTCCTCGGCAACTTCCTCGAGCCGAAGGTCTTGGGGCGGGAGCTGAACCTGTCGCCGTTGGTGATCGTGATCTCGGTCGTCTTCTGGGGCAGCCTCTGGGGAGTGCTGGGGGCCTTCCTGGCCGTGCCGCTGACCGCCTCGGTCCAGATCATCCTGGCCACCCAGGAGCGGACCCGCGCGATCGCGGTCATGCTCTCGAGCCGTCCCCCGGCCGACGGAACCCGGGCCGCCGCCGACTAGCTCGATCAGGAGCGTCCCCGGACCTGTCGGCGGGATGGGAGGGCGCCGGATCCTGGACGGATCCGGCGCCCGCGGTCGGCAGGCCGATTCCCGGTCAGAAGCCGGCCGCAGCCGGGGTCTCGAGCCGATGGATCCAGTCCGCTTCCCGCGCCGGCGCGGTCGAGCCGTTCAGTTCGACCTCGATGCGGGCCTGGTCCTCGTAGCTGTGCTCGGACTGGACATCGGCCAGGACCTCGAGCCGGGCTTCCTGGCGGGACCGGATCTCGGCCAGCCGGCCCTGGAGCTGGTCGAGGCTGCCGACCTCGTAGCGACTCAGTTCGCGGATGGTCTTCTCCCGCTTTTCCATCAGCCGGATCAGCCGGTCGTTGCGCGCGACGGCGTCCACCTGCCGGTCGAGCTGGAGGAGCTGGGCCCGGAACTGGGCGTGCTCGGCTTCGAGCTGGGCGAGCAGGTTGCGCAGGCGCTGTTCCTGCTGCTCGAGGTAGCCGAGGTCCCGTTCCGCGTCCTTGGCGCGGTTGGCGTAGGCCAGGATGGTGTGCTGGATCCGCTCCAGTCGGGCCTGCAGCAGACGGGCGTGGGAATCGGGCAGCCGCGGGTCGGGGCTCCAGGCGGCGGTCTTCGCCAGACCCTCGGCGGCGCCGACGCCCCGCTCGAGCCGGGCGACGAGGTCGTCCCGGTCGGCCTCGGCCAGAGCCACGACCCGCAGGGCCACCGCCCGTTCCCGCTCGAGCTGGCTCTTCTGCTCCTCGAGTTCGGCCAGATCGCCGCGGATCGCGGCCAGGCGGTCGGGGTATTCCTTCTCCAGCTTGCGGAGCTGGCTGCGCAGGGCGACCGGGTCGGAGATGTTCTCGTCGATCACCTGGTTGATCGAGACGTGGGCTTGGTGGACTACGGCGCCGATCCGATCCGGGCCGGCGACGAGGGCGGCGACGCAGCCGAGGGCGGCGACGAGGACGAGGATCTTGAGCAGGGTCTTCATGGTTCGTGTTCTTGCCTGAGCCTGGGGAACCGGCCGGCGCCTGCCGGCCTCGCTCCCTTGTTGGGAAGAGCCGGACCGCCCTTTCGCCGGCCCGCGGAATTCCGCCCGGGAAGGGGCGAATCCGCGCCCGGGATCGGCCGTACCCGGAGCCTGGGCGCCTGCCGCCTAGAATCCGGTCATGCTCAGCGACCTCACCACCCGCTTCGTCGGCCGCCTCCGCGCTCGCGACCCGGAGGCCTGGTTCGAGCTGTGGGAGACCTTCGGGCCGGTGCTGAGGGCGCAGATCCGGCGCTGGGGCCGGGGCTGGGTGGGCCCCGAGACGGTCCAGGACCTATCCCAGGAGACCCTGGCCGCCCTCTCCAACTGCATCGACCGGCACGACCCGTCCCGCGGCGCCCGCTTCTCGACCTGGGTGCTGGCGATCGCCCGCCACACCCTCGGTGATGAGCTCGACCGACGGATGGCGAAGAAGAGGGGGAGCGGGAAGCGGCCCACCTCTCTGGACGAGTCCTGGAGCGGGGAGGCGACGGAGCCCGCCCCCGACGCCGACTACGAGGCGGCGATGTTCCGGGCCAAGGTCGAGGCGGCGGTCCGCAAGGTCGAACGGGCATCCGATTTCATGGATTTCTCGATCTATCGGATGCGGGTCTTCGACGGCCGCAGCGGCAAGGAGGTCGCGGCCGCCCTCGGGATCAGCGAACCGACGGTCTCCCGGCGCCTGCAGCGGGTGCGCCAGGCGCTGCGCGAGCAGCTCCGGGAGGTCCTGACCACCTTCAGCTTCACCGAGGAGGAACTCGAGGAGGCGCGGCGAAACGGGCTCGACCTGAATCCCAACAAGGCCGACGACCCGGCTTTCGACGAGGCCCTGGCCGAGATCCTGCACCGGCAGGAGACCTTCCGGCGCCAAGCCCTCGCCGGCGGCCCGGACGATCCGCCCCGATGAACCTGCCCGGATCCGCCTTCCCTCTGCTCAGCTTCCTGCTCGCCGCGGGCGCGGCGGTCCTCCTGATCCTGGCCGGGGTCCACCTGATCCGCTTCTTCTTCCTCGTCCTGGGCCGGATCCTGCGCTTCCTGAAGCGGGAGGTCCGCGATCTCTTCCAGCTGGCCGGCAACCTGGTCTCGGCCGCGATCCTGTTGCCGCTCGTCCTCCTGAATCTCCTGGCCGACCATCCGTCGCGTCTGGCCCACTATCGGCGGGCGGTCCTGTTCGAGCTGCGCGACGCCGGCCTCTGCGTCTATCGCCTGCTGCTCCGCAATCCGCTGGCCCTGGTCGGCGGCGAGGGCCTGATCGGCCACTTCGAGCGCCACCTCACGGAGGTGGTGCGCCACGCTCCGGCCGAGGACCTCAAGGGCAAGGACCGGGGGATGTTCGCCGGCTATCGGGTGGTCGGCAGCCTGCCGACCGGGGGCTCCGGCGCCCGGCTCTTCATCGCCGAGCCGCGCCCGGACAAAGCGGCGGCGCTGGCCGCGGCCGGCTTCCCGGCGGTGCGGCGGGTGGTGATCAAGAGCTTCGCCCTCCAGGACGGCCCGAGCCTGCCGCAGATCGTGCGCGAGAGCCGGGCCCTCGAAGCCGCCCGCCGGCTCGGCCTGGTGCTCGAGCACGGCCTCGACGAGCGCCACTTCTTCTACGTCATGCCCTACGTGCCCGGGGAGAACCTGAGCACGGTGATCGATCGGTTGCACGCGCAGAGCGGCGGCGAGGGCCTGCCGACGCCGCAGTTGCGCAAGGTGCTGTCCTACGCCTCCGACCTGCTGCTGACCCTCGAGCGCTACCACCAGGGCGGCCTTTGGCACAAGGACGTCAAGC
The DNA here is from genome assembly GCA_003696625.1 of Planctomycetota bacterium. Taxonomy (GTDB): domain Bacteria; phylum Planctomycetota; class UBA1135; order UBA1135; family UBA1135; genus J029. Next base: position 19,250 of record RFGR01000082.1, read on the forward strand.
CGGACAACCTGGTCGTCTGCGGCGAACGGGCCTACCTGGTCGACCTCGGTCTGGTCACGCCGCTGGCTTCCGCCATGACCCTGACCACCCACGGCACCGAGTACTTCCGCGACCCGGAACTGGTCCGGATGGCGATGCGCGGCGCCAAGGTGAACGAGGTCGACGGCGTCCGCTTCGACCTCTACGGAGCCGGCGCCGTGCTCTTCACGATGGTCGAGGGCTCCTTCCCGGCCCACGGCGGCCTCTCGCGGATCACCCGGCGCTGCCCCGAGGCCGTGAAGTGGATCGTCCGCCGGGCCATGGCCGAGATCAGCGGTCGCTATTCCAGCGCCCGGGAGATGCTGCTCGACCTGCACGCGGTGCTGGCAGCGGAGGATCCGTTCGCCCTGAAGCCGGCCGACCTGCCCTCCCTGGGCGGACCGCGGCCGGCCCACCTGCCGGCCGAGCCGCCGCCGCTGCGCGAGTTCCGGACCGGCCCTTCGGTCGCCGCCTGCGCCTCCGCGGCGGCGCCGCCGCCGCCGCCGGTGCCGGCAACCGCTCCCGGCCGCCGCCGCCGCCGTCGCCGCCCGCTGGCGGTCGCGGTGGCGGCGGTGGTGGGCGCCGTGGTCGCAGTCGGGATCGTCCGCGACCAGTCCCTGGAGTGGGAGGCCCGCCGCCACCTCGCCGCCCTGGAGGCGGAGGAAGCGATCGCCCGGGCGACGGCCGAGGCCTCCGTTCCGAGGGGGGGCTCGGAGCCGGGCTTCGCCCTTACCGTCACCCACGTCCTGGCCTCTCCGGGCGCCGCCCCGGAGGCCGACGAGAGCCGGATTCTGATCCTGGACGATCTCACCAACGCCGGGCGGTCGGGGTCCGGCGAGCTGGCGGCGCGGGCGCGAGCGCGGCTGGCCGAGGGCGGCTTCCTGCTCTGTGGCGAGATTCCCGGCGGCAGCGCCGCCGAGGCCGAGATCGACCTGCTGGCCGGCGCCCGCAACGCCGTGGGCCTGCTCGACCCCGTCGATGCGGTGGCCGAGCTGGGGGCCTTCCTCGCCTCCCGTCCCGGTGCCCCGGCCGCCGCGGTCTGGCTCCGGCCCGGTCAGAGCGAGGGAAGCGCCGAGTGCCTGCTCGTCTGCACCCGCGGCGAAACCCTCGCCGGCCGAATCGCCGCCGCCCTCGGCATCGATTGAGCGGTCTCGGCCGGGCTAGGATGCGGCCATGCTGATCCTGCCCGGTGTCGTGGCGCTGGCGGCCGCCCTTCCCTGGCCTGCCCAGGATCTACCGCGGGTGGTCGTCGATCACGACGACTTCGTGCTCGACCGGTCCTGCGAGGTCGTCATTCCCGCCGGCCTGGTCCTGGCCGACCGCGGCGATCCCGGCGTGATCCGGATCAAGGCCTCCGGCATCCGGGTGCGGTTCGCCGCCGGCAGCGAGCTGCGCGGCGCCGAGCCCGGCACCCCCTGGGACCGGCTCGAAGGCGTCGGGATCCGGCTGCAGGGGGCGGACGGCGTGGTTCTCGAGGGACTGCGAGTCCACGGCTATCGGGCCGCCGTCCACGCCACCGCTTGCGACCGCCTGACCGTGGCCGGCGCCGACCTCTCCGACAACTTCCGCCAGCGGCTGCGTTCGACTCCGCTGGCCGAGGACGGAGCCGACTGGCTGTGGCCGCATGAGAACGACGACAACCAGTGGCTCGAGCGCTACGGCGCCGCGCTCTACCTCGAGGACGGGAGCGGCACCGAGGTGCGCGAGGTCCGGGTCCGGCGCGGCCAGAACGGCATCGTCCTCGACCGCATGGACGGCTGCCGGATCTACGACAACGACTGCTCCTTTCTTTCCGGCTGGGGCCTGGCGCTGTGGCGCTCCTCGGACAACCTGATCTGCCGCAACGCTTTCGACTTCTGTGTCCGCGGCTACAGCCACGGGGTCTACAACCGCGGCCAGGACTCGGCCGGGATCCTGATGTTCGAGCAGTGTTGCCGCAACCGGATCGTCCTCAACAGCGCCACCCACGGCGGCGACGGCTTCTTCGGCTTCGCCGGTCGGGAGGCGCTCGGCGAAAGCGGCCGGCATCCATCGGAGTGGTACCGCCGGCGCGGCAACAATGACAATCTGCTGCTCGCCAACGACTTCTCTTGGGCGGCCGCGCACGGGATCGAGATGACCTTCTCGTTCGGCAACCATTTCCTCGGCAATCGGCTCGAGGGGAACGCGATCTGCGGCATCTGGGGCGGGTATTCCCAGGACTGTCTGATTCAGGACAACGACATCGCCGGCAACGGGGAGATGGGTTACGGTCTCGAACGCGGCGGGGTGAACATCGACCACAGTCGGGGAAACCGGATCCTCGGCAACCGCTTCCACGCCAACCGCTGCGGCGTCCACCTCTGGGCGCTGCCGACCGACTTCGCCGAACGCCCCTGGGGGCGGGCCAACGACCTCGCGGCGACCGGCAACCTCGTCGCCGGCAACCGATTCGAGGGCGACGCCCTGGCCCTCCACCTGCGCGGGACGGCGGCGGTCTCCTGGGGCGGCAACGAACTCGTCGGCGTCGAGCGCGGAGTCGACGCCGGCGCCGAGGCACGGTTGGAGACCGTTCCGGCGCCGGAGCTTCCGGCGGTGCCGGAGCCGGGGGACCTGCCGGGGCGGAGTCGTCCGGTCGGCGCGCGCCCGGAGCTGGCCGGCCGGCGGAGCATCGTCGTCGGCCCTTGGGGGCCGTGGGACCACGAGGAACCGCTTCTTCTCCTGCGGGCGGCCGGCCCCGGCCGACGCGAGTACGAGATCCACCCGTCCGGGCTGGCGCCGGTCTGGGAGGCGGCGCCCGACCACGATCCGGCGGTGACGGTGGCGCGCCAGGACCTGCCCGCCGGCGGGGCCGCGCTCCGATTCACCGCCGGTCGACCGGGTTTGCACCGGCTGCACGGCTCCGTCCGAGCCGGGGATTCGCTCTGGCCGATCGACGCCTGGCTGGTGCGGGCCGATTGGCAGGTCCGTTTCTTCCCTTGGAGCGTGGATCCGCGCGAGGACGAGGAGGCCTGGCGTCGGCAGGCGGAGGGGGTCGAGCCCTTCCCGGCCGAGGGAATCGACTTCTCCTTCGGCGGTGGCGGGCCGGCCGGGTTCCTGCCGCCGGGGCATCCGGCTCCGGCCGGGCTCGGGTCCGACCACTTCGGGACCCTGGCCGAGACCCGGCTGCGGCTGCCGGCCGGCCGCTATCGGCTGCGGACGATCAGCGACGACGGCATCCGGGTTCGGGTGGACGGCCGGGCCGTGGTCGAGGACTGGACCTGGCATCCGCCCAAGGAGGTGGTCGGCGTGTTCGAACTCGACCGCGAGCGAGAGGTCCGGATCGAGGTCGAGCACTTCGAGCTGGACGGCTTCGCCCGCCTGACCGTCGGCCTCGAGCCGGAGGACGGTTGAGGCCGGCTCAGGTCGCGGCGAGCTGTTCCTCGAACCAGTCGGCGATCGCCGCCAGGACCTCGCCGCCCTGAGGCTCGTTCAGGGTCTCGTGGCGCAGGCCCGGCCAGCGGCGCCGGCGCACCGGACCGCCCCAGGCCTCGGCGAAGGCCTCGGCGGCCTCGTTGTCGACCAGGCGTTCGTCGCCGGCCAGGTTGAGGTAGAGCGGCTGCCGGCCGGCCGGCGCCGCCGCCCGCACCCGGGCCAGCGCCCGCTCCATCTCGGTGAACCAGCGGGGGGTGATCGAACGGAAGACCAGGGGATCCTCCAGGTAGCGTCGGACCACCTCAGGATCGGAGCAGATTCCCTCCGGCGGCAGCTCGTTCGGCAGGTGGACGCCGGGCGCGATCCGGGACAGCGCCCGGCCCAGAACCACTTTCCAACCCGGCGCCCGCACCCCGACCCCGAGCAGGGGCGAGGAGAGGGCGAGCGCCCGCACCCGGGGCCGGCGCCCCCGCAGCCAGTCGAGGGCCACCAAGCCGCCCATGGAATGGGCCAGGAGCAGGAACGGTTCGGGGAGTCCGGCGGCGGCGGCGTCGAGATCGGCGGCGTAGTCCGCCCAGCGGCGGACGTGACCGCGCCGCCCGCCGGAACGGCCGTGGCCGCGCAGGTCAACTCCTCGGACCCGGAGACCGCGGTCGGCCAGGGCGCGGGCGTGGCGGTCGTAGCGGCCGAGGTGTTCGCCGACTCCGTGGACGAGCAGGACCGCGGCCCGCTCGCACCCGTCCGGGCGCCACTCCCGCCGCCACAGCGGGGTGCCGTCGCCGGCGGCGACCCGGTCCTCGCTCAGCTCCACCATCCGCGGCCGAGAGCGAACGGGCGGTCCCGCCGGTCCAGGGCGGCCCAGGCGCAGCAGAGGATCAGGAAGCCGTTTTCGAGCAGCTTGGCGCAGATCCGGACCACGCCGGTGCCGCAGCCGCAGTCGAAGGCGACGGCGCAGAAGGGACCGCCGGCCTCGGCGTGGAGGCCGAGCGCGCGCTGGAGGACCGCGGCGGTGAAGAGGAGCAGCATCAAGGCCAGGGTGCCGGCCACCGCCCGGCGCCAGATTCCGAGGACGAGCAGCAGGCCGCCGAGGATCTCTACCGCCGGCAGGGCCACCGCCACCAGGTTGAGCAGCCGCGGGGCCGACTCGGGCAGGATGCCGTATTCGTGCACGGCCTTGAGGAAAGCCACCGGGTCGACGGCCTTCTTGAGACCGAAGAAGATCATCGCCCCGCCGCCGGCCAGACAGGCCAGCAGGAGCAGCCAGGAACCGGAGCCGCGCTTCATTCCGTGGTCACCGGCAGGCCGGCCCCCTTCCACTCACCGATGCCGCCTTCGTAGACCGAGATCAGCTCGACCGGGATCTGCCAGGTCAACCAGAGCTTCATCGCCACGTTGAGGCTGTCCTCGCACTCGCCGCCGTTGCAGTAGACGACGATCAGGAAGGCCTGTTCGCGCAGGCGCCGGGCGAAATCCTCGTCGATCACGTCCTCGTTGTCCTTGTTCCAGGGGTCGGCCAGGAAGGCCCCCGGGATGTGGCCGGCGGCGTAGCTTTCGGCCCGGCGGGCGTCGAGGAAGTAGATCCCGATCTCCTCCCGCCAGCGGTTCTGGTCGGCGTCCCAACTCTCCTGCCAGAGAGCGCGGGCCTCCTCGAGGCCGATCCGCGGGATCCGGGCCAGGAGGTCGTCGCCTTCCTCCGCGTCGCCGCCGCCGGCGGCGGGCAGGAAGTAATCGGTGCGGCCGAGCTGGATGCCGCCGGGATGGAGAGCGTTGCCGGCCACGCCGAGGGCGGCGCCGGCGAGCAGGAACAGGAAGGCTTGGAGGAGGTGGCGGGACATGGCGTCAGCGACGGACGAGGCGGAGGGCGTCGGCCACCACCACGGCGCCGGGAGCCCCGTCGTTGGACAATCCGATCGGGGTGCCGGTGCCGGCCGGGAGCCGGACGGTTCCGAGCACGTTCCAGCGTCCGCCCTGGAAGCGCTGGTCGACCCGGGTTTCCAGCAGGCGGCCGTTCACGCGCAGGCCGACCCGGGTGGCGGGGTTCCGGTTCGAGCCGGCCGGCCACCAGAGGGCGATCTCGTAGCGGCCGGCGGTGGGCAGGTCCGGGTTCCACCAGGCCACCGCCGGCGCCGTGCCGGTGCTGGCCCAACGATAGTCCGGGCCGTACTTGTCCGGCGAGCTGGTGCCGGTGGCCCAGGCGCCGCTGAAGCTGGCCGCCGGGTTGTCGAGCACCAGGGTCCAGCCGGAGCCTTGCAGCAGGCCGTCGATGGCGGCGCGCAGCCCCGGCAGCTCGGCGTAGAGGAGGTCGCCCGGGCAGGCGGTCGTCGAGACGTCGCGGTGGCCGTAGAGGTTCGGCGCCGGCCCGCCGTAGCCGGCGTACCAGGAGGTGCCGAGCGGGTCGATTCCGCGCTGGTCGCACTTCCAAGCCCCGAGTTCGGCCATGGCGTCGAGCATCGCCTGGGTCGGCGCCTGGTTCCAGGGCGGATGGAACCAGCCCATGAAGGCGGTGGCCATCGAGCCGCAGTTGTGGCCGTCGTGGGCGCCGATGACGTCGTCGCCGCCGGCTCGGCCCTCCCAGATCCGGCCGTGGACGCAGATCAGGTAGTGATAGCCGATGTCGCACCAGCCGCGGGTGACCATGTGGTAGGTCTGGGTGGCGAGCACGTTGGCGGCGCACTCGGCGTAGCCGGCGCTCAGGTACTCGCTCGGGCTGGCCGTGTGGTGGACGGCGAGGTGGGTGACCGTGCAGTACCCGGGCGAGCAGGCCGGCGGCGCGGCGCCCCAGGCCGAGCGCGGTTCGACCGGCGGTCGTGGATAGCCGTTGCGGGCGCCGGCGGCGGGAACGGCCGGCGCCGGCGTCGGCAAGGCGGTCGGCGCCGGGATCGCGACCAGAGCCAGAGCCCGGAGCACCGCCGGCCCGAGGACCCGGAGATGGAGCCGGGAGGGTCGACCGTCGTAGGCGTGATGGAGGCCGGTGGCCCAGGAGGAGTTCGTCGAACCGGCCGGAGACCAGCCGGCGGGCGGCACGAGATCGCCTTGCCGGGGCAGCGGCAGGAAGCTGCCGGGCTCGCCGGTCCAGGAGGCCTGGAGGGCGGCGGCGGTGCCGTCCACCCAGAGGCCGGCCGAACGGCAGGGAACGGGAGCGATCAGGACGAGGTCGGCGCGGCCGCCGGGAGGGAGGACCAGCGGGCCGGGGGAGCCGGTCAGGTCGCCGGCGGTCCAGGTTGCGAGGGCGGCGGATTGGGCGAGGAGGAGGGCGGCGATCATTCCTGGAGGGTGCGGAGGAGGGAGCGGAACAGAGCCTGGTGACGCCCGGGAAGGGCGGCCAGGCGGTCCAGCGAACCGTCTCGTCGCTCGGCCAAGAGCCGGGCGGTCTGCTCGAGCAGCGGCCGGTCCAGGCCCTGGAGGACCGGCAGCAGCTCGGTCGTGGGTCGTCCGGGCGGGCCGAGCAGGTCGGCGGCCTGGGCGGCCAGGGACCGCCAGACGCCGTCGCCGTCGTCGAGCCGGACCGGATTGGTCACGGCCATTGAGCAGGGCATGCGGGTGTGCCAGAACGCCTCCTCGACCCGCGGACCGCGGACCACCGCCGCCAGCCAGGAGTCGTGGCGCAGCGGCGGCAGCCGGAAGTCGAGCAGGAGGTCGGTCGGACGGTCCGGTTCGGCCGGGACCGCCCGCTCCTCGATCAGCACCCCGTCCTGGTAGAGCGACACGACCTCCGGCCGGGACCAGTGCGGCGCGCAGACCCGGACCTGGACGCCGTCGGCGGCCTCGGCCGGAGACAACAGTTCGCCCATCACCGGCCGGCCGCCGGCCCGCAGTTCGGCGTAGAGGCCCAGGCTGCAGCTCGCTCGGCCGGCGACGAGGGCCTCGGCCATCTCCTCGGGGTCGATCGCACCCGGGTCGTCGGTCGAGCTGGCGAGGTAGGTCCGGCCTTGGCCGACCGGATCGCCGACGGTGTGCGAGTCGCTCGAGCCGACTCCGGTCAGGAAGCGGCCGGAATTGAGCAGGCCGAACCAGTCGGCCAGGATCGGGTCGGGGTGGACCTCGGGAAAGGTGCTGTTCAGCAGCTCCACCGCGTCCATCGGCAGCTCCAGGAGCGCGCGCGAGGCGCCGGTGGCCGGATCGAGGCCGGCCCGGTCGAAGGGGCCGTCCCCGGCCGGCCAGCGGGGGTGATTCAGGATCACCACCCGGGCTCCCTTGGCCCGGATGTCCGCCACGAGTCGGACCCAGTCGGTCAGGCGGTGGTCGGGCAGCGGGCCGTCGGCCGGCAGCGGAAAGGCGTTGAAGTGGCCGTTCGAGGTGGTCACCTCGTTGCCGGTGACGGCGGTGTACCAGGGGCTGAAGCCCAGCTCCCGCTGGCGGGGCCGGTAGTCGGTTTGGTGGTTGTGGTCGGTGGCGACCGCGAACTCGACCCCTTCTCCGGCCAGGGTGGCGACCCGCTCGTCGAGGCGGGCGTCGCCGTGGCCGCTGAAGGTCAGGGTGTGGATGTGGGTGTCGGCGGCGACGAAGCCGGGAGTTTCGAACTGGCGCTCCAGGACCGCCCGGATCACCGCCCGGCCGCCGATCGCCAGTTCGAAGCGGCTCCGATCCAGGCCCCATTCGACGCCCCGGGAGACGGTCAGCTCGAGGTGGCCGGCCGGCGCCAGAAAGTCGGCCCGGCCGTTCGGGCCGGTGTAGGCCAAGCCCGGCCGCAGGGGTACCGGGTCGGCGCCGGCGGCCGGGTGGAGCGGCGGGAGGCCGCCGCCGGCGGTGCGCAGGGTGAGGCGGGCCGGCAGCGGCCGGCCATGATCGTCCACCACCTCGATCTCGATCCGGCCCAGCTCGAGCACCTGCTCGAGCGGCGCCAGGACCAGCTCGGCCTCGCCCCAGGTGATGTCGTCGGCCGGGTCCCGGCCCTCCAGGCGGAGGAGATTCCGGCCGGCCCGCAGGACGCCGGCGGGAATCGCGCAGTGGTGCCGGGTGCGCTCCGCCCCCGGGGGCAGGACGGCGACCAGGGCCCCGTTCAGGAACAGGCGCCAGGTGCCGTCCACGTGACGTTGGCGCCAGGAGAGGGTGGCCTCGCCGGCCGGCGCCTGGGGCAGGAGGAAGGCGACCTCGATCGGCGCGGCCTCCGGCTCGGCCGGTGCCTCCGGCCATTCCGGGGTCGCGTCGTCGCCGAGGTGGCGGCAGCGGGGTTCGATCGGGAACCGGTCCGGCTCCTGACCGAGAGCGCCGAGCCAGCCGGCGGCCAGGGCGGCGAGCAGGAGCGGGAGCAGGGAGCGAAGCATGGACCGGCCATCCTAGGCCGCCGGCGGAAAGAGAAGCACCCCGCCGCGGGGGCGGGGTGCAGGGTTCGGACGATCCGTTGGGATCAGCCGATGCAGTAGAGGCCGTTCGACAGGGCCACCAGGGCGCTGGCAGTGGCCGGACCGGTGGTCTCGGCGGCCTGCACGTAGGCGACCTGGACGACCGGCGGGACCGAAGCGGTCATGGAGCCGGTGGCCGAGTTCATGGCGAACGGAACGCCCGGGTAGAAGGAGGTGCTCACGACCAGCTCGCCGGCCGGGAGGATGATGCTGCCCGGGGCCGGAGAGGCAACCAGGTACAGCGCGTTGGCGACGTTGTGACCAGTGCAGGTGAAGGTCACGTTGCTACCGGCGGCGAAGTCGGTGCTCGTCAGCATCAGGGTGTTGTTGGTGTACCCGTAGGCGAACGAGTTGAGCGAGCCGGCGACCATCTTCATGCTGAAGCTGGCCCACGGCACACCGCCGAACCAGTAGCAGCCACTCCAGACGCCAGCCGGATCTTCCCACCAGAACATGTTCTGGTTGCCGGTGCCACAGCCGTTCAGGAGGATCGGGGTGGCGCAGGGCAGGTCGAGGATCGGGCCGGTGTTGTTCATGAAGGCGAGACCCGGGTTGGCGCCGAAGGCCCAGCCGAACGAGCGGTTGGCCAGGGCGGCGTCCGTGGTCTTGAACATCGCGGCCACGTCGGTGGTGCACTCGAAGCCGCCGGCGAGGTCGACGCCGACACCCCAGCACTGGGTGTTGCCGGTCGAGGAGAGCGGCAGGCCCGAGATGATGTAGTCGCAGGTCGCGGCCGGCGGGGTGGTGCAGGGCACGTAGTCGTCGTAGAAGACGATCCGGATGCTGCTGCTGTTGCCGGTCGGGTCGAGGTCGGAGGAGCAGTAGGCGAAGTCGAAGCCGTTGATCTGGTCGATGGCCATCGCGTTGGAGTCGGCGATGACGCCTTCATCGATCCAGAGGTGGTCGGCGTTGGTCGCGAAGCTGTTGCCGACGGTGCTGTAGTAGTTGCCCGGGGTGGTGCAGTTGTACAGCACGCGGGTGCCGCGGCGGTTGCTGTTGGTCCAGCTGTTCTCAGCGAAGCTGTAGGTGCCGAGGTACTGGACGTTCACGCCCTCCTTCGACTTGACCTGGTGGGTTTGCTGAGCCGACACGCCCGCGCACAGCGCGACCGCGGCGACCCCGGTGAGGATGTTACGCCACATGAGCTTTCCGTTACTCCTGTTGCCTGGTTAGGGATGAGGATGGGGGAGAAGGAGTCATATCGTGCCCTGAGGGGGCGGCGAACCGGCCGGGAGGCCGGGACTCCGTTGATTGATTTGTATTCCATATTCGGGCGGAACGCCAGCAAAGCCCGAGAAAATTTTGTCCAACCCCCTAGGATTTTCGGGAACCCGGATCGGGAGAGTTTTCCCTGGGGAAAGTTCGAGAGGCTGGAATCCAGGCCTTGGGCACCAAAAGGCGGCCCATCTCCCTCCTCCCGGGCGCTATCGCCCGGAATCGGCCCGGAAGCCGCCGAGAAGGGCCTCGGCTCGGTCCAGCCCCTCCGGCGTGCCGGCGTCCACCCACCAGCCGGGAAGTTCCGCCCAGTCGAGGCGGCCGCGGCGGTGCCAGAACCGGAGGACGTCGAGGATCTCTACCTCGCCCCGCGCCGAGGGGGGCACCGCAGCCGCCACCTCCGGGGCGTCCGGGGGCAGGAAGTAGAGGCCGCAGACCGCCAGCCCGGGCGCTCCGGCCGGCGGCTTCTCGACCAACTCCCGGATCCTCCCGGAGGCGTCCAGCCGGGCGACCCCGAACCGCTCGCAGTCGGGGACCTCCTGGAGGTGGATCCGGGCGGCGCTGCCGGCTTCCCGCCAGGCTTCGAGCCGAGGCGCCAACGGCGCCTGGAACAGGTTGTCGCCGAGGAGGAGGACGAGGTCCTGCCGGTTGCCCTCCAGCTCCGGTCCGCATCGGGCCAGGGCGGCGCCGATCCCGTCCGGACGATCCTGAACCACCAGCCGCACCTGCGCCGGCCCGGGGCGGGGACCGGCCAGGAAGGCGGCGAAGTCCGGCCGATGGCGGCGTCCGGTGACGAGCAGCACCTCCTCGATCCCGGCCTCGTCCAGCTTGCGCAGACCGTGCGCGATCATCGGCTCGCCGGCCACCGGCAGGAGATGCTTGTTGCGCCCGCCGCTGCGCGAGCGGAGGCGGGTGCCGTCGCCTCCGGCCAGGAGGATCCCGATCATGGCCGGCGCAGGCCGAGTCCCAGGCGCTCGCCCCGGTAGCCGCTGCGCGCCCGGGCGCGGGCGATCCACTCCGGATTCTCCCGATACCAGCGGACCGTCTCCGCCAGCCCCTCGGCCAGGCCGCGGGTCGGGCGCCAGCCGGTCTCCCGGATCAAGCGCGACGGGTCGAGGGCGTAGCGGCGGTCGTGGCCGGGCCGATCGGCGACGTGCTCGATCCGGAGGGGCGGCGTTCCGGCCGGCAGCGCCTCGGCCAGGAGGCCGAGGAGTTCGGTGTTCGTGCGCTCCTCGCCGGCGCCGACGCAGAAGGCCCGGCCGCCGCCGTCGGCCAGGCCGGCGGCGAGGATGGCCCGGGCGTGGTCCTCGACGTGGATCCAGTCCCGGATCTGGCCGCCGTCGCCGTAGAGGGGCGCCGGCTCTCCGGCCAGGGCCCGGAGCAAAGCCAGAGGGATCAGCTTCTCCGGGAACTGGCGGGGGCCGTAGTTGTTGCCCGAATGGGTGATCCGCCAGCGCAGGCCGTAGGTCCGGCCCCAGGCGCGGACCAGGTGGTCGGCGGCGGCCTTGGCGGCGGCGTAGGGCGAGCCGGGCCGATAGGGGGAATCCTCGGTCGCCCGGACTCCCTCCGGCAGGTCCCCGAAGACTTCGTCGGTCGAGGAGTGGATCAGCAGCGGCGGTTCGCGGCCGGCTTGCTCGGCCCACCGCAGACAGGCCTCGAGCAGAACGGCGGTGCCGAGCACGTTGGTCTCGAGGAAGGGAGCCGGCCGCTCGATCGAGCGGTCGACGTGGCTCTCGGCGGCGAGGTGGACGACCCAGTCCGGCTCGGCCGCGGCCAGCGCGGCGGCGCAGTCCTCGCTGCGGCGGACGTCGCCGACCCGGAAGGCGAAACGCTCGTCCCGGTCCGGCCCGTCCAGGCTCTCGCGCTGTGCGGCGTAGGTGAGCGCGTCCAGCACCACGACCCGGCCGGCGCCGGCGGCCAAGGCGACGCGGACGAAGGCGCTGCCGATGAAACCGGCGCCGCCGGTGACCAGCAGCCGCCGGCCGGCGAGATCGGGACGGAAACTCATGGCGCCGCCGGCGGATTGTAGCTCCGGGGCTCAGTAGGCCGGCAGGCTCGGATCCACCCGTTGCCGCCAGGCCTCGATGCCGCCGCGGAGATCGGCCAGCCCCTCCACTCCCTGGGCCGCGAGGGCGGCGGCCGCGCGCAGGCTGCGGACGCCGTGATGGCAGTAGAGGACGCAACGGCCGGGGCCCGGCTCGAAGTCCGGCGCCCACTCGGCGAAGCGGGACAGCGGCAGCAGCTCGGCGCCGGGCAGGCGGCAGATCCGCCATTCTTCTTCCTCGCGGACGTCGATCAGCCGGACCCGCCCGCCGTTGGCGAGCAAGTCGCGCAGCTCCTCGGGTTCGAGGCGCTCGATCACGGCCGTCGCCGGGGCAGGAGTCGGCCGAGGTCGGTCGCCGCCAGGAGCAGGCAGGGCACCAGGACCAGAGTGATGAAGGTGGCGAAGACGACGCCGAAACCGAGCGAAACCGCCATCGGGATCAGGAAGCGGGCCTGCATGCTCTTCTCGAGCAGGAGCGGCGTGAGCCCGAGGAAGGTGGTGAGCGTGGTGAGCAGGATCGGCCGGAAGCGGCGGCGGCCGGCCACCGGAATCGCCTCGGCCAGGGGCATGCCCTCGGCCCGGAGGCGATTGATGTAGTCGAGCAGGACCAGCGAGTCGTTCACCACCACGCCGGCCAGGGCGGTCAGGCCGATGACCGAGAAGATGGCCAGGTTCATGCCCATCAGGACGTGGCCCCAGACCGCGCCGACGAAGCCGAAGGGGATCGCCGACATGATCACCAGCGGCTGGCCGTAGCTCTTGAGCGGGATCGCGAGCAGGGCGTAGATCGCGAACAGCGCCACCCCGAACAGGCGCAGCAGCGAGCCCATGAAGTCGCTCTGCTCCTTCTGCTGGCCGGAGAACTCCCAGCCCAGGCCGGGATGGCGGGCGCGCAGCCGGGGCAGGACCTCCTCTTCGAGCCGGCCAACCGCCTGGTCCGGCGTGAGCCGATGGGTGTCGAGGTCGACCAGCAGCCCGACGCTCCGGCGCCGGTCCCGGCGGTGGATGGTGGAGAAGCCGCGACCGTCGACCACCCGTGCCACCCTCGAGAAGGGCAGTTCGGCGCCGCCCGGCAGGCGTAGCCGCAGGTCGGCCAGCGAGGCCAGGGTCCGCCGGTCGGCGAGCGGATAGCGGACCCACACCTTCACTTCGTCGCGCCCGCGCTGGATGCTCTGGGCCTCCTCGCCATAGAAGGCCTGGCGGACCTGGCGGGCCAGGTCCGCCTCGGTCAGGCCGAGGGCCCGGCCCTCGGGCGTGAGGGTGAGCTTCCACTCCCGCTTGCCGCGGCGGAAGTCGTCCCGCACCTCGAGCACCCCCGGCCAGCGGGCCAGCTCGGCCTGGACCTCCTCGGCGGCGGCCAGGAGTTGGTCGAGGTCGGGCCCGGTCAGCTCGAGGTCGACGTCGGCGTCGCTGGCGGTGAGGTCGGCGGTGAAACTGAGTTCCTCGGCGCCGGGCACCGGCCCGGAGCGCTCCTGCCAGAGGCGGGCGATCTCCTTGGAGGAGGTGACCCGCCGCTCGGCGGTGAGCAGCTCCAGGTTGACCTCGGCCAGGTGGGCGCCCGCATAGCTCCGGCCCTGCGTGGAGCCCATGTTCGACTGCCGTTCGCGGTAGGGTTGGCCGCCGATGCTGGTCGTGATGGTCAGGATCTCCGGTTCCCCGTCCGGCGTGACCAGCTCTTGCTGGAGCGAGCGGGCGACCTCTTCGAAGCGGGCGATCGCCTGTTCGGTCCGCGACAGCGGGGTGCCGAGCGGCATGGTCAGCTCGACCGCGACGTTGTCGGCCTCGATCTCGGGGAAGAAGATGAACTTGACCCGGCCGGAGGCGACCAAGCCGAGCGAGCCGGTCAGGATCGCCAGCGCCGCGGCCAGGGTGAACCAGCGCCAGGAGACTGCCCAGCGCAGCGAGGGCAGGAAGAGGCGGTCACGCAGCCACTCCAGGGCGGCGTTGGTCCGCCCCTGGAGCCGGCCCCAGAAGCCCCAGTGCCGGTCGGGGTCCTCCGAGGGTAGGTGGCGCAGGTGGGCCGGCAGGACCAGCAGGGCCTCGACCAGCGAGAAGGTCAGGACCGCGACCACGATCAGCGGGATGTTGCGCGAGTACTGGCCCATCGAGCCGGGCATCAGCAGCAGCGGCAGGAAGGCGACGATCGTGGTTAGGACGGCGAAGATCACCGGGCCGGTCATCTCCTGAGTGCCGCGCACCGCCGCCTCGAGGGCCGAGGCGCCGCCGAGCCGCCGGTCGTGCACGTTCTCGGCCACCACGATCGCGTCGTCGACGACGATGCCGAGAACGATGATGAAGGCGAACAGCGAGATCAGGTTGATCGAGACCTCGAACACCGGCATCAAGGCGATGGCGCCGAGGAAGCTGATCGGGATCCCGACGGTGACCCAGAGCGCCAGGCGCAGGCGCAGGAACAGCGCCAGCGACAGCAGCACCAGGATCAGGCCGGCGCGGCCGTTGCGCAGCATCAGGTCGAGGCGGTCGCGCAGGATCGAGGTCTCGTCGCCAGTCACGTCCAGGTGCAGCCCGGGCGGCAGCGACCGCTCCTTCTCGGCCAGGTGCTCGCGGACCACCCGCGAGATCGCCAGGGCGTCCTGGTCGCCGACCCGGAACACGTCCAGCGCCACCGCCGGCCGGCCGTTGAAGCGGGTGCTCTGATCGGTGTCGGCGAAGCCGTCGACGACCTCGGCGACGTCGCCGATCCGGAGCAGGGTGCCGTCGGGACCGGTCCGGAGCGGCAGGGCCGCGAACTCCTCGCCGCGGTAGGCCTGGGCGCGGGTGCGGAGCAGGACCTCGCCGCCCCGGGCCTTGACCGAGCCGCCCGGGAGGTCGAGCGAGGCCCGGCGGACGGCCGCCGCGACTTCGTCGAAGCTGAGGCGGTAGCGGCGCAGCGCCTCCTCCGCCACCTCGATCGAGATCTCGTAGGGGCGGGCGTTGCTGAGCCGGACTAGCGACAGCTCGGGCAGGGCGCCGAGATCCTCGCGCAGTTCGTCCGCCACCCGACGCAGGACGGCCTCGTCGGCGTCGCCCCAGATCATCACGGTCAGGACCTTCAGGTTGACGTCGACCAGGGAGACCACCGGTTCCTCGGCGTCGGCCGGGAAGGTGTCGATGCGGTCGATCTCCGCCTGGATGTCCGACAACATCTGGTTGCGGTCCTGGCCGTCGAGGAGGTCGATCATCACCGTGCCGACTCCTTCCTCGGCGGTGGCGTGGATCTCGTCGACGCCGGACAGGCCCTGGACGGCTTCCTCGATCCGCATGCAGATCGCCTCCTCGACCTCTTCGGGCGAGGCACCGGGATAGGGCACCGTCACCTGGACGGCGTCCACCTCGATGGTCGGCACGATCTCCTGGCGCAGCGCCGGGGCGGTGAACAGTCCGGTGACGACGATCGTCGCCATCAGGAGGTTGGCGGCGACCGGGTTGCGGACGAACCAGGCGACGATCCCCTTCATCGCTCCGGCTCCTCGATCCGGAGCGGCATGCCGGCGACCGGCACCGGCACCTCGCCCAGGACCAGGCGCTCGCCGGCGGCCAGGCCGGCGCCGACGAGGATCTCGTCCCGGTCGATCTGAATCGGCTCGATCGTCCGGATCTCGAGGCGGTCGTCCCCACCGGCGAGATAGACCCGGTTCCCTTCCCGCACCGCCTCGGCCGGGAGGGCGAAGACCCCACGGACGAGCCGGCCGGGCACGGTCGCCTCGACGAACAGGGCCGGCGCGACCGGCGGCTGGTCGCCGGCCAGGGCGAAGGGATCCTCGATTCGGACCACCGCCCGGACCATGTGGGTGGCCGGGTCGAGGTCCGGCAACAGGCGGTTCAGGCGGCCGCTGCGCACGAGCGGGCGGCCGCCGACCTCGGCCCGGAGGGTGACCTCGAGGTCGAGCCCCCGTCCTCCCAGGTCGAGCCCGATCCGATCCAGGTCCTCGAGCGAGAGCGGCAGCACGACCTCGGCCGCCTCGGTCGGGAGCAGGGTCGCCACCGGCGTCCCCGGGGTCAGGATTCGGCCCGGGGCCAGGTCCACCTCCTGGATGCGGGCCGCGAACGGAGCGCGGACCTTCGTCCGCTCCAGGTCGAGGACGGCCCGGTCGCGGGCGGCGGCGGCCGCGGCCTGCTCGGCCCGGGCCCGAGCCAGCTGGGGCTCATGGCGGACCAGAGCGTTGGGTTCGCCGCGCCCGAGCGCCGACCAGTCGGCGACCGCCACCTCGGCGGCGGCCTCCTCCAGGCGCAGGGCCGCCTCGGCCTGGGCCAGCCGGGCCTCGGCCTGGTCGAGGGCGATCCGCAGATCGGCCGGGTCCAGTTCGAACAGGATCTCGCCCTCGGCGCAGAAGCCGCCCTCGACCAGGGAGGGGGAGACGGACACCACCCGCCCGCCCACCTCGGGCGCCAGCGGCAGTGGGTCGAGGGCCTGGATCGTGCCGTGGGTGCGGACTTCGAGCCGCCGATCCTCAGGCTGGAGTTCGATCACCCGGACCAGCGGCGCCGGACTCTCCGGCGCCTGTCCCGCGAGGACCGGTCGGTGGGCCATCTGCCAGGCGAAGATCCCGAAGCCGCCGCCGAGGGCGAGGATCGGAAGGAGGGCGCGGAGGAAGGTTCTCATCGTTCCGGGTGGGAGAAGCCGCCGCCGAGGGCGAGGTAGAGGTCGACGCGGTTCAAGAGGAGGGCGAGTCGGTTCTCGAGTTCGGCCGCCCGGGCCTGGCGCAGGCTCTCCCGGGCCGCGATCAGCTCGGAGGCCCCGGCGAGGCCGGCGGCGAACCGCCGGTCCACCGCCGCCGCCGCCGCCTCGGCGGCCGCTCGGGCCCGCTCCACCTCTTGTTGCCGGCGGCGCAGGCGGGCCTCGGCGTCGAGCGCGTCCTCGACCTCGGCGAAGGCGCGCAGGCCGGCCTGGAGGAAGGAGCTGCGCGCCTCCTCCGCCCGCGCCTCGGCCGCGGCCAGGCCGGCGCGGAGGCGGTCGCCGTGGAAGATCGGGGCGGTGATTCCGGCGGCCAGGTTCCAGACCTTGAAGTCGCCGTTCAGGAGTTCGGCCAGACTGTTCGTGGCGGTGCCGCCGGAGGCGGTCAGGCGCAGGGCCGGGTAGAGGGCCGCCTCGGCCTGGTCGGCGCCCGCCAGGGCGGCGCGCAGGCGGGCTTCGGCGGCGGCCAGGTCCGGCCGCCGCCCGAGAAGCTCGGCGGGCAGACCGGCCGGCGGGGCCGGCGGCAGCTCGGGGAGTGGGCCGGCCCGCAGGGAGCCGTCGGGATAGCGACCACACAACACCTCCAGCGCCCGGGCCGAGGCTCGACGGGCCTGCTCGGCGGCCAACAGGGCCTCCTCGGCGGCGGCCAGGGCGGCTTCCCGGCCGGCGACCGCGGCGGCGCCCGATCGGCCGTGGGCCAGGGCGGTCCGCTCCTGCTCGAGCTGCTCGGCAGCCAGGTCGCGCGCCTCCCGGGCCAGCTCGACCCGTTCCTCCGCCGCCGCCAGCGCCAGCCAGGCGCGGGTCACCTGGCCGGCCAGGGAGAGCCGGGCGGCCTGCCAGTCGGCGGCCGCAGCCTGGAGACCACCCACCGCGACCTTGGCGGCCGCGTCGAGCCGACCCCAGAGGTCCACCTCCCAGGAGAGGTCGAGCGAGAGGGCGTCGCTCTCCGACTCGACCGCGAAGACCCCGTCCCGGGCTCCCGGGACCGGCAGGCCGATGAAGTTCCGGCGGCTCCGCGAGGCGGAGGCGGAGGCATCGATTCCCGGCCAGCGGTCGCCGGCGGCCTGGCGGGCGAGGGCAGCCGCCTGGGCGACCCGGGCCCGGGCGGCGGCCAGGTCGCCGTTCGCCTCCAGGGCGGAACGGACCGCCTCGTCGAGGTCGGCGGCGGCGAAGTCCCGCCACCAGCCGTCGGCCAGGACCGCGTCCTCCCCGGTCGCGGTCGCGGCGGTCCAGGTGGCCGGAGGCGCCAGTTCGCGCACCGGGTCCGGAGCCGGACGCGGCTCCACGCAGCCGGCCAGGATCAGGAGGAACGTCGGCAGGGGGCGCAGCAGGCGTTCAGTCATGGCGGAGACCGGCGGCGGCGAAACCGACGAGTTCGTCGAGGATCCGATCCGGGTCGCGCAGCGCGTCGGCGCAGGCGGGGAAGATCTCGGCGTGCTTGCGGAGGTTGGAGAGAAGGTGGATCAGGGATCCCATCATCAGGAAGGTGCGCAGGAAGAGGACCGGGCGCGGCACCTCCGGCAGCACCCGCTGCAGGGGGCCGAGGAACCGCTCCAAGACCGGCAGGAACGCCCCGCGGAGTTCCTGGAGCATCCCCGGGTAGGGATCGAGGTGAAGGCGGCCGACGAAGCGCGGGAAGGCCGAGTCCTCCTCACCGAAGTGGCGCATGGCCGGCTCCAGGAAGGCCCGAACCAGCTTCTCGATCGGAATCGGGGCGGGGGAGTACTCGGCCTCCAGGCGCGCCAGCGCTTCCAACCGGGCCTCGTTCACCGCCGAGAAGCGTCGCCGCACGAGTTCCCGGATCAGGCCGTCCTTGGAGCCGAAGTGGTAGTTCACCGCGGCCAGGTTGACGCCGGCCTCGCGCGTGATCTCGCGCAAGGAGGTGGCGGCGATGCCTCGGTCCGCGAAAAGACGCTCGGCGGCGTCCAGGATCCGGCTCGGAGTGTCGCACGGCGCAGCCATGAAATGTCAGTTTAGAACAAACGTTCGATTTGTCCATGTCCGACCTCCGACCCGGCGGCTCCTTCCGGCTCAGGTCTGGCACCGGCTGCACCAGAAGGTGGAGCGGCCGGCCAGCCGGTCGTTCCGCACTCGCCGACCGCAGGAGGGGCATGGCTCCCCCTCCCGACCGTAGACCGACAGTTCCCGGCGGAACCAGCCGGCCTCCCCGCCGGCGGTGCGGAAATCCCTCAGCGTGGTGCCTCCGGCCTCGATCGCCCGGGCCAGGACCTCCCGGATGGCCCCGGCGAGCCGGACGCAGCGCCGCTCCGCGAGCGAGCCGGCCGGGCGGTCGGGGCGGACTCCGGCCCGGTGGAGGGCCTCACAGGCGTAGATGTTGCCGATTCCGGCCACCACCCTGCCGTCCAGGAGCAGGACCTTGACCGGGGCGCGGCGGCCGCGGAAGGCGCGGCGCAGGACGACGCCGTCGAATCCCTCGGCCAGGGGTTCCGGTCCGAGGTCGGCCAGCGGGGGTTCGGCGAGGGGCTTCGGGCCGGCCAGACGGACCAGCCCGAACCGCCGGGGATCCCGGAAGCGGAGCCGGAGCCGCCGGGGAAGCAGCAGATCGAGATGGTCGTGCCGCTCGGGGGGAGCGCGATCGGGGACGACCCGGAGGCTGCCGCTCATGCCCAGGTGGATCAGGAGCGATCCCCGGCGCCAGCGCAGGAACAGGAACTTGCCCCGGCGGCCGACCTCCTCGACCCGGTTGCCGGCCAGGATCCGGTCGAGCCGTTCCGGCACCGGTCGGCGCAGGAGCCGGTTCCGGACCTCGGCCCCGCGCAGGCGCTGGCCGAGCAGGAAGGGCTCGATGCCCCGCCGGGCGGTCTCGACCTCGGGCAGTTCCGGAATCGCCCCGCCTCCTTCCTCAGTCGCGGCCGCCGCCGCCGTCCGATTCTTCCAAGTAGTGGATCATCACGTACTCCTCGGCGGTCTTCTTCGGGCCGGGGAGGTCCTTGATCCGACGGGCCAGGGCGGCCAAGTGGCGGTCCCGGAAGAACTCGTAGAAGCGAACGCACTCGTGGACTCCGTTCTCGT
Organism: Planctomycetota bacterium; assembly: GCA_003696625.1. Classification (GTDB taxonomy): domain Bacteria; phylum Planctomycetota; class UBA1135; order UBA1135; family UBA1135; genus J029. The sequence continues at coordinate 38,970 of RFGR01000082.1, forward strand.
CCCTTCCGGGGGTGGGAAGGCCGGCCTCGGCCGGGCCGAGGACCCCGCCGCCTTCCTTCTCGAGGAGCTCGGCGAGGGAGCGGATCCGTTCGGTCGGCACCCCGATCAGGAACTCCTGGAAGGCCTCGGCCTCGTCGGAGGCGACCTGCTCGCGGCAGAAGAAGCGGACGAATTCCGGGTCGCCGCCGGCCTGGAGCAGGCGGAAGATCTCGGACACGCCGAGGAGGGTGCCGACACTCACCCGGATCCGCCGGCGGGCGGCCCAGGTCGCGGCGAGGAGCGGGAAGAAGTGCCGGGCGCCGTAGGTGTGGCGGGACTCCCACATCGCGCACAGGCCCGAAACCGCCTTCTCCCGCACCGGCCGGGCCAGCTCGCGATCCATCGCCAGCGAGCGAAGTACGTCCTCGGCCAGGAGCGAGTAGACGCAGCCGTGCAGCCAGTGGTCGATCTCGGCACCTACTGGATCCTCTCCGCCGGCGCCGGCCGGATGGACCTCGGCGTGGAGGTAGCTGGCCAGGCGCCAGGCGTTCAGCTCCGCGATCACGAGGACCCGACCGACCACCGCCCGGGTCGGCAAATAAAGGTCGGCGCTGGCCTCTTCGACCCGTCCGAGCAGATCGACCAGACTGTCGGCGTCGCGGTGGCGGCCGCCCAGGTCCAGCTCGCTGAAGATCGGCGGATAGGCGTGGACCGCCGTGCCGACCCGGGCGACCCGTTTCAGGGTGGCGACCAGGGCGCGGACGAGTTCGGGCGTCTTCGGGTGGTCGGAGGCCAGGAGCTCGGCGTGGAGCGCCGTCAGGGTCCGGCGCTCATCGGCGTCGAAGCTGCTGCCGGGGCCGAATTCGAGGCCGGGTTCCGCCATGCCGGTGCGCGAGTCTAACCGGCCGGTACGGCCCCCGCCTAGCTTCCGGTCCGATACTGCCGATCACCGGCGTCGCCGAGCCCGGGCAGAATGTAGCCGCGCTCGTCCAGCTCGGGATCGAGGGCGGCGAGGTGGATTTCGACTCCAGGGTCGTGGCGTTGCAGGGCCTCGACTCCGGCCGGCGCCCCGAGCACGCCGACGAACCGGATCCGTTCGACGCCCCAGCGGCGGAGGGCCGCGACTGCGGCCACCGCGGTGCCGCCGGTCGCGAGCATCGGGTCGAGCAGGAACGCGTCCCCGGGCGGCGGCGACCCGCCCAACCGGCTGTAGTACTCGACCGGTTCGAGGGTGGCCTCATCCCGGAAGAGGCCGAGGTGCCAGACCTCGGCCTCGGGCAGGAGGTCGAGGAGACCTTCGACCAAGCCCAGGCCGGCCCGGAGCACCGGCACCAGGGCCAAGCGGCCGGCGAGGCGTTCGCCGCGACAGGGCGCGAGCGGAGTGCGAACCTCGATCGGCGTGGTGCGCAGGCCGGCGGCGGCCTCCTGCCCGAGCACCAGCGCCAGGCGGCGGAGTTGACGCCGGAAGGCCTCGGGCGGGCAGTCCCGGTCGCGAAGGAGGGCGAGCGCGTCCGCGACCAGGGGATGGCGGCAGAGGTGAAGCGTCCCCATGCCGGCAGGGTAGGAGCGCGGTGAGGCTAGGATGGCCGCGTGGGCTCTACCCAGGAACCGGACTGGACGGCCGTCTACCGGGCCTCGGCCTACGCCTGGCTCGATCGAGGGAGGTGGCGGGCCTTCGCCCTGGACGGAGCCGGCGGCGCCGCGCCGCCGCCGCTGCCGGAATCGGTCACCCTGATCACGGCCTGGAATCCGGGCTCCGAGGAACGGCCGCTGCCCTGGAACGAGGCTGCCAACGCCCGGCTCCTGCGCGCCTTGATCCGGGCCGGTCAGCGCTGGGCACCGGCTTTCGGCGCCTCTCTGCCCGGCACGACCCCTCCCTGGCGGGAAGAAGGCTTCGCGGTGCTCGGCCTGGACCGGGCAGAGGCCTGCGCCTGGGGCCGGGACTGGGGCCAGCGGGCGGTGGTCCACCTGACCCCGGCCGGCGCCGCCGAACTCCTGTTCTGCGCCGAGGAGACCGCCGTGGCATGCCACTATCGACCGCTGCCGGCCGAGGAAATCCTGGATCCGGCGGCGGTCTCGCCGTAAGAAGGAGGGATTCCGGGCCGATCCGGGGCTGGAGGAGACCATGGGCCTGAAGCACGTCGCCGCCCTCGCCGTGGCCGTTCTGGCCGGGGCTGCGTCCGTGGGCCCGGCGAGGCCCCCGGCCGACCAGGACGGCGCCGAGGCCGGCCGCTGGGTCTGCCTGGCCGTCCGACTCGAACCCGGCCGGATCTGGCGGCAGGAGGTCGGCTTCTCGACCACCGTCTCCGGATCCGACGGGAAGCCCGCGCTCTGGACCTTCGACTATCGGCTCCGGCTGCAGTGCCGCGAGCGGCTCGCGGAGGGCTGGGCGGTGGAGGCCCGGTTCATCGACTGGCGCCTGCGCCTGGAGAAGGGCGGCTGCGGCTATTCCTGGCAGGACGGGCGCTTCCTCTACCTCGGCGGCGGCGCGGGCGGGGACCCGGCCGCCGGGGAGGACGAGGGCCACCCCTCCTGCCGGGATCTGCTCGCGGCCTGGTCCAATGGTCTGCGCAAGACCGTGCTCCGTTTCCGGCTCCTGCCGGACGGCCGGGTCGAGGATCTCTCCGGGCTCGAACGCCTCCACGAAGAGGTCGCCGATGCCCTGGCTTCGGCCGAAGCCCTGCCGGCGGAGATCCGCCTCTTTTTCGGTCCCGAGGGCCTCGACCGGGCCGACCACGCCCTCGCCCTGGCCCTGTCGGTGCCGCGGCCGACCGGGCGAGTGGAGCCGGGGGCGAGCTGGGAACACCGGAGCGATCTCCACGGCCTCCTGCCGGAGCCCCTGGAGATCCGCCGCCGCTTCCGCCTCGCCGGCCTGGACCGGGAGCGGCGGTTCTCCCTGGCCCTGGTCGAGATCGATCCGGCCTGGGACCGGCGCCTGCCGGACGGCGGCTGGCAGACCATGCCGCCTGCCGCCGAAGCGGCGGCCGAGCCGGAGTCGATCGAGATCCTCACCGACTGCGGACTGGTCTATCGGATGGAGGCCGGCCTAGCGCTGGATCTGCCCGGCGACCGCCACGCTTCCTTCCGGCTTCGCTCCCGGCTCGCCGACTGAGGCCGCCGGCGGCCTCTAAGATGGGCGCCATGCATCGGGTTCCCGTCGATCAGGTCGCCGTCGACGCCCGGGCGGCCCGGCTGGGGCGGCGCTCGATCAAACGCTCGGCGAAGGAGGCCGCCCTGCGCCTGGCGGTGGCGATGACCGACCTGACCACCCTCGAGGGGCAGGACTCCCCGGAACGGGTGCGGGCCCTCTGCCGCAAGGCCCTGCGGCCGCTGGAGGGCGATCCGACCGTGCCGAGCGTGGCCGCGGTCTGCGTCTATCCACGGCTGGTCGCCCTGGCCCGGGAAGAACTGGCCGGTACGCCGGTCCGGGTCGCCAGCGTCGCCACCGCCTTCCCGAGCGGTCAGACCCCGCTGCGGCTGCGGCTGGAGGAGGTGCGATCGGCGGTCGAGGACGGTGCCGACGAGATCGACATGGTGATCAGCCGCGGCCTGTTCCTAGCCGGCCGGCTTGACGAGGTCCACCAGGAGATCGCCGCGGTCAAGGAGGCCTGCGAGGGAGCCCACCTCAAGGTCATCCTCGAGACCGGCGAACTCGGCAGCTACGAGAACGTTCGCCTGGCCAGCGACCTGGCCCTCGCCGCCGGCGCCGACTTCGTCAAGACCAGCACCGGCAAGGTCCAGCCGGCCGCCACTCCGGGCGTCACCCTGGTCCTGCTCGAATCGGTCCGGGACGCCTGGCGGCGGACCGGCCGCCGGGTCGGCGTCAAGCCGGCCGGCGGCATCCGGACCGCCCGCCAGGCGCTGCACTACCTGGTCCTGGTCAAGGAGACCCTCGGCGACGCCTGGCTCACCCCGGAGCTGTTCCGCTTCGGCGCCTCCTCGCTGCTGAACGACCTGGTCCGGCAGCTCCTCCGCCTGCGCGACGGCTGCTACACCGCCGCCCACGACCTCTCCCTCGCCTGAGCCGATGAGCCGCACCAAGTCGCCGCCCGAGCCCGCCGCCGCCCCCGGTTGGGACTACGCCCCCGCGCCCGAGACCGCCCCGGTCGAGATCGCCTCCCGCTACGGCCATTTCATCGCCGGCGAGTTCGTGCCGGCCGCCGACGGCGCCGAGTTCGCCACGATCAACCCGGCGACCGAGGAAGAGCTGAGCCGAGTCGCCCGCGGCGGCGCCGAGGACGTCGAGCGGGCCGTGGCCGCCGCCCGCCGGGCGCTGCCGCGTTGGTCGCGGCTGCCGGGGCGGGAACGGGCCAAGTACCTGTTCCGGATCGCCCGCCGCCTCCAGGAGCGGGCGCGGGAACTGGCCGTGCTCGAGACCCTGGACGGCGGCAAGCCGATCCGCGAATCCCGCGACGTCGACGTGCCCGAGGCGGCGCGCCACTTCTTCTACCACGCCGGTTGGGCCGACAAGCTCGAGTTCGCCTTCCCGGGCCGGCGGCCGAAGCCGGTCGGGGTCTGCGGCCAGATCATCCCCTGGAACTTCCCGCTCCTGATGGCGGCCTGGAAGCTGGCGCCGGCGCTGGCCTGCGGCAACACGGTGGTCCTCAAGCCGGCCGAGACGACGCCGCTGACCGCGCTGCGTCTGGCCGAGATCCTGCAGGAGTGCGAGTTGCCGCCGGGGGTGGTGAACATCGTCACCGGCGACGGCGAGACCGGGGCGGCCCTCGCCGCCCACCGGGGGGTCCGCAAGATCGCCTTTACCGGCAGCACCGAGGTGGGCAAGAAGCTGGCCGCCGCCGTGGCCGGCAGCCGCCGCCGGCTCACCCTCGAGCTGGGCGGCAAGTCGGCCAACATCGTCTGCGAGGACGCCAGCCTCGACCAGGCGGTCGAGGGGGTGATCGACGCCATCTTCTTCAACCAGGGCCACGTCTGCTGCGCCGGCTCCCGGCTGCTGGTTCAGGAGAGCATCCTCGAGGAGTTTCTCGAGAAGCTCGACTGGCGGCTGCGCAGCCTTCGAGTCGGCGATCCGCTGGACAAGAACACCGACGTCGGCGCGATCAACTCCCGAGCGCAGCTCGACCGCATCCGCACCTACCTGCGCATCGGCCTCGAGGAGGGCGGTCGGCTGCACGAGTGCCACGACCAGCCGCTGCCGGCGAAGGGCTTCTGGTGTCGGCCGTGCTACTTCACCAACGTCCAGCCGGCCGACACCCTGGCCCGCGAGGAGGTCTTCGGGCCGGTACTGGCGGTGATGAGCTTCCGCACTCCCGAGGAGGCGATCGCCCGGGCCAACAACACGCCCTACGGGCTGGCGGCCGGGATCTGGAGCGACAAGGGGTCGCGGATCTTCGCCCTCGCCGCCCGGCTGCAGGCCGGGGTGGTCTGGTGCAACACCTACAACCGCTTCGACGCCTCCTCCCCCTTCGGCGGCTACAAGGAGTCGGGGTTCGGTCGGGAGGGAGGCCGGCAGGGCCTGCGGCCCTACCTGGAGCTGGAACGATGAGCGGCGAGCGCGGAGCGAGACGGGTGACGGTGACCAAGACCTACAAGCTCTTTCTGGGCGGCGGCTTCCCGCGGAGCGAATCCGGCCGCAGCCTGTCGGTCGTGGACCGGCGCGGCCGGGTCGTGGCCCAGGTCTGCCGGGCCTCGCGCAAGGACCTGCGCGAAGCGGTCGAGGCCGCCGCCCGGGCGCTGCCGGACTGGTCCCGGCGCGACGCCTACAACCGCGGCCAAATCCTTTACCGGATGGCCGAGATGCTCGAGGCCCGGGCCGGCGAGATGGCCGAACTGCTGGCCCTGACCGTGCCGGGTGGCCTGCGCCGGGCCCGGCGCGAGACCGCCGCCGCGGTCGATCGGCTGGTCCACTTCGCCGGTTGGGCCGACAAGTTCCCGCAGGTCCTGGGCAACGCCAATCCGGTGCCCGGCCCGTACTACAACTTCACGATCCCGGAACCCTCCGGAGTGACCGGAGTGGTGGCGCCGGCGGAGGAGCCGTTGCTGGCCCTGGTCTCCCTGCTGGCGCCGCCGCTCTGCGCCGGCTGCACGATCGTCGCCCTGGCCTCGCCCGAGCACCCGCTGGCCGCCTCGGTCCTGGGCGAGGTTTGCGCCGTCTCCGATCTCCCGGCCGGCGCGGTCAACCTGCTCAGCGGCCGGCGCGAGGAGCTGCTGCCGCACCTGGCCGGCCACCGGGAGGTGATCGCGATCCACGCCGCCGGCTGTTCCCGGGCCGAGCGCCGTCAGCTCGAAGAGGGGACGGCCGGCAACCTGAAGCGGGTCCGGGTGGTCGATCTGGAGGCGGAAGCCTGGTACGACGAGGATGAGTGCCACTCGCCCTGGTGGATCGAGCCCTTCGTCGAGATGAAGACGATCTGGCACCCGTCCGCCTACTGAGCCGCGGCCGCCACCAGCGCGAGGATGGCGTCGCCGTAGCGGTCCAGCCGGGCCGGTCCGATGCCCGGCACCGCCAGCAGCTCCTCGGCATTGGTCGGGCGCCGGCGACAGATCTCCCGCAGGGTGGCGTCGTTCAGGACGGTGAAGGCTGGCCTGCCGGCGGCGGTCCGGCGCCGCCACTCGCGCAGGGCGGCGAACAGCTCCCGCTCGGCCGGCGCGAGGTCGCCGGCGGCCGGCGGCCGCCGCTTCGGGGCCGGCCCGGTGCGGTCGGCGGGCTCGGGCCAGACCAGGCGCGGTTCCTCCTGGCCGCGCAGCACCGCCAGGCCCTGGTCGGTGATCGCCAGCAGCGGGTACTCCGAACCGGTGATGCGGACCAGGCCGGCCTCCTCGCAGCGGTCGAGGAGATCGAGGACGAAGGTTCGCGGGCGGCCGGCGAGGAGGCCGTAAGTGCTGAGCCGGGCCAGCGGCGAATTCAGGATCGCCTGTGCCCGGCTGCCGATCAGCATGTCGGCGACACGACGGCGGCCGTAGCGGCCGCCGGCGCGGGCGACGCCGGACAGAGCCTGGAGCAGCAGCGTGCGGCGACCGCCGACGGGAACTTCGGCTGCCTCGCCGGTCTCGAGGCAGCGGTCACAGGAGCCGCAGCCGGAAAGCAGGCGGTCGGCGTCCGGGTCGCCGAAGTAGGCGAGGATCGCCCGCCGCCGGCAGGAACGGCCGCCGGCGAAGCCGCGCATCCGCTGCAGGCGGAGGAGGCGGCTGCGGAGGTGCTGTTCGCGCGCCTCCGCCCGCGCCGGGTCGTCCTCGCCGGCGGCGGCCGCCTCGGCGCAGGCCTCCTCGTGGCTGCGTCGGATCAAGAACTCGGCGGTCCGGAAGTCGCGGAAGGTGAAGAGGAGAACCGCCTCGGCCGGCAGGCCGTCGCGGCCGGCTCGGCCGACCTCCTGGTAGTAGGCCTCGATCGAGGGTGGCGCCGCCAGGTGGATCAGCAGCCGGACGTCTGGCTTGTCGATCCCCATGCCGAAGGCGTTGGTCGCGACCAGGGCGTCGAGGTCGTCGGCCAGGAAGCGTTCCTGGCGGTCGTGGCGGTCGGCTCCGTCCAGGCCGGCGTGGTAGAAGTCCGCCCGTAGCCCGTGCCGGGCGAGTTCGGCCGCCGCTTCCTCGGTCTGCCGGCGGGTGGCGGCGTAGACCAGGGCCGGGGCGGGGCCGGGGCGTCCGCGGACGAGTTCCGACAACCGCGCCAGGCGCTCCCGCTCGCCGGCGCAGCGGACGACGGTCAGGCGCAGGTTGGGCCGATCGAAGCCGCGCACGAACAGGGCCGGGTCGGCCATGCCGAGGGCGGTGCCGAGTTCCTGCCGCAGCTCCGGGGTGGCGGTGGCGGTGAAGGCGGCGAGCCGCGGCGGCCGGATCCGAGCCAGCAGCGGCCGGATGGCGAGATAGTCGGGCCGGAAGTCGTGGCCCCACTGACTGACGCAATGGGCCTCGTCCACTGCCACCAGCGACAGGCGGGCGCGCTCGAGGGCGGCCAGGAAGGAGGCGTTGCGCAGCCGTTCCGGCGCCGCGTAGACCAGTTTCAAGGCGCCTGCGGCCAAGCTGGCCTCGGCCGCCCGGCGGGCCGCGACCGGGTCGGCGCTGGTGATCCGCGCCGCCGGGATGCCGAGCCGCTGGAGGCCGTCGACCTGGTCCTTCATCAGCGCGATCAGGGGTGAGACGACCAGAGCGGTGCCGTCGGCGAGCACGGCCGGCAGCTGGTAGCAGAGGGACTTGCCGCCGCCGGTCGGGAGGACCGCGATGGTCGGGCGTCCGGACAACACCGAAGCGGCGATTTCGCGCTGGCCGGGCCGGAAGGAGGCATGGCCGAAGCGGCGCAGGGCGGTGTCGAGGAGGTCGGACAAGGCGACGGGAGCGGTCGGTCGGAGGCGGGAGGACCGTACAATCTCCGGCCATGTTCGAGCCCCTGAGCCGCGAATTCCTCGACCGGCCGGACGAAGCCGAGCGCCGCGTTCTGGAAGGGTGGCGGAACCGGGACCTGCTCCACGCCACCACCGCCGGGCGCGAGGGGGCGCCGGCCTTCGTCTTCTACGAGGGGCCGCCGACCGCCAACGGCAAGCCCGGGATCCACCACCTGCTGGCCCGCACCCTGAAGGACGCCGTCTGCCGATTCCACGCGATGCGCGGCGAACGGGTGCTCCGCAAGGCCGGCTGGGACACCCACGGCCTGCCGGTCGAACTCCAGGTCGAGAAGGAACTCGGGATCAGCGGCAAGCCGGAGATCGAGGCGCTCGGAATCGAGCGCTTCAACCGGGCCTGCCGGGAGTCGGTCTTCACCTACAAGGAGGAGTGGGAGCGGCTCTCGACCCGGATCGGCTACTTGCTCGACTACGACGATCCCTACGTCACCTTCCATCCCGACTACATCGAGTCGGTCTGGTTCCTGCTGTCCCGTTTCGCCCGCAACGGCCTGCTCTATCGCGGCCACAAGGTGCTGCCGTGGTGCGGCCGCTGCGGCACCGGTCTGAGCAGCCACGAGGTCGGCCAGGGCTACCGCGAACTGGACGATCCGTCGGTCTGGGTCTCCTTTCCGCTCCGGGAGGGGCCGGACGGCGCCCGGCCGGAGGGTCTGCTCGCCGGCGCCGCCCTGGTCGCCTGGACGACGACGCCCTGGACGCTGCCCTCGAACATGGGCGCCTGCGTCCATCCCGACCTGGAATACGCCGTGGTCGAGGCCGCCGGCGGCCGCTGGGTGCTCCTGGCCGAGCGCGCCGACGAGGTGTTCGGGGTCGACGGCTGGCGGGTCCTCGGCCGCGTCCTCGGCCGCGAGCTGGTCGGCCTGGGCTACGAGCCGCTGTTCCACTTCGAGGGCGGCCGGGTCGTGCACGAAGGAGATCGGGTCCACGTCGTCCTGGCCGACGACTACGTCACCGCCGAGGAAGGCACCGGCGTCGTCCACCTGGCGCCGTACGGGGCGGACGACTTCCGGCTGGCGCTGCAGGAGGGAATCCAGGCCACCCTGGCCGTGGGCGAGGACGCCCGCCTCCTCTGCGAGGTGGCCGGGGTGCCGGCCGGGACCTTCTTCCGCGACGCCAACAAGCCGCTGGCCGACGACCTCAAACGCCGCGGCCGGCTGCTCCTGCGCCGGCAGTACCGGCACAGCTACCCGCACTGCTGGCGCTGCGAGACGCCGCTGATCTACTTCCCGGCGCCGGCTTGGTTCCTGCGCACCACCGCCTACAAGGAGCGGATGGTGGCCGAGAACCGGCGAATCCGCTGGGCGCCGCCCGAGATCGGCTCCGGCCGCTTCGGGGAGTGGCTGGAGAACAACATCGACTGGGCCCTGTCCCGCGACCGCTACTGGGGCACACCGCTGCCGGTCTGGATGTGCGACCGCGACGAGGGCCACTGGCATTGCGTCGAGTCTTTCGCCGAACTGGCCGAACTGGCCGGCGGCTTGCCCGAACCCTTCGATCCCCACCGGCCGGTGGTCGACCGGATCGAGTTCCCCTGCCGGACCGCGGACTGCGCCGGCACGATGCGGCGGGTGCCGCAGGTGATCGACTGTTGGTTCGACAGCGGTGCGATGCCGTTCGCCCAGTACCACTGGCCGTTCGAGAACCGCGACCTGGTCGCCGAGCAGTTTCCGGCCAGCTTCATCGCCGAGGGCCTCGACCAGACCCGCGGCTGGTTCTACACCCTGCACGCCATCGCCGTCTTCTTGACCACGGTCGACGAGGATCTCTGGGCCTCCGGCCGGCTGTGGGGAGAGCCGTTGCCGCGCCTGGAGCCCGGCGGCGCCTATCGTTCCTGCCTGGTCAACGGCCTGCTCCTGGACCGGAACGGCCAGAAGATGTCGAAGCGGCTGGGCAACACCGTCGATCCCTGGCAGGCGGTCGCCGAACACGGGGTCGATTCGGTCCGCTGGAGCCTGCTCGCCGGCGGCGCCGCCCATTTGTCCCGTCGTTACGACGACCAAGCCATCGCCGAGGTCCGGCGGCGGATCCTCGGCACTCTGGCCGCCTGCTACGACTTCCTGGCCCTCTACGCCCGCAGCGAGGGCTGGAATCCGGCCGACGGCCTGCCGCCGCGAGCCGAGCGGCCGGCGATCGACCGCTGGATCCTGTCGCGGGCCGCCGCCGCCGCCACCGCCTGCGTCCGGGCCTGGAGCGACCTGGTGCCGGCCGACGCCCTGCGCGCCCTCCAGCGTTTCATCGTCGACGAGTTGTCGAACTGGTACGTGCGCCGCTGCCGGCGCCGGTTCTGGGGCAACGACGGCCGCGCCAGCCAGGAGGCCGCCTTCGCCACCCTGTACGAGGTCCTCGGGGCGGTGGTCCGACTGGTCGCGCCGGTGACACCGTTCCTCGCTGATGCCCTCTGGGGCCAGCTTCACCCGGACCGCGACAGCGTTCACCTGGAACGCTATCCCGATCCCGACGACCCGGAGGAGCCGACCTTCGATCCCGGCCGCGACCGCGATCCGGCCCTCGAGGCGGCCATGGAACCGATCCTGCGCGCCGCCGGGCTCGGCCGGGCCGTGCGGGAGAAGGTGCGGATCCGGCTCCGGCAGCCGCTGCCGCGGCTGATCCTCCACGTGGCCGGCGAGGACCGGCTGCCGGCCAGCCCGCGCCACTACGAGGAGGCGCTGCGCGAGGAGCTGAATGTGAAGGAGGTCGAGTGGGTCGAAGGCACGCCCGACTTCCTGCAGGTGCGGGCCAAGCCGAACTATCCCCGTCTCGGCAAGCGGGCCGGCAAGGACATGAAGGCCCTGGCCGCGGCGATCGCCGAACTCGACCGGGACATCCTCTTCCGGCTCCAGGGCGGGGAGGAGATCGAGGTCGAGGCCGGCGCCGGGACCTATCGGCTGGCCGCCGAGGACGTGATCATCGAGACCTTGAGTGTCGAGGGACTCGAGGCCGCCACCGACGGGCTGGTCACGATCGGGCTGGTCACCGAGATCGACGAGACCCTGGCTCGGGAAGGTCTGGCCCGGGAACTCGTCAACCGGATCCAGAACCAGCGCAAGGAGAGCGGCCTGGAGGTGAGCGACCGGATCCGGCTGCGCCTCGGCGGCAGCGCCGAGGTGGGCGAGGCGCTGGCTGAACACCGGGACTGGATCGCCGGCGAGGTGCTGGCCGAGGGAGGCCTGGAGTGGGCCGGGCCGGCCGGAGCCGCGGCCGGGCGCTGTTGGGAGCTGCCCGGCGGTCTCGAGGTCCGGATCGAACTCGAGCGGATGCCGGCCGCCGCGAACTGAGCGGAAAGGGCGTTGCCCGAGAGGCTCCGCGTGCTACAGTAGGCAGGTGTTCTGCGGCGCGAGCCAGGGGACACAAGGCCGGGAGTCCGACAGTTCACTTCCGGGTTCCTCGCTCCGGACCGGGTAAACCGGCTCGGGCGGATCCCACCTGGCGAGCAGGGACTTTCACCTGCCTGATTCCCCCTGGCGCCGTCGCGGAAGCAGGCCCCGCTGGATCCTCCTTCCAGCGGGGCTGCTTCTTTCTTCCGCGGGCTCGAGGCGCGGGGTTGTTCCGGCCCGGCGTGCCCGGCAGAATGCCGGCGTGAAGAAGCTCCTGCCGTTGTTCGTCGCCGCCCTCGTCGCCGGGCTGGTCTGGAGGTACTGGCCGAGCGAGGATCCGATCGAGGCCGCCGGGACGAACGGCGAGGATCCGCCGGCGGAATCGGGCGCGGTGGGCGGGGCGGCTGGCGAGGCCGGCCCGGCCCGGGTGATTCCGCTCGGCCCTCCCAGCGGCGCCGACCGGGTCGAGGACGCGGCCGCCGCCGCCCCGGCGCCGGTCGAGGACCGCGCCGCCCTGCGCGTGCTGGATCGCTGGCATCGCGCCCTCGACCGCTCCGCGGCTCCGGCCGGGGCGCCGGCCGGGATCGCCGAGGCGATCGGAGCCTTTGCCGGGATCTGGGA
>RFGR01000083.1 GCA_003696625.1 Planctomycetota bacterium
GCGGCCGCCGCCCCCCCCACCAGCAAGGCATGACCAGCGACTCCCCCACCCCGCCCGCCGATTTCCGCCTGTTCGTGCAGAAGATCGCCATGCAGGGCTTCTACGCCCTCGGTCTGATCGAGGTCCCCGGCGCCCCCAAGCAGGAAAAGCCGAACCTCGAGGTGGCCCAGGCCGTGATCGCCGACCTCGACCTGCTCAAGGAGAAGACCGCCGGCAACCTCGGCGAGGGCGAGCGCCTGACCCTCGAGAAGTACGTCGCCGACCTCAAGCTGGCCTACGTCCAGCGCAGCGGCGGCGAGGACGGCGGCGGCTCTTAGAGGAGCTGACCGCCGTCGACGCGCAGAACCTGGCCGGTGATCTGGCCGGCTTCCTCGCTGCACAGGAAAGCGACGGCGGCGGCGACGTCCTCCGGGCGGCCGAGGCGGCCGGTCAGGGTCTCCTCGCAGGCGGCCCGGCGGAACTCCGCCGGTACGGCCCGGGTCATCGGCGTGTCGATCCAGCCCGGCTCGACGACGTTGACCGTCACCCCGCGCCGGCCCAGTTCCTTGGCGGCACTGAAGGCCAGGCCGTGCAGGCCGGCCTTGCTGCTGGCGTAGGCGGTCTGACCGAACTTGCCGCGACTGCCGTTGATCGATCCGATCAGGACGATCCGACCCCAGCCGGCCTCGCGCATGGTCGGCGCCGCCGCCCGCACCTGCAGCCAGGCGCCGCGCAGGTTGACGGCGTGAACGGCGTCGAAGTCTGCCGGCTCCTGGCGCCAGATCGGCCGGTCGCGGGCGATCCCGGCGCAGTGGACCAGGACCAGCGGCCGGACCTGCTCGTGCAGGGCGGCGACCGCCGCCTCGTCGGCGCAGTCGCTCTCGTGGGCGGTCGCCCGCCCAGCCAGCTCGCGGCAGAGAGCGGCCGCCTCCTCGGCCTGGCCGAGGTGGCTGAAGTGCACCCGGCAGCCGGCGGCGACGAGGCGGCGGACGATGGCGGCGCCGATGCCGCCGCTGCCGCCGGTGACCAGGGCCGGGCGGTCGCCGGCCACGGTCAGGCCACCGCCGAGGCGGTGCGGAGCTGGCGCCGGCGGCGGCGACCGAGCAGGGCGGCGCCGAGGGCGCCGGCGTACTCGGAATCGCGGTGCAGCCGGACCGGCATCTCCAGCCGCTGCTCGAGGGCGTGGACCAGCGCCCGGTTGTTGGCCACCCCGCCGGTCAAACCGAAGGGCGGCTCGAGATTGACCTGGCGCACCAGCGAGGCCAAGCGGTCGACGATCGACTCGTGCGTGCCCTGGAGGATGTCGGGGATGGTCTCGCCGTTGGTGACGTGGTTGATCACCTCCGATTCGGCCAGGACGGCGCAGATGCTCGAGATCGGGCAGGGCTCGGTCGCGGTCATGGCCAGCGGCCCGACCTGCCCCAGGTCGACCTCCAGCGCCCCCGCCACCCGCTCGATGAAGCGGCCGGCGCCGGAGGCGCACTTGTCGTTCATGCGGAAGCTGACCACCCGGCCGTTCGGCAGCAGCCGGATCGCGCGGGCGTTCTGGGCGCCGACGTCGAGCAGCGTCACCAGGTCCGGAATCAGCTCGACGGCGCCGCGGGCGTGGCAGGTGATCTCGGTGATCTGAATGTCGCGGGCGCCGACTTGGTAGCGGCCGTAGCCGGTGGCAGCGATGTAGTCGACCCGGTCGCGGGCGACGTCGGCCTCGGCCAGGGCCGCCTCGAGCGCCCGCTCGGCGGCGCCGTTGAGATCGAAGTGGGTGTAGACCTTGCCGCGGCCGAGGATGCCGCCGTCTTCCTCGGCGGCCAGGAGCACCGCCTTGGTCATGCGCGATCCGACGTCGATTCCGGCGACGAAGTTCATCCCTGCACCTCCTGCTCCTTGCGCCGGACGCCGGCCATCGCCCGCTCGAGGGCGAACAGGGCCGCGCCGAGAGCGCCCATGAACTGGCTGTCTTCGCTGGCGTTCACCTTCATCTTCATCCGCCTCTCCACCGCCGCCACCATGCCCGGGTTGCGGGCGACGCCGCCGGTGAAGGTCAGCTCCTCCTCGACCCCGACCCGGCGGAGAAGCGAGGCGCTGCGGCCGGCGATCGAGCGGTGGACGCCGGCCAGGATGTCCTCGCGCTTGCGGCCGCGGCTGAGCTGGTTGAGGATCTCACTCTCGACGAAGACCGTGCAGACGTTGGTGATCTTGAGCTCCTCGGTGCTCTTCAGCGCCACCGGCCCGATCTCGCTCACGTCCAGGCCCATGACCTCGGCCGCCGCGGCCAGGAAGCGGCCGGTGCCGGCGGCGCACTTGTCGTTCATGCAGAAGTCGACGACCTCGCCCCGGGCGTTGGTCTTGATCGCCTTGGTGTCCTGGCCGCCGATGTCGAGGATGGTGCGGGTGCCCGGGAAGAGGTGCACGGCGCCCTTGGCGTGGCAGGAGATCTCGGTCACCTGATCGTCCCCGGTCGCGACCCGGAAGCGGCCGTAACCGGTGCCGATGGTGTAGACGATCTCGTGCGTTTCGATGCCGGCCTCGGCGCAGGCCTGCTCGAGCACCTGCTCGGAGGCCTTGACCACGTCGGCGCCGGTCATGCGCAGGCCGCGGCCGACGATCTCGCCGTTGCCGTCCAGCACCACACACTTGGTCTGGGTGCTGCCGACGTCGATTCCAGCTCCGTACATCTCAGACTCCTGCCGTCAGGCGGCGGTGTTCCAGGGCCTCGAAGAAGGCGTCGATGCGGTTCTTCATCTGCGCCTCGGCGAAGTAGCGTGGGTCGGCCAGATCGCTCTCGATGAACAGGGTCGGCACCTCGAACTCGCGGATGAACTGTTCGCGCAGGTCGGCCTGGCCGACCGAGAAGCTGCGGCAGCTCTTGACCGAGTGGATGACCAGGGCGTCGGCGCCGTAGTCCTCGAGGTAGCCGCGGATCAACTGCGAGCGCATGGCCCAGTTGCGATTGGTGTAGCAGCCGAGCATGTACTCGGCCATCGACTCGAAGGGGCGGTCCGGGTCGTGGCGGAAGCCGAGATCCCAGATACCGCCGACCTTGGAGTAGGTCGAGGCGACCGTGACCGCCCCCCACTTCTTGAACATCTCCCAGAACTTGCGGAAGTGGGGCCAGGCCGGCGGCCCCTCCATGACGATCCGGACCTTCTCCTCGGCCACCGGCCCCATGCCGGCCTGAATGCGCTCCTCGACCTCCTTGGCCACCGCTTGGTAGTAGTCGAGGCAGCCCTGGGTGCCGCGCATGGTGTAGATCGGGGCCATGAAGAACACCGCCTCGAAGTAGGCGTCGATCGGCGACGGCCGGTGGCGGGCGCTCTCCAGGATCTGGACCCAGAGGTCCTCGGAGCGGACGGTCCGGTCGATGGCCTGGCGGTAAGCCGCGGGGTCGAACTCGCGGCCGGCGACCCGCTCGCAGACCGCGACCAGCTCGCGCAACTGGCGCTCGACGTAGCGGACCTCCTCGGCCGTGGGCCCCTCGGTGCCGCGCAGGTAAGGCACGTCGATGACCACCATCTCGGCGCCGTAGAACTCGGCCAGGGCCTCGAACCAGCGCAGGTAGGTGGCGCAGCCGGCGTAGTTGCAGACCAGCAGGTCGGGCTTGGGCAGGGTGGTGCCGTGCGGCATCCGGTTGCCGCTCAGCATCAGGCCGATGTCGTTCTTGACGTAGCCGCAGACGTCGCCGGAGTAGCCGATGTCCTCGGCGGCGAGGATGTTCGGGCCGGCGACCTTCTTGATCCCGCACTGCAGCGCGTTGACCTCCGGGTAGACGAGGTGGAAGCCGCAGGCCTGGAGCAGCTCGCCGATGTTGCCGCTGATAAACAGGTAGGCGACCTTCTCGCCCCGTTCCGGCGCCTGCTCGAGGTGCCGGTACCAGTCGGTCAGCAGCTGCTTCTGGATCTTCTGGCCGGAGCCCTGGTGCTGATAGGGAGAATTCATGCGGTCGCCTCCTCGTCGGCGAAGAACAGGATGGACTCGGCGAAGGTCTCGGCCTGGGTCCGAATCGATTCGAAGCTGCTCATCTTCTCCTCGAACTCGACCGCCAGGTAAGGGATGCCGGCGGCGTCCAACGCCCGCTTGTGCAGGACGAAGTCGTAGAAGGCCGGCTCACAGAACTTGGCGGTGCAGAAGAAGACGCCGTCGGCGCGGCTGTCCCGCACCCGCGCCAACAGCCGTTCGGTCCGCTCGGAAGGCGAGAAGTGGCGGACCACCGAGCCCTCGGCGTGGACGAAGTAGGCCTCGACCAGGTCGCTCCAGGGATCGTCGCTGCGGCGCAGCGGCTCCTTGAACCAGCACAGGCCGCGGGCCAGGTCGCTGGCGACGACGAAGCAGTGGGCCTGGTCGAGGGTCCGCAGCAGCTCGAGCGCCGGCTGCTCGCAGAACG
The DNA here is from genome assembly GCA_003696625.1 of Planctomycetota bacterium. Taxonomy (GTDB): domain Bacteria; phylum Planctomycetota; class UBA1135; order UBA1135; family UBA1135; genus J029. The sequence continues at coordinate 4,361 of RFGR01000083.1, forward strand.
AGCCCTCGAGGACCACCCGCACGCCGTCCTTGTGCCGGACCTCGCGCTCCGGCAACAGTTCCAGGACCTCGCGCAGGACCTCGTTGTGGCGCCGCGGGTCGCGGCGGCCGGCGGCCCGCACCAGCACCTGCTGTTCCTCGAGGCCGAGCCGCCAGGGCTCCTCGGTCCGCACCGCCGCCAGCCGCCGCAGCAGCGCCCGCTGCTCCTCGTAGAGGTCGATGGCCGCGGCCAGCTCGGCCGCGCCCGGCGTGCGGCCGGTGATCCCGCCCAGGGCGGCGCCGAGCCGCTCGAGGTCCTCGCGGTAGTAGCCGCGGGCGGCCTCGCTGCGCAGGTTCTGGGGATAGTGCAGGTAGTCGACGAAGGTGTCCGGGAAGTTGCGGGCCCAGACCCCGGACAGGTTGCGGGCGACGTCGCAGAGCGAGCCGAACAACATGCCGTCGAGGAAGTCCAGATGGCCGAGCAGGCCCAGTTCCAGGGTCGAGCGCGAGATCGAGCAGATGAAGCTCTGCACCCGGGCGTCGGCCATCTCGACCTCGATCCGGTCGCCGCCGCCCCAGACCGCGACCGGCAGGGCGCCGGCGGCCCAGATCAGCTCGGCCGGGACGTAGACCGGGAAGAAGCCGACGCAGGCCCGTCCGGGCTCCTCCTCCTTCCAGGCCCGCACGGCGGCGAAGGTGTTGTCCTCGACCTCGCGCCGGGCCTCGTCGATCAGTCTCTCGAGACGGTTCATCGGTTCCTCCACTCGGGCCGACGCTTGGCCAGAAAGGCCCGCAGGCCCTCCTCGGCGTCGGCGCTCCTCATCAGTTCCTCGAGGTAGGCGCGCTCTAGCTCGGGCAGGACCTCGCGCCAGGCGCGGCGCCAGGGCCAGCGGCTGGCGCGGCGGGCGTGTCGCAGCGACGAGGCCGACAGCGGCAGCAACTCGGCCCGGGCCCAGTCCTCGATCGCGGCCAAGGGGTCGTCGGCGGCCGGAGCGTCGGCGAGACCGGCGGCGGCCGCCTCCTCGCCGCTCAAGAGGACGCCGCTCTGGACCAGGCCGGCGGCGCGCCCGGCCGGCAGCCGGAGCGGTAGCAGCGCGGCGCCGGCCGGCGGGAAGACGCCGAGCCGAATCTCCGGGCAGCCGAGTCGGGCCTCCGGAGCGACCACGATCCGGTCGCAGGCCAGGGCCAGCTCGAGGCCGCCGCCCAGGCAGCGGCCACGCACCGCCGCCGCCACCGGCGGCAGCTCGAGGTCGTCGAACGACCGGAGCAGGGCGTGGAAGGCGGGCAGCATCGCCTCGACCTGGCCGGGCAGATGCTCCGGCACCGAGGCGCCGTAGCTGAAGTGGTCGCCGGCGCCGGCGAGCACGACCAGCTTCAGGTCGGGATCGGCCGCGGCCTCGGCCAGGGCCTTGCCGAGGGCTTCCATCAGGGCTCGGTCGAGGACGTTGGCCGGCGGCGGCCCCAGCTCCAGCAGCCGGCCGGCGCCGGCGAGCAGCGGCCGGACGGCGACGGCGGCGGCGGCGGCGCTCACTTCGTTCCCTCCCCGGCGCCGTCGCGGGCGTAGGGCGCGCAGCGGGCCAGCAGCTCGTCGTTCCACTCCGCCCCCTCGGCCAGCGCCCGACGCAGCTCGAGGAAGTCGACCTCGCGCTCGGCCCGCGGCGCCCGGTGGAAGGTGCGGAAACCGGCCCTGGCTTCGGTCATCATGTTCAGGGCCAGCCAGGCCCGGCTGCCTTCCCGGTTGCGGTCCCAGTGCAGGAGCTTGTGCCGACGCAGGTTCTCGAGCGTGAAGGTGGTGCAGTCCGGCATGGTGTTGGCCAGCTTCCAGGCCATCAGCTCCACCTCGCGGTCGAGCAGGCTGAAATCCGTCTCACAGGCGGCGAACAGCTCCTTGGCCCGGGCATACTCCTCGCCGGTCTTGAGTTCGCCGTAGAGGGGGCGGCCCCACTCGTCGAAGCGGGCGTCGAGGACGACCAGCGGGTTGGGCAGGAACCCGCCGTCCTTCTTGAGCACCGGCGCGAGGCCGTTGATCAGACCCAGCTGGAGGGCCTTGTGGGCGGTCCAGGTCTCGCACAGGGTGCAGCTCTCGACCGCCTTGGCCCAGCCGACGAAGAGCGGCAGGAAGTCGGTCGAGCCGCCGACCGGGGCCGAGCCGTGCCTGGGGCCGGCCTGGCCGAAGCGGGCGGTGTCGGCCGCGATCGTGAAGTCGCAGGCCATGCCGATCTCCTGGCCGCCGCCGATGCGCATGCCGTTGGCCCGGCAGATGACCGGCTTGTCGCAGGCCATGAGCGCCGAGACGGCGTCGTTGAACAGCCGCATGTAGCGCCGGTACTCGTCCGGGCGGCCGCTGTAGTGTTCGCTGTACTCGGCGGTGTTGCCGCCGGTGCAGAAGCTGCGGTCGCCGACGGCGGTGAAAATCACGTTCTGCACCGCCGGGTCGTTGCTGGCCCGGCGCAGGGCCAGGATCAGCTCGGCCAGGGCGCGGGTGGTATAGCTGTTCAGCTGCCGGGGGTTGTCGAGCCAGATCCAGGCGTTGAACAGGCCCTCGACCTCCCCCCCATCGGGCCGCAGCAGCGGCCGCCGCTCGTAGCGGATCTCGGAGAACTCGTAGCCGGGAGCGAGATCGTGGTCCTGGAAGTGGGGGGTCGGCGGAGCGGTTGCAGTCATGGCACAAGGACGGGGCGTTCGGGGATGCGGTGATGGCGGACGTCGGTGAGGACCTGGTTGATCTCGGCCATCGGGAACCGACGGACGAAAGGCGTGACCCGGACCCGGCCGGACCGGATCAGATCGAGGGCGGGCGCGTAGAGCTGCGGCCGGCAGCCCCAGTTGCCGAAGGCGCGGGCGTCGAAGGCCATCAGGTTCGACAGCCGCACGGGCACCTTGTCGAGGCAGAAGCCGACGATGGCGACGGTCCCGGCGAAGGTCAACAGCGACCAGGCCAGCTCCTGGCCGGCCGGCGTGCCGCTCATCTCGAACACCTTCAGGCCGTGGCTCGGGAACCCGGCCTCGCGGCAGGCGGCCTGGACCGCCTGGCGCGCCTCCCGCGCCTCGAGGCCGCGGGTGTTGACGGTGGCGCAGGCGCCGTGGGCGGCGGCCCGCTCCAACCGGGCGTCGTCGATGTCGACGGCGATGATCCGGGCGCCGAGCGCGGCGGCGATCTGGACGCCGAAGCCGCCGATGCCGCCGGCGCCGATCAGGACCGCGTGGTCGCCCGCCCCCGTCTCGGCCCGGACCATGGCCTGGTAGGGAGTGGTCACGGCGTCGGCCAGGACGGCGACGTCGGCCAGCTGGAGGCCGTCCGGCAGGTCGCCGGCCGGCACCAGCCAGCGGGCGGGCACGACCAGGTGGGAGGCGAAGCCGCCGTGGAAGTCGTTGCCGGGCATGAGCTGAGCCCGGCAGGCACACTCGTGGCCGGATCGGCAGAGGTCGCATTCGCCGCAGGGGAGCACGGCCGGGACCACGACTTCCCGGCCGAGCCACTCCTCGGCGCCCGCTCCGGCCGCCTCAACGATTCCAGCGATCTCGTGGCCGAGCGCCAGCGGCAACTCGTGCTTGGTGCGGACGCCGCCGTACAGGAAGCCGAGGTCGGTGTGGCAGACCCCGCAGCCGGCGACACGGACGCGGACCTCGGCCGGGCCGGGTTCGGGAGGATCTCCCGTTTCGCGGACCAGCGGCTGGCCCGGTGCAGTCATCAACCAGCGGAAGAAGTCGGACAAGGATCGATCTCCGGACTGCGGCGGCGGGAAGGAGAGTGTAATAAAACACTCTTACTATCTCAAACAAGGCAATATAATGCCTTTACCGTCCAAGCCAGCTGCCAGAGGAATGGTCGGCGTTCCGGGTCTGAGGAGCTGATCCCCTCAGGCGAAGGCGTTCTGACCGGTGAAGGCCCGCCCCAGGATCAGGCTGTGGACCTCGTGGGTGCCTTCGTAGGTCAGGACCGTCTCCAGATTGCAGGCGTGGCGTCCCGAGTGGTACTCGAGCGTGATCCCGTTGGCTCCGAGCAGGGCGCGGCAGAGTCGGGCCGCCTGCAGCGCCTGGACGACGTTGTTGCGCTTGGCCATCGACACCTGCTCCGGTCGCATCACGCCGGCGTCCTTGAGCCGTCCGAGCCGCCAGACCAGGAGCTGCGCCTTGGTGATCTCGGTGCCGATCTCGGCCAGCTTGTCCTGGGTGAGCTGGAAGGAGCTGAGCGGCCGGTCGAAGATCATCCGCTCGGAGGTGTAGCGGAGAGCCTCCTGGAAGCAGGCCTGCATCGCGCCCACCGCCCCCCAGGCGATGCCGTAGCGGGCCTGGGTCAGACAGCTCAGCGGCGCCCGCAAGCCGCGGGCGCCCGGCAGTCGGTTGGCCTCCGGCACCCGGACCTCGTCCAGGACCAGCTCGGAGGTGACGCTGCAACGCAAAGACCACTTGTGCTTCTGTTCGGGGGCGCTGAACCCGGGCCGGTCCTTCTCGACCAGGAAGCCGAGCACCTCGCCCTCCTCGTTCTTGGCCCAGACGACGCTGACGTCGGCCACGGTCCCGTTCGTGATCCACATCTTGCGGCCGTCCAGGATCCAGTCGTCACCGTCCCGGCGGCAGCGGGTCAGCATCCCGCCGGGATTGCTGCCGAAGTCCGGTTCGGTCAGCCCGAAGCAGCCGATCGCCTCGCCGCGGGCCAGCTTCGGCAGCCACTCCCGCTTCTGCGCCTCGCTGCCGTAGGCCTCGATCGGGTACATCACCAACGAGCCCTGGACGCTGACGAAGGAGCGGACGCCCGAGTCGCAGCGCTCGAGTTCCTGGCAGATCAGGCCGTAGACGACCGAGTTCATGCCGGCGCCGCCGTACTCCTCGGCGACGGTCGGCCCGAACAGGCCGAGTTCCCCCATCTCGGGGATCAGGTCGGAAGGAAAGGTGCCTTCTTCCCAGTGGCGCGGCACCACCGGCAGGAGGCGGTCCTCGACCCAGGAGCGGACCTGATCGCGCACCATGCGCTCATCCTCCTCGAGGAGGCCGTCGAGGTCGTAGAAGTCCAGTTCAGGAGTGATCTTCATGAGCGGGGAGCCGGGTGGGCGGCGGCGGGCGCGCGGATCCTAGCGGCCCCGGGGCGCCGGCGCCCCTATCCTGTCCGGTCATGGCCAAATACCTGGTCACCTCCGCCCTGCCGTACGCCAACGGGCCGATCCATTTCGGCCACGTGGCCGGTGCCTACCTGCCGGCCGACATCTACGTCCGCTACCTGCGGATGCGCGGCCACCAGGTGCTCTACGTCTGCGGCACCGACGAGCACGGGGTGGCGATCACCCTGCGCGCCGAGCAGGAAGGGATCGGTTACCGGGAGTCGGTCGACCGCTGGCACGCCGAGATCCGCCGCCTGTTCGACCGCTTCGGCATCGAGTTCGACATCTTCTCCGGGACCGCCCGCTGCCCCTTCCACGCCCAGGCCAGCCAGCGCTTCTTCCGGGTCCTGCTCGAGGCCGGCTGGATCCACGACCGGGTCGAGGAGCAGTGGTACTCGCCGGCCGCCGACCGCTTTCTGCCCGACCGCTATCTGCAGGGGATCTGCCCGGAGTGCGGCCACGAGCAGGCCCGCGGCGACGAGTGTCCGGCCTGCGGGGCCTGGATCGACGCCCGCCGCCTGGGCGACCCGATCAGCCTGATCGACGGCTCGAAGCCGATCCTGCGCGAGACCCGGCACTGGTACCTCGACCTGCCCGGACTGCGCGCCGCCGGCCTCGACCGCTGGCTCCAGGGCGCCGACGAGGAGCGACCGCACCTGACCTGGAAACCGAACGTCGAGGGTCACGTCCAGGCGATGCTCGCGGACCTTCAGGAGCGGCCGATCACCCGCGATCTGCCGTGGGGCGTGCCGGTGCCGGCCGACCTGCCCGGCGCCGAAGGGAAGGTGCTCTACGTCTGGTTCGACGCCCCGATCGGCTACATCTCGGCCACCATGGAGTGGGCGGCGGCCCAGGGCGAGCCTGAGGCCTGGCGCGACTGGTGGCAGGATCCCCAGACCCACTTGGTCCACTTCATCGGCAAGGACAACATCGCCTTCCACCTGGTCGTCTTCCCGGCCATGCTGCTCGGCCAGGGCGACGCCTGGGAGGGCCGCCGCTTCGTCCTGCCCTACAACGTACCGGCGAACGAGTTCTACAACCTGCAGGGGCGCAAGTTCAGCACCTCCGGCGGTTGGTACCTCGACAACGAGGACTTCTTCTCCCGCTATTCGGCCGACGCCGCCCGCTTCCACCTCGCCCTGACCGCGCCCGAGACCGCCGACAGCGAGTTCACCTGGCAGGGCTTCCAGACCACGAACAACTCCCTGCTGGCCGATAAGCTCGGCAACTTCGCCTCCCGGGTCCTCAAGTTCGCCGGCCGGCGGTTCGAGAACCGGGTCCCGGCCGCCACCGGCGACCTGGCCGGGCACCCGGCGCTGGCGGAGGCCGATGAGCGGCTCGGTGAGGTCGGTGATCGCCTCAGCCGCAACGAACTGCGCAAGGCCGCCCAGGCCTTGATCGCCGGCTGCGACGCCCTGAATCGGTTCTTCGACTCCCTCGCTCCCTGGAAGCTGGCGAAGAGCGAGGAACAGGCGGACCGCGAACGCTGCGCCGGAGCGATCGAGCGCTGCCTGGCCTACCTGGAACTCCTGAGCCGCCGCCTCCGGCCCTTCTGTCCGGCCGCCGCGGCCGAACTGCGGACCATGCTCGGCCGGGCCGCGGCCCAGGAAGGAGGCCTGGTCTGGGGCGAGGAAGGGGCCGGCCGGCCTCCGGCGCCGCTCGCCGCCGGCGCCGAGCTGGGTGAGGCCCGGGTCCTGTTCCGCAAGATCGACGACGAGACCATCGCCGAGGAGATCGCCCGGCTCGAGGCCCGCGCGTCCTCCTGACCGATCGCCGATCGCGGGGGACAAAGAGGGCCGCGCCTCGTCCTCCCCCGACGCGCGGCCTCTCGACCGGATGCCCGGTCCGCCGGTTCAGCCGTTCAGGCGGTCCTTCCAAGCCTTGGCCGGCTTGAAGGCGACGGTCCGACTGGCCGGAATCTGGATCGTCTCCCCGGTCTGGGGGTTCCGGCCCGTTCGTGCCGAACGCTCGCGAAGGTTCCAGGTGCCGAAGCCGGCGATACTGACGGCGCCGTCGGCGGCGATTCCGGCCTGGATGCCCTCGAGGACGATGTTGACGATGTTCTCCGAACTCGACTTGGTCGTCCCCAGGTTCTCGCAGACGTAATCGATCAAGTCTCGCTTGTTCATCCGATGATTCTCTGGGTGGCGGGGAAGAGGAGCCGGCCGAGGAACCGACCCCGAAAAAGGAGGCGAGATCGCCCCGGGAGAGGCTTCATCGATCCTCCCCCGGGGCGGGTCGTTTCGTCAAGACTCACCTGGAATATCCAGGCCGCGACCACATTTCTCAGCCTCAGCGGCGGGTGGTCTTGCGCCGGGTGGTCTTCTTCCGGGTGGTCTTGCGCTTGGCGGCCTTCTTCTTGGTCGTCTTCTTCTTGGTCGTCTTGCGCTTGGCGGCCTTCTTCTTCGTGGCCTTCTTCTTCGTGGTCTTGCGCTTGGCGACCTTCTTCTTCGTGGCCTTCTTCTTCGTGGTCTTGCGCTTGGCGACCTTCTTCTTCACGACCTTCTTCTTGGCGGTCTTCTTCCTGGCGGCCGCCTTCTTCTTCTTCTTGGTAGCCATGGTCACTCCGTGAAGGGGGTAGCTGGATCCAGCGCCGGCGCGGCTCCCTAGCCAGGGAACCGTGTCCGGGTTTATTGGCGCAATCGGCCGCCCGAAAATGAAAATCGCCCGGAAAGCAGGAAAAATTCTGCTTTCCGAGCGGACAAGGCCGCTCGCCGGGCCTGGCTCGGCCGAAACGGAACCTAGTCGGCGGCCTTAGTGAAGGACCGATTGCGGCCGCGGAGGGCCTTGACCAGCGGCACGACCTGCTCCCGGCCGTCCATCCGCACGGTGATCCGACCGGTGCGGATCACCGAAGCCGCCAGTTTCATCCGGCGCACGGTGCCGTTCGGCAGCAGCACGCGGACCTTCTGGATGTTGGCCCGGAACTTCCGCTTGGTGTGGCCGGTGGTCTTCAGACCGACCCCGCCCTTCTTCTTGGGGAGACCGCGGCGGGCGATGCTCTTCCCGCTTCGGGTCCCCTTGCCGGTGACTTCGCAGCGACGTGCCATGGTTTCCTGGGCCCTTCCCGGTCGGGAAAGGGCCGAACAGCTTAGCCGGCGCCACCCGAAGGGTCAACCGTCCGAGCCGGCCCGGGCGGCTTGACGCCCCTTTCCCGGCCGGGGAGAATATCGCCCCGATCGATGGCAGCGGGAGAGTTCCGGGCCGGGGCCCGGACACCGAAGGGGCAAGCGGATCCATCCGCGAAACTCTCAGGTTCCCAGGACCGCGGCCGGACGGGCCCCTGGATCCCGGCGGCAGCCGGCGAGACAGGTGGCGACCTCCGTGCCATGAGCGAGCCCTCCGCACTCCGCCGCACCCCGCTGCACGCGGCCCACCGGGCCGCCGGCGCCCGTTTGGTCCCGTTCGCCGGCTGGGAGATGCCGCTCGACTACGGCTCGATCCTGGCCGAGAGCCGGACGGTCCGCGCCGCCGCCGGCCTCTTCGACGTCTCCCATATGGCCCGCTTCCACCTCGGCGGGCCGGCCGCGGCGACCGAGCTGGACCGCGCCCTGGGGGCCCGCATGGACGACCTCGAGCCGGGGCGGGCGCGCTACAGCCTGCTCCTGGCCGAGGACGCCGGCATCCTCGACGACCTGATCGTCTACCGGACCGGCGAGGAGGAGTTCCTCCTGGTCCTCAACGCCGCCAATCGGGAGCGGGACCGTCAGGTCCTCGAATCCCGACTGGAACGCACCCGGCTCGAGGACCGGACCGAGGACGGAGGCGGCATCCTCGCCCTCCAGGGCCCGGACAGCCGTCGGCTGCTGGCGGAGCTGACCGGGCGGGAGGACTTCTGCCCCGCCTTTCTCGACCTCGGCACGCTCGAGATCAGCGGGGTCGGTCCGGTCCGGATCGCCCGGACCGGCTATACCGGCGAGCACGGCTACGAACTCTTCGCCGGCCCCGGCCAAGCTGAGGAACTCTGGCGGCAGCTGCTCGCCGCCGGCGCCGCCCCGGTCGGGCTCGGCGCCCGCGACGTCCTCCGCCTCGAGGCCGGTCTGCCGCTCTACGGGCACGAGATCCACGAGGGCGTCAACCCCTTCGAGGCCGGCCTTCGCTTCGGCGTCCGCGGCTGGCGCGAGCGCGACTTCGTCGGCGCCGAGGCCTTGCGCGCCCTGCCCGAGCCGGAGCGCGAGCTGGTCGGCCTGGTCGCCGAGAAGCGGGTCCCCCGCCAGGGCTACCCGGTCCTCGCCGGCGGCCGCCAGGTCGGCGCCGTCTGCTCCGGCGCCTGGTCGGCCGCGCTCGACCGGCCGATCGCCACGGCCCTGATCGCCCGCAACGCCGAAGACCCGCTCGCCGTCTCGATCCGCGGCAAGGAGATCCCGGTCGAACGGCGGCCGTTGCCCTTCGTCCCCCACCGCTCCCGCGACTGATCCACCATGCGCCCCGACGATCGCTCCTACTCCAGCACCCACGAATGGGTCCGCCTCGACGGCGACACCGCCGTCATCGGCATCACCGACTTCGCCGTCGAACAGCTCGGCGAGCTGGTCTTCCTCGATCTGCCCGAGCCCGGCGGCCGGGTCCAGCGCGGCGAAGCCTTCGGCGAGGTCGAATCGGTCAAGGCGGTGTCCGACCTGAACTCGCCCGTCGACGGCGAGATCCTCGAAGTCAACGCGGCCCTGACCGAGGATCTCGGGCCGCTCCAGAACGACCCCTTCGAGAGCGGCTGGCTGCTCAGGGTCAAGGTCGCCGGCCCCGACGCCTTGGCCGGCCTGGCCGACGCCGCCGCCTACGAGAAGCTGGTCGAGGCCGAGGGCTGATCCCGGCCGCCGCCGATGCCGTACATCCAGAACACCGACGCCGACCGGGCAGCGATGCTGGCCGCGATCGGCGCCGACTCGACCGAGGACCTGTTCGCGGCCATCCCGGCCGAGCTGCGCCTGCAGGAGCCGCTGCCGCTCGAGCCCGGTCTCGACGAGGCCGAACTGCGCCGCCGGCTCGGCGAGGCGGCCTCCTGGAACCTGCCCGCCGCCGGCCGGCCCAACTTCCTCGGCGGCGGCTTCTACGACCACGGCTGGCCGGCGGTGGTCGACGAGCTGGCCGGTCGCAGCGAGTTCCTGACCGCCTACACGCCCTACCAGCCGGAGTGTTCTCAGGGCACGCTGCAGTGGATCTTCGAATTCCAGTCGATGATCGCGGAGCTGTGCGGCATGGAAGTGGCCAACGCCTCGATGTACGACGGCGCCTCGGCCTGCGCCGAGGCGGCGCTGGTCGCGCTGGCCGCCACCCGGCGCCGCAAGGTCGTGGTCTCGGCCGGCCTCCACCCGCACTCCCGAGCGACCATGGCCACCTACCTGCGCCACCAGGGGGTGGAACTCGTCGAAGCGCCGCTGCGGGACGGCGTCACCGACTGGACCGGCGCGGTCGACGGCGACACCGCGGCCGTCTTCGTCCAGCAGCCGAACTTCCTCGGCCTGGTCGAGGAGCTGGATCCCGTTCGCGCCGCCGCCGACGAACAAGGCGCCCTGGCCGTGGCCGCGGTGGCGCCGGTGCCGCTCGGCCTGCTCCGGCCGCCGGGTGAGGCCGGGTTCGACTTGGTCGTCGGCGAGGGGCAGGGACTGGGCGTACCGCTCGGCTTCGGCGGCCCTCACTTCGGTTTCTTCGCCGCCCGTCAGGCCCTGGTCCGGCGGCTCCCCGGCCGGCTGGTCGGCGCCTCGGTCGACCGCCAGGGCCGCCGCGCCTTCACCCTCACCTTCCAGACCCGCGAGCAGCACATCCGACGCGAGAAGGCGACCTCGAACATCTGCACCAACAACTCGCTGATGGCCCTGCGCGGCTGCATCCACCTGGCCGCCCTCGGACCGGCCGGCCTCGAGGAGGTCGCCTGCCTCAGCCGCCAGCGGGCACTCGAGCTGCGCGACGCCCTCTGCGCCGTCGACGCCCTCGCCGAGGCCTTTCCCGGCCGGCCCTTCTTCCAGGAACTGCCGCTGCGGGCCGCCGGCGGCGACGACGCCGTCCGCCGCTTCAAGCGGGCCGCCGCCGCCGCCGGCATCGCCGCCGTCCTGCCCATGAGCCGCTGGTATCCCGAGCTGGACGGCGTCTTCACCCTCGCCTGCACCGAACGCACCCGGCCCGACGACATCCGCCGCTTGGCCGCGGTCGCCGCCGACGTCTTCCGCCTGGAGACCGCGCTGTGAACGACACCCCCGTCCCGCTGCTGTTCGAGGAGTCCCGCCCCGGCCGCCGCTGCGTCCGCCACGCCGGCGCCGACCGCGCCGTCGCCGTCGCCGGGCTGCCGGGGTCGGAGCTGCGCCGGCGGCCGCCGGCCCTGCCCGAACTCGGCGAACTCGACCTGGTCCGTCACTTCACCCGCCTGAGCCAGCGCAACTACGGGATCACCACCAACTTCTACCCGCTCGGCTCCTGCACCATGAAGTACAACCCGGCGGTCAACGAGCGGATCGCCGCCGCCCCGGGCTGGACCGGACTGCACCCCTTCCAGGACGCCGGCGAGGTCCAGGGCGCGCTGGCGGTGATGCACGGCTTGGAACAGGCCCTGGCCGCCTGCACCGGCCTGCCCGAGGTCAGCCTCCACCCGGCCGCCGGCGCCCAGGGGGAGCTGACGGCCCTGATGGTCCTGCGCGCCTGGCTGGACGAGCGCGGCGAGGATCAGCGCCGGACGATCCTGATCCCGGACAGCGCCCACGGCACCAATCCGGCCTCCTGCACCCTGGCCGGTTTCCGGGTCAAGACGATCAAGAGTTCCGACCGCGGTCTGCTCGACCGCGACGATCTGCGCGGCCACCTCGGCCGGGACACCGCCGGGCTGATGATCACCAACCCGAACACCCTTGGCCTGTTCGAGGAACACATCGCCGAGATCTGCCGACTGGTGCATGAGGCCGGCGGCAAGGTCTACATGGACGGCGCCAACTTCAACGCCATCGTCGGCATCGCCCGGCCCGGCGATTTCGGCGTCGACATGATGCACCTCAACCTGCACAAGACCTTCTCCACCCCGCACGGCGGCGGCGGCCCGGGCGCCGGGCCGATCTGCGTCAGCGAGGAACTCGGCCCCTACCTGCCGGTGCCGCGGGTGGTCGAGGAGGAGGCCGGCTACCGCCTGGACGAGGATCGGCCGCGAGCGATCGGCCGGGTCCGCTCCGTCCACGGCAACTTCCTGGTCCTGCTCCGGGCCTGGGCCTACGTCCTCCGGCTCGGCGCCGAGGGCCTGCGCCGGGTGGCCGAGAACGCGGTTCTCAACGCCAACTACCTGCGGGTCAAGCTGGCCGAGGACTGGCGGATCCCGTTCGACCGGATCTGCATGCACGAGTTCGTCGCCCGCCCGACCCGCGAGATGCGCGAGGCCGGAGTCCACACCCTCGACATCGCCAAGCGGCTGATCGACCTCGGCTTCCACCCGCCGACCGTCTACTTCCCGCTGGTCGTGCCGGAGGCGATCATGATCGAGCCGACCGAGACCGAGTCGCGGGAGACCCTGGACGCCTTCGCCGCGGCGATGAAGGAGATCGCCGCCCAGGCCCGGGCCGGCGACGAGGCGCTGGCCGCCGCTCCGGTGCGGACCCCGGTCGGCCGGGTCGACGAGGCGCGGGCGGTGCGCGACCCGCAGCTCTGCTTCCGCTGCTCGTGAGCGCGGCCGCCATCCCCGCCCGCCGGATCGACGACCCGGCGCTGGCCGGGGCGCTGAACATGGCCCTCGACGAGGTGCTGCTCGCCCTGCGCCGGGAGCCGACCCTGCGCTTCTACCGCTGGGCCCGGCCGACCCTGTCGCTGGGCTGGTTCCAGGCCGCCGACGAACTGCCGCTGGCCGCGGTCCGCGCCCGCGGCGGCGACGTCGTCCGCCGAACCACCGGCGGCAAGGCGATCCTGCACCAGGACGAGCTGACCTACTCCCTGTGCGCGCCCGAGACCGGCGCTTTGGCCGGCGGGCCGGCCAAGGCGATGCGGCGGCTGCACGAGCTGCTCGCCGCCGAGCTGGCCCGCCAAGCCGGGCGGGCGCCGGCGCTGCGTGGTCCGAGGCGGCTGGCCAGCGACGTACCCGGCAGCCCGTGGTGCTTCGAGGACTCCTCGCCCCTCGACCTCGGCCTCGACGGCCGCAAGCTGCTCGGCAGCGCCGCCCGTCGCCGGCGCGGCTGGATCCTCTTCCACGGCAGCTTGGTCGTGCGGCCGCCGGCCGAGACCCCCGGCATCGCCGGCCTCGGCTTCGAGCCGGACCGCGACGGCCTGGCCGCCGCGCTCGGCCGCGGCCTCGGCTACGACTTCCGGCCCGGCCGCTGGCGCGAAGAGGAACGCGCGACGGCGAAGCGGATCGCCGCCGCGCGCTTTGGCCGGGAGGAGTTCACCCGCCGGCGCTGAGGACCCGGAGGTCAGTGGATGACGACGGTGAGCATGTTCGAGTCCCACCACTGGCCGCCCAGCTCCGCCGCCACCTCGAGGTAGACGGTGCGGCCGCCGGCGCCGGCCGGGATGGTCGCCGTGTGGCTGCCGGAGCCGGACCCGGTGTGGACACCCTGGGCGATGATGTTCACCGGCAGGCCGACGTCGAAGGTGTGGCCGCCGTAGGTGGCGCCGGCGTTGCTCGCGCTCCAGACGAAGTAGTAGTTCGAGAACGGCGGCGCGCCGGCCCAGTTCCAGGTCGCGGTCACGCCCGGCCAGAGGTTGGTCGGGCCGCTCAGGTTGATCGTGTTGTTGCCGCCCGAGACCGGAGTCGACGGGGTCACGACCAGGGCGAAGTCAGCGTCCGGCGGCGAGCTGCCGTTCTCGCCGTGGGTGTCGACGTTGACCTCGTCGGCGATGACCTCGATCGTCCAGGTTCCGGCCATCGGATTGGGAACGATGACGTTCTCGACCGTGTCCTTGGTGTTGGAGGTGCCGCCGGCGGTGGAATACATGCCGCTGGTCAGGCCGTTGTTGCCCCAGTACTGGGTGCCGCTCGGGTCGGTGACCCGCAGCGACAGGTCGTTGATCCGGTGCTGGCTGGAGGAAGTCGTCCCGGCCGGGTCGATGTAGACCAGGGTGGCCTTGAACTGGTCCTGGTTGGCCGGCACGTCGATCTGGTAGGCGGCGGTTTCGAGGTTGCGCAGCGGCTGGTCCTCGTCGACCACCAGGGTCATGCCGCGCAGGTCGTAGAGCCGCTGCAGGTCGGGGCGGCCCCAACCCTGGCGCATGCGGGTGATGTCGGTGCCGGCCATCGGCCACTGGTGGGCGCTGTTGATCAACAGCGCCTTGGCCAGGGTGTTGTGCGGCCGGCTGTCGAAGACGGAACCGGTGCCGGGCGGGTTGCCGAACTCGCCGTTGTGCCACATCTGGTAGATCAGGCCGAGGTGGCCGGCGACGATCGGGGTGGCGGCGCTGGTGCCGCCGAAGTTGGTGTAGTCGTCGCCGCTGGCGTAACCGCCCGGGTCGGCGTCGGAGCAGTGGACGGCGTCGTAGTAGGCGGCCATATCGGGCTTGATCCGACCGTCGGCGGCCGGCCCGGTCGAAGCACCGTAGTTCCAGCGGTCGTCGCCCTCGTTGGTGTTGTTGTAGTGGTAGATGCCGCCGACGGCGATCACGTTCTTGGCCCAGGCCTGCGGTCGCGACTGCTGGTTGCCGGCGTTCGACTGCGACTGCAGGATCGACAGATCGTTGAGGAAGATGATGTCGTCCATCTCCTGCGAGTAGGAGTTGTACGAGGTCGTCCGGGCGCTGCCCCAGGAGTTCGACTGGTAGACGCACTTGTAAACGTTGACCGTCTCCTGGGTCAGGGTGTAGCGGTTGCTGAAGTTGTAGTTGGCGAAGACCCCCTGGGCCATCGGCAGCATGCCGCGCGCGTTCGGGTGCGAGTGGCCGTCGCCGAAGTTGATGCCGAAGGTGCAGGTGCCGTGGCTGGTGCTGGAACCGAAGCCGTTGTGGCTGATCGGATTGCGCGGCGAAGCCCAGTCGGCGTGGACCGAATCGAGGCCGCCGTCGCAGACCTCGGCTTGCACGCCGCTGCCATCGTAGCCGGCGACGGTCTCGAGGTAGTTGGCGCCCATGACCGCCCGGACGTTGTTCATGTCCTCCTCCGGCGCGCTCCACTCGTCGACGCCGAGAACCTGGTCGAGGGCGAGGACGCGCAGGAGCTGGGAGCGGTCGAGGGTGGCTTCGAGCACCCAGCCTTCGTCGATCATCAGGTCGATCGGCGCGCCCATCTCGGCGATCTCGGCCGCCACTTCCGCCTTCTCGCGCGGGCCCCATTCGCCGACGATGATCCGGTAGCGGCGGGGATGGAGGTCGCCGGCCCGGTACTCGGCCATCAGTTCGTCCGAGAGCTTGTAGGCCGGATGGAACGGACCGACCCAGCGCACGAAAGGCAGCGAGCGGACCTGCTCGGCCTGAGTCGGGGTCAGGCGCCAGATGTTGGCGTGGTTAGCCAGGAAGCGGTAGTCGGTACCGCCGAGGGCACGGATCTCCTCGCGCCAGGGCTCGAGGCCCTGAGTGAGGTACTGGACGATCCACAGCTCGCCGTCGGCCGGCGCCCGCAGCTCGGACGGAACCGCCGGCTCGCCGTCGACCAGCGGATCGAAATCGGCGTAGCGCAGTTTGAGCTCGTAGCTGGTGGCGCGGACGCGGCCGAAGCTGGCGCCGCCGTCGAGCGAGAGGGCGTAGTGCGGAACGCCGCCCTCGCGCCACCGCAGCGCCACGGTGCCGCGGTGCTCGAGGATCGAGAAGTCCTCGACCGCGGCCGTAGGACTCCAGTCGACCGGGCCATGGAACCAGGAGCGCCAAGCCGGGGAGGAGTCCTGGGCGGGAAGGGCGCCCGCGGCGGCGGTGAAGGCCAGCAGAGCGCCGAGAGAGAGAAAACTGAGGATGCGTCGGAACATGGCACCTCCATCCTAGACCAGGATCGGTGCCGCGGGAGCCTCCGCCGCTAGAATCCGGCCGGGGAGATCCGACCGATGCAGCAGTACCTCGATCTGGTCCGGCACGTTCTCGAACACGGCGAGCGCCGCGGCGACCGCACCGGCACCGGCACCCTGTCGGTGTTCGGAACTCAGACCCGCTACGACCTGCGGACCGGATTCCCCATCCTGACGACCAAGAAAGTCTTGTTCCCGGCCGTCGTCCGCGAGCTGCTCTGGTTCCTGCGCGGCTCCACCAACATCCACGACGACCTCACCCAGCACACGCCGATTTGGGACGCCTGGGCGGACGAGAACGGCGACCTCGGCCCGATCTACGGCTACCAGTGGCGGAACTGGGGCGGCCAGGGCATCGACCAGATCAAAGAAGCGATCCGGTTGATCCGCGAAGAACCTGAATCCCGGCGGATCGTGGTCAGCGCCTGGAACGTCGCCGATCTGCCGCGGATGGCCCTGCCGCCCTGTCACACTCTGTTCCAGTTCTACGTCTGCGGCCGCCGACTCGACTGCCAGCTCTACCAGCGCTCGGCCGACCTCGCCCTCGGGGTCCCGTTCAACATTTCGAGCTACGCTCTGCTGCTGTCGATGGTCGCCCAGGAGACCGGCCTCCAGCCCGGCTGGTTCATCCACACGATCGGCGACGCCCACATCTACCTGAATCACGTCGACGGCCTCCGCGAGCAGCTCCGCCGCCGGCCGCGGCCGCTGCCCGAACTGCGGCTGGCCCCGAAACCGTTCGACGAGATCCGGTTCGAGGATATCGAACTGATCGGTTACGACCCGGCCCCGTTCATCCGCTTTCCGATCGCCGTTTGATGGCGCGCCGCTTCGCCATCGTGGTCGCCGCCGACGAGGCCGGCGGCATCGGCCGCGGCGGCGGCCTGCCCTGGCGCTTGCGCGGCGACCTCGTCCGCTTCCGCGAACTGACCACCGGCGCCGGTCGGAACACGGTGATCATGGGCCGCCGCACCTGGGAATCGCTGCCGCCCCGCTTCCGGCCGCTGCCCGGGCGCCGCAACATCGTGCTGACCCGCACCGGCGGCGGCCTGCCCGAGGGAATACTGACCGCCTCCTCGCTGGCGGCCGGGCTCGAGCTGGCCGACCCCGGCGGCGAGGTCTTCGTGATCGGCGGCGCCGAGGTCTATGCCGCCGCCCTGGCCGACCCGAACGCGACCGTCCTCCACCTCACCCGCGTCCTCGGCGACCACGGATGCGACGTCCGGGTCCCGGCCCTGGCCGGGGAGCCGCACGGCTGGCGCGAAGAATGGCGCTCGCCGCCACAGCGGGAGGACGACCTCCGCTACCTGTTCCTCCGCTATCGCCGGTCCTGAAGCCATGCTCCCTGTCCTCCTGCTCCCCTTCCTCCAGCTCCCCGCCTGGCAGGATCCGGCGGTCAACCAGCGGCACCGCGAGCCGCCCCGCGCTCTGCTCGTCCCCCAGCCCGACCTGGCCGCCGCCCGCGACGCCGAGCCCGACGAGGAGGGTCGGATCGCTTCCCCGTGGGAGCGAAGCCTGAACGGGATCTGGCGCTTCCACTGGGAGCCCAGGCCGGCGGCGCGGCCGGACGGGTTCTTCGCCCTCGACTTCGATGACCGGGACTGGGACACGATCGACGTCCCGTCCTGCTGGCAGATGCGCGGCTACGGCCGCAACCGCTACCTGAACCAGCCCTACTGCTTCCCGGCCGATCCGCCGCGGGTGCCGACGGAGGACAACCCGATCGGCTGCTACCGGCGCTGGTTCGAGCTGCCGCCGGAATGGGCCGGGCGCCGGATCCACCTGGTCTTCGAGGGCGTGAAGAGCGCCTTCACCCTGTGGCTGAACGGGCGCGAGATCGGCTACTCCGAGGGCGGCATGACCCCGGCCGAGTTCGACCTGACCGGGCAGCTGCGGCCGGGCCGCAACCTGGTCGCGGTCGAGGTCCTGCGCTGGTCCGACGGCAGTTACCTCGAGTGCCAGGACATGTGGCGCTTCAGCGGCATCTTCCGCGACGTCCGGCTGCTCGCCCTGGCGCCGCTCGACCTCGCCGACCTCGAGGCTCGGCCGGTGCTGGCCGACGACTTCGCCAGCGGCGCGCTGCTGGTCAGAGCCCGACTGCGGAACCGAGGGGCAGCTGCCGCCGCCCGCCTTCGCCTCAGCCTGTGGGACGGGCCGCGGCGGGTCGCCGCCGTCGACAGCGAGCCGCTCGCGCTCGCCGCCGGCGGCGAGCAATCGCTCGAGCTGGAGCTGCCGATGGCGGCGCCGCGGCTCTGGTCGGCCGAGGCGCCGGCCCTCTACCGGCTGGTGGCCGAACTCGACCGGGAGGGCGGCGAGCCGGAGTTCCACGCTCTCGACGTCGGTTTCCGCCGAGTCGAGGTCAGCGGCGGCCGGCTGCTGGTGAACGGCAGGCCGGTTCTCTTCCGCGGCGTCAACCGCCACGAGCACGACCCCGACCACGGCCGCGCGGTGCCCTGGCGGCGGATGGTCGAGGACGTCGAGCTGCTCAAGCGGAACAACATCAACGCCGTCCGCACCAGCCACTATCCGGACGATCGGCGCTGGTACGACCTCTGCGACCGCTACGGCATCTACCTGTTCGACGAGGCCAACATCGAGTCGCACGGGATGGGCTACGCACCGGACCGCACCCTGGGCAACGACCCGCGCTGGCGCCGGGCCCACCTCGAGCGGACCATGGCCATGGTCGAGCGGGACAAAAACCACCCCAGCGTCGTGGTCTGGTCGCTCGGCAACGAGGGCGGCGACGGCGTCAACTTCGAAGCCACCAGCGCCTGGATCCACCAACGCGATCCGAGCCGACCGGTGCACTACGAACGGGCCGGCAGCCGTCCGCACGTCGACCTGATCAGCCCGATGTACCCCTCGCCCTCCTGGGTCGAACACTGGGCGGCCGAGGAGCACGACCGACCGCTGATTCTGTGCGAGTACGCCCACTCGATGGGCAACTCCACCGGCGACCTGGTGGGCTACTGGCAGGTCTTCGAGGCCCACCGCCAAACCCAGGGCGGCTTCATCTGGGACTGGGCCGACCAGGGCCTGCGCCACGTGTCGCCGCCGCGCTGGAGCGCGCGCGAGCTGGTCAGCGGCGCCTGGGCCCGGGTCGGTGGCGGTTTCGAGGCGGTGGATCCGGCGGCCCCGGGGGCGCCGCCGGTGCCGCGGGCCCTGCGCGGCGGGCTGATCCTGCCGGCCGGCGCCGGCGGCGACCCCGCCGGCCCGGCCGTGACCCTCGAGGCGTGGGTGCGGCCGGAGGCGGCCGCCGCCGGCCACGGGCCGATCCTCGGCCGCGGCGACACCCAGGTCCTGCTCAAGACGAACGGCGACCGCCTGGAGTTCTTCGTCTACGACGGCGGCTGGATCCCGGTCACGGCGCCGCTGCCGGCCGACTGGGTCGGCCGCTGGCACCGCGTCGCCGGCAGTTTCGACGGCGAGCGGCTGCGGCTCTTGCTGGACGGTCGCGAGGTCGGCCAGCGCCTCCACCGCGGCCGGATCCCGTCCTCAGCATCGGCCTGGGCGATCGGCGCCAATTCCGACCACCCGCGGCGCCGTTTCGCCGGCGCCGTGGCCGCGGTCCGGGCCTGGAGCCGGGCCCTGGCGGCCGCGGAGCTGGGCCGGTCCGAGCCGCCGGCCGCGGGTCTGCTCCTGCGCCTCGACCCGACCGCCGCCGACCTCCGGCTGGACGACCCTGGCGGCCGGACTGGTTGGGCCTACGGCGGCGACTTCGGCGACTTCCCGAACGACGGCAACTTTTGCTGCAACGGGATCGTCGGGCCCGACCGCACCCCCCACCCGGCCCTGGCCGAGGTGCGCAAGGTGTACCAGGAGTTCGCTTTCGAGGCGCTCGACGCCGCCGCCGGCCGGATCCGAATCCGCAACAAGCGCTTCTTCCGCGACGCCTCCGACCTCGTCTTCCGCTGGCGGCTGCGGGCGGACGGCCGGGTCGTCGCCGACGGCGAACTCGGTCGCCTCGCCATTCCGCCGCGCGGGGAGATCGAGGTTCGGATCCCGATCGACCCGGCCGCCGCCGGCCCGGCGCTGGCCTGGCACCTCGAGGTCGGCGCCTGGGAAGACCCTGCCCCCCCCTGGCGCGCGAACGGGACCCCGGCCGCCTGGGAGCAGTTCCCCCTCCCCTGGCGGCCCGTGACCGCCACCGACGGCGCCTCCGCCGCCGTCTCGGTCCAGGTGGATCCCGATCCCGCCGGCGGCCTGCGGATCCGCTGGGACGCCGGCCAAGGCGGGGTGGAGCTGCGCGGCCTGGCGCCGTCCTTCTGGCGTGCTCCGACCGACAACGACCGCGGCAACGGAATGCAGCGTTGGGCCGCGCCCTGGCGGGAGGCCGAACGGCAGGCGCGGCGCCTGGCGCCGATCCGGGACGGCGACCGCTGGCGGCTGGCCGGCGGCACCGAGGCCGCCGTCTGGGACTACCGGCTGCGCCCGCTCGCCGGCGGCACGATCCTGCTCGACTGCCGGGTGGAGATCGCCGAAGGCGCCCCGCCCGCGCCCCGGCTCGGCCTCCGCTTCGAGCTGGACGACCGCTTCGGCCGCACCGCGTGGTTCGGCCGCGGCCCGCACGAGAACTACCCCGACCGACGAAGCGGCGCGCCCGTAGCTCTCTACGAACGCCCGACGGCGGCGCTCGGCTTCCACTACGTCCGGCCCCAGGAGAACGGCCATCGCTGCGACACCCGCTGGCTGGCCCTGCGCGATCCCGCCGGCGCCGGCCTGCTGGCGGCCGCCCTCGGACCGACACTGGGCTGGAACGCCCTGCTCTGGACCACCGACGAGATCGAGGCGGCGGCCCACCCGTACGAGCTGCCGCCGTCGGATCGAATCGAGGTCCATCTCGACCACCGCCACATGGGCGTCGGCGGCGACGACTCCTGGGGATCGCGCCCGCACGAGCCCTTCCTGATCCGCCCCGGCGGTTACCGGTGGCAGGTCCTGCTCCGGCCGCTGCCGGCCGGCAGCGGCTCGGCCGCCTGGGTCGGCGAATTGGTCCGGACCGGCCTGCCGCTCGATCCGCTCCTCCCGGCCCCGCTTCCCGAGCCGACGGACGCATGAGACCCGCCCTCCTCCTGAGCTTGTTCGCCGCCGGCGCCGCCTCCTTCGCCGTCGGCCTGGCCTGCCAATCCCGGCCGCCGGCCCGGGTTGCGGTGGCCGGCCCCTATCGACCGCCGGCGCCCGGCGCCCGCTGGTACCGCGGCAACACCCACACCCACACCCTCTGGAGCGACGGCGACGCCGCGCCCGAACTGGCGGTCTCCTGGTACCGCGACCACGGCTACGACTTCCTGGTCCTGTCCGATCACAACCTCCTCCAGGAGGAGGAGCGATGGTTCCCGGTGCGGGAGGACGGCCGGCTGACCCCGGACCGGGTGGCGGCGCTGCAGAAGCGCTTCGGCGCCGACCGGGTCGAACTCCGGCCAACCCCGGACGGCGGCAGCGAGATGCGGCTCCTCACCCTGTCCGAACTGCGGCGGCGCTTCGAGGAGCCCGGCCGATTCCTGCTCGTTCCGGGCGAGGAGGTCACGGATCGGGCCGCCGGCCGGCCAGTGCACGTGAACGGCCTCAACCTGGCTGGGTTCGTGCCGCCCCAAGGCGGCGCCACCGTGGCCGAGGCGGTGCAGCGCGATCTCGAGGCGATTCTGGCCCACGGCCGCGCCGCCGGCCGGCCGGTCCTGGCCCACGTCAACCACCCGAACTTCGGCTGGGCCTTCACGATCGCCGATCTGGCCGGCCTCCGCGGCGAACGCTTCTTCGAGGTCTTCAACGGCCACCGCGGCGTGAACAACCACGGCGGCGGCGACCGGCCCTCGACCGAGCGGATGTGGGACGAGGCCAACCGGATCCGGCTGGCCGAGACCGGCCTGCCGCCGCTCTACGCCCTGGCCACCGACGACGCCCACGAGTACCACGGCCCGGGAACCAGCGTCCCCGGCCGCGGTTGGATCTTCGTCCGGGCCACCGAACTCAGTGCCGAGGCGATCCTGGCCGCGATGCACGCCGGGGACTTCTACGCCTCGACCGGGGTCGAGCTGGCCGATCTGAGGGCGGACGACGAATCCTTCACGGTCGATGTCGCCGCCGAACCGGGTGTCCGCTACCGGACGCGCTTCCTCGGCATCGTGCGCGAACCGGACGGGCAGCTTGGCACCGGAGTGCTCCTGGCCGAGACCGAGGAGGATCCGGCCGTCTGGCGCTTCCGCGGCGACGAACTGGCGGTTCGTGCGGAGGTGATCTCCTCCCGGCTCCACCCGGATCCGTTCGCGACCGGGGACCACGAGCGGGCCTGGACCCAGCCCGTGATCCCCCCGCGCCGTTGAGGCTCAGTCCTCACCGAAGACCGGGCGGGCGTCCTCGTCGAAGGAGGCGCGCCAGCCCCAACGAACCGTCTTCTCCTCGCCCGGCCGCAGCTTGAGCCGCCAGCGCCAGACGCCCTTCTCCGTCCGGTCGGCGAGGTCGTCCTCCTCGGCCCGGGCCGCCGGCTCGATCCCCTCCGGCTCGATCGTGATCCGGTCGTCGCGGGAGATCGGCAGCACCTCCTCGACCAGGACCGTAACCGGGCGCGGTGCCGAGGCGCTCAGGCGCAGGCGCGCCTCCCAGGCCCGGTGGAGGCGGACGGTGCTCGAGAACACGCCGGGCTCTTCGCGCTCGTCCCGGACCTGAGCGACTTCGACCACGAGGTCGGGGTCGACGCCGAGGTTCAGCCAGGTCGAGTCGCCGGGCCGCAGCATCGGGAAGCTGGCCCGACCGAGGAAGTCAGGGCCGAGGAACACCCGGGCCTCGCCCGGAAGCAGCGGAGCATCGGCGGCGCTGGTCACCTCCGCGCGCAGGTAGGCCTCGAGACTGAGCGACGGAACCACGTAGCGCTCCGGCCGGATGTCGAGCGGCACCTGGATCAGTGGGAAGCTCTTCGGCTGGCCGTCGGCCGGCAAGGTGATCCGCTCGGGCAGCCGAAACTGCTGGCTGAGACCGAAGTCCTGGACGCTGACGGACGGCGCCTCGAGGGCGAGATCCTCGGCCGAGGCGGCCTTGTCGGCCTCGACCAGAGCCAGGCCGACGGTCGGGGCCGGCGCTTCCTCGGCGTAGCCGAGCGCCCGCCGCCGGGCCGGCCGGGGGAAATCCAGGGCGGCCCACCGGCGCGGCAGCTCCGGAGGGTCGAGGCCGACGTGCGGCCGGGCGCTGCTGAGCAGAAGCAGGGCGTCCGCCCAGTCCTCCTCGGTGGACTGGCGGACCTCGCCGGTCAGGGCGACGTCGACCCGGCTCAGCTCCGGGTCGAGTCGGACCTCGTAGACCGGCCGCCAGGAAGCTCCGCCGACCAGGTACTGAAGCCGCAACCGGGCCTCGCCGGGGCGTTCGAAGAACAAGGTGAGACGGGCCTCCTGATAGGGCCGGGCGGCGCCGCCGCCGGAGCCGAGGCGCCGCTCGAGGTCCTCGGCTTGCCGGCGCAGGCGCGCCTCCTTGCGCTCGAGGGCGATCCGCTCCTCATCGAGCCGCCGGGCCTGTCCGGTGACGAACTCCATCAGCGACGCCAGGGCGCCGGCGTCCGGCGGCCCGTCCTGGCGGACGGCGTCGGTGGCCGCGGCCACCAGGCCCTGGCCGGCCTCGATCGCGGCCCGCCCCGACTCCAGTTCCCGCAGAGCGGCCCGGACCTGGTCGAGTTCCGCCCGCAGCCGGTCCCGCTCGCTGCCGGCCAGCTCGCCGGAGCGGCGTTCGATCTGGAGGCCCTGGATCTCGACCTCGCCTTGGTCCACCCGGGCCTGGAAGGAGGACGCCTCGGCGCCGAGCGGCAGGGGACCGAGCACGACCGTGACCGGGCCGGGCCGGTCGGCGGACAGCGGGAAGGCCCGCTCGACCAGGGCTTGGCCGTCGTAGACCGTGACCCGATCGATCCGGGTGCGCACCTCCCGGACGGCCGGGTCCTGGAACGGGAGAGAGGCAAGAAGCGGAAGCAGGAGGAGCGGACTCATGGTCGTTCGATTCTCTCCAGGAGAACGCCGCCGGCGCCGCCTCGCTGGGGAAAATCCCGCCCCGGCGATGGTTAGGATCGTCCCGCCGTGCTCCGTCCCCTGCTGCTGTTGATCGCCGCCCTGGCCGCGGGCCCGGCCC
>RFGR01000084.1 GCA_003696625.1 Planctomycetota bacterium
GGGCGGACCCAGGGCTTCATCGGCCGGTAGGCGGGCACGACTTGGGCCGGATCCGCCTCGAGGCAGGGGATGAGTGGAGGGGATGGCCGAGCCGGGGAGACCCGTGGGGAAGGGCCGCCCCCGGCCTTCGAAGATCAGCATACCAGGGATTCCGGTATCTGGGCCCGACCGGTGGACCAAGTTGCCGCCTCCAGGCGTAACCAGGGTGGCCCCTCCGCGTCTTCCTAGGGGGGGCTGCGGCCCGGAATCCGCCTCGACACTCTCGGCCCGACCGATCGAGAGGAGCCCGGCAAGCCGGCCCCCGGGCCGCGAGCGGGGAGCACCGGCGGCCGGGGCCGGCTTGAGGCCGCCGGCCTCAGCCGACGAAGACGAAATTCTCCAGCAGGATCACGGCGATGCCCATCAGGGCGCCGCCGGCGATGATCCCGGCGCAGATCGGCTCCTGGTTCTTGACCGTGTTCTTGTCGCCCTCGGCCGCCCAGGCCGGCTTCAGTCGCGCCGCCAGGGCGAAGATGAACGCACCCAGCGACATGGCCAGGCAGGTGTTAAACGAGATCACGAAGGCCAGGCCCATGCCGATGGCCGACAGCGGGAAGCGGTTCTTGGTGCCGACCTTGACCAGCTCGAGGACGATGCCGGCGATGCCGCCGGCCAGCGCCGCCCACTGGGCCGAGACCTCGAGTTCGCTCAACCCCTTGGTCAGGACCTCGGCCACGGCGCGCCAGATCGTCGCCGCCGGCATGGCGAACTGCTCCGTGATCAGGTTGTCCGGGTTGCCGCGCAGAAAGGCGAAGTAGAACACCGGCACCGCGGCCAGCGAACCGGCGACGATGCCGATGACGTGGCCGATCGCCTGCAGTCGCGGTTTGGCCCCCAGCATGTAGCCGGGCTTGATGTCCATCATCAGGTTGGATGCGTTGCCTGCCACCTCGCCGGTGATGCCCGCCGTCATCAGGTTGGTTTGGATGTTGCCCGGCGCCAGCAGGCCGTAGGTGAGCTGAGTCAGCTTGCCCAGCGCTCCGGTCGGAGTGATCGAGGTGAGCGCGGTCGAGTTGGCGCCGATCAGCGAGAAGACGAAGACCAGCGGAATGGCGATGACGCCGAGCCAGTAGTGGACGCCGAAGAAAGCGTGGGCGAACAGCACCACCGCCGCCCCGACCAACGGGATGCCGATCACGAAGACCCGCATCGGCAGCTCGATGTGGGCGACGCAGTCCTCGGTCTTCGGCCCGCGGCGCGAGAACAGGCCCGAAAAAGCGCTGAAGATCATCTTCGGCTTCGAGAAGAAGGCGACCAACGAGGCGGTGGTCATCATCGACACGCCGCACCACAGCGCCCACATCGTGATCTGCTTGAAACCGTAGACCGGGTCGCCGTGGTCCAGCAGCGGGGTGACGCCGTCGGCGGCCAGCCGCGGCGTGATATCACCGCGCGAGATCATCCACGGCGCCAGCCACAGGTAGTTGATGATCGCCCCGACCATCAGGGAGAAGGCGGTGCGCACCCCCATCAGGCCGCCGGCCGCCATCATCACGATGTCGGTGTCGAGCCGCACCGAGAGCTGCTTGAGCGAGGTGCCGAGCACCGCCGGTCGGGCGCCGAGCCGATACAGCCACTCGTCGAGGTACTCCGGCACCTTCAGGAAGCCGAGGTGGATCCGGTTCATGATCACCTCGCTCTTCATCAACGAGATCAGGCCCGAGAAGAGGCCGCAGACCGCCAGCAGCTTGGCCTGGAAAACGCCTTCCTTGCCGGTGCCGTGGTGCAGGGTGTCGAGCACGACCCCGGCCGCCCGGCCCTCGGGGAACGGGTGCTGCTCGTAGTTGATGAAGCGCCGCTTCATCGGGAACGCGAACAGCACGCCGAGCAGGGCGATGCTGATCATCCACGGGAAGGCCTGATGCATTGGAATGACCTTGCCCGTGACCATCATGTAGGCGCCCATACTCGAGATCAGGGGCGAGGTCATGTAGCCGGCCGCGGTGGCGATCGACTGCGAGCAGTTGTTCTCGAGGATCGAGATGTCCTTGGTGATCCCGAGCTTGCTCATCAGCCGGAAGACCCCGAAGGCGAGGATCACCGAGGTGATCCCCACACCGAGGGTCCAGCCGGTCTTGGCCCCGACGTAGAGGTTGGTGAGCGACAGGATGGTGCCGAGGAGGAAACCGGTGACGCCGGAGCGGACGGTCAACTGCGGCGTGTCGCCGCGGTAGACGTTCTCCAGCCACCAGCGGTCCTTCTGTTCCGGAGTCCAGTCGCGGACCTGCTCCGGGGTGAGCTGCTTGATCGCCATGGGGGGTCTCCTGCTGCCGGGGGCGGCCGAATCGAGGCTGCCAGAAGATAGCGCTGCCCGGCGCCGACCGACGTGTATCCTGGCTTCGTCTGATTCCTCCTGGTTTGCCAGTCATGAACCGAACCGACGTCGCCTCTCTCGCCTTCCGTCTCCTCGGGATCTGGTTCCTCATCCTCGCCATCGTGGCGCTCTGCCAGCTCTTGGCCCTCCTCCTGGTGGAGGAGAGCCGTCCGCCCGACGGCTCCTTTCTCTGGACGTTCTTGGCCGCCCCGATCGTCTACGGGGCTGGCTCCTGGTTCCTGCTCGCCCGCGCCGACGCCCTGGCCCGGCGCCTCTACCCGCCGCCGACCGCTGCGCCGCCGCCCGCCACCGACGGGCCCGAGGCCTGGCTGGCGGTCGCCCTGGCCGGGTTCGGCTTCTGGCAACTGACCCTCGGCGTGCCGGAACTCGTCAACGCCCTGGCCGAGAATCCGCCCACCTCCCTGGCCGGACCGGCCTGGACCCGACAGCCGCTGCTGCCGGTGGCCGCCCGTTTGGTTCTCGGGATCCTCCTGGTTCTGGGCGGCCGCGCCATCGCCCGCTGGTGGGCGCGGCCGGCGCCGGCGGCCTAGCCGCACTCCGGAAGCGGCTGGACGGATCCCGGATTTCGGGTATTTTCGAGCGAACTACCCGGCCCCCCCTGGATCTCCTCCTTCATGCCGCATTTCCCGCCCCGGCTCCTCGCCGCCTCCTTCCTGCTCCTCGCTCCCCCCCTGGCCGCCCAGGGCCTGAACGATTACGTCTGCCGCTGGTCCTTCGACGACGGTGCCGGCGGCGTCGTGACCGACTCCGGTCCGCACGGCTTCCACGGCACCCTGCCGGCCGGCGGCACCTGGGTCCCCGGCCTGCTCGGCACCGCCCTCGAGCTGGACGGCCTCGGCCAGTACGTCGAGATCACCGACGGCAACGGCTACCCAGATCTCCTCGCCGGCCTGACCGAGGGCACGATCTCGGTCTTCTTCCGGGTCGACAGTGCGCCGCCGATGAACGAGATCCACCCGTTGCTCTATTTCGGCGACGGTGTCGGCGGACCGGGCCAATCCGGCCTGATCCTCGAGATCGGCCACTTCGGCACCAGCACCAAGGCCTACTTCACGGTCTTCGACGACAACGGCCACATCCCGCAGTGCTTCGACACCGGTTTCGACGTGACGATCGGCCAGTGGCACCAGTTCGCGGTGGTGGTCGGCCCGAGCGGCAACACCGGTTACCTCGACGGCGTCGAGTTGGTGGACCGGCACTACAACTTCGGCACGATGAGCGACACCGCCTTCTTCGCCACCGTGCTCGACCCGCAAGTGATGTGGCTCGGCCGCGGCAAGTTCGCCTACTTCCCGGAGGACCAGTGGCTGGACGGGGCGCTCGAGGAGCTGCGCATCTGGGACCGGCCGCTGAGCGCGGCCGAGATCGCTCAGCACTACTTCGACGTCACCGGCGCCAGCGGGGTGCGGGTCTCGGTCCAGGCGCCGGCCGACGGCGAGGTGCTGTGGGGGCCGCAGGTGGCCCTCGGCACCGCCACCGGCGCGGCTTCGGTCGAGGTGGCCATCGACGGCGGCCCCTGGCGCCCGGCCGCCGGCACCGCCCAGTGGAGCTTCGCCTGGGACGCCGCCGCCCTCGGTGCCGGCCCGCACGAGCTGCAGGTCCGCGCCCTCGGGCCGACCGGGGCGATGGCGGCCGACCTCGCCTGGCCGATCTCCTCCCCGGACTCGCCGCCGCCGCCGGACTGCGGCGCGATCGTCGCCGGCAGCGCGATCGCCGGCGCCAATCCGCTGGCGCCGCCGCGGGTGCCGTTGCCCGCGGCCCCGGCCACGGTCGAGGTCGTGATCCTCGGCGCCGACGACTGCCTCGGCTTCGCCGACGAGCTGCAGACCCTGCTCGCCGCCGACCCTCCCGGCGGTCGGTCCTATCAGGTGGTGAACCGGGCCATCGCCGGCGAGGAGCTGTGGAGCTGGGCCGCCCCCGGCGGCGCCGGCTGGCAGGCGGTGGAGGATCTGGTGAACAACCTCACCGGGCCGACCGTGGTCCTGGCCCAGATGAGCAACGCCGCCAGCTACCCGATCGCTGCGCCCGGGCCGGCCGACCCGAACTACGCCCGCTACGTGGCCGAGTGCGGCCAGCTCGCCGACCACCTCCACGCCGGCGGTTCCGGAGTGGACGCGGTCTGGTTCACCGGCCCGCGCATGGACCCGAACCGGTTGATGCCTTGTTGGTACGAGAATCTCGCCGTGGCCGACGTCCTGGCCGATGCCGCCGCCGCCGGGCGGGACTTCGTCCGCGCCGGGGCCGAGCAGCACCAACTCCACTGGTGCTCCTTCCCGGCCGCCTACGACTCCGCCTTCACCGGCCCGAGCGCCGCCGGCGAGCAGCTCCTGGCCGAGGCCTGGTTCGGAATCTTGAAGAAGGAGCTGACCGGCAGCTTCGAACTCGACGCCGATCCGCTCGTGGCTGGCGCCGCGGCCGGCGTGCGGGTGAACGGGGCCGCTCCGGACGCCTTGACCTGGCTCGGGATCAGTCCGTCCGGGCTGGGCAGCTTCGCGGTGCCGGCGCTGGGGGTGGTGCTCGACCTCGAGTCGCCGATGCAGGCCGGCCTGCCGCAGCGCACCGACGCCCTTGGCACCGCCGTCTGGAGCTTCGTGCTGCCGCCGGCCAGCGCCGGCCGACGCTACTGGGCGCAGGCGCTGCAGAACGGCGGCACGAGCAACGTCGTCGAGCGGCTGGTGCAGTAGCGCCGGCCGCGCCGGCGGCCGCTCAACCCTCCTTGTGGCTGCCGTCGCACCAGGGGGCGGTGGCGGTCCGGCCGCAGGCGCACCAGGCGACCTTCTTCTCCTCCTCGAGTTCGACGATCATCGGCTTGAAGTCGGAGCCCTTGTGGGAGCCGTCGCAGTGGGGGTGGCGGCTGGAGCGGTTGCAGGTGCACCAGGCGTAGCGGCCGGCGGCGCAGGTCTCGACCAGCGGACGGTTGGAACGCGGGGCGGCGGGATCGCTCATGCCGGCATCCTACGGGTGTCCGGCGGCGGGGTAGAATCCCGGGATGCGGAAGCTCACGGCGAGCCTCGTCCTCGGCCTGCTCCTGGCCTCCTGCGGCGGCGACGAGTCCGGCGCGGGCGGCGCCGGCCCGGCGGCCGGAACCGGCGCCGGCGCCCCCGGCCGGCCGGAGGGCCCGATCTCGGTGATTCTGGTCAGCCTCGACACCTGCCGGCAGGATCGTCTCACCCCGTACGGCGCCCCGGCTCGGAACAGCCCGGTCCTGGACGCCCTGGCGCACGAGTCGGTCACCTTCACCGACTGCGTCAGCCAGAGCAGCAACACCGGGCCCTCGCACCGCAGCCTCTTCACCGGCCAGTACGTCCACCGCCACCGCCACCAGCCGGGTCGGTACATGCGCTCGCCCTACTCCTGGGCCGGGCTGCTGGCCGAGGCCGGCTACGAGACCGCCGCCTTCACCGGCGGCGGCTTCCTGGCCGAGGGCTTGGGCTTCGAGGAAGGCTTCCAGACCTACGTCGCCAAGGACGACAACCGGAACAAGGCCTACCGGCGCGGCTTCGCCACCATTCTGCCGCAGGCCGAGCGCTGGTGGCGCGGCCGGGATCAGGACAAGCCATTCTTCTTGTTTCTGCACACGTACGACATCCACTGCCCCTATGTCGTCCCCGAGAAGTACCGGGCCGAGTTCGACGAGGGCTACGACGGCGACCTGGACTTGACCACCTTCTGCGGCCGGGAGGAATTCGACCGCTACATGAAGGAAGTGCGTCCGACCCTACCTCTCGAGCGCTTCAAGGCCGACCTGGACCACCTGCGGAACATGTACGACGCCGGGATCGCGCTGACGGACGCCCAGCTCGGCGCCTTCCTCGGCCTGCTCCAGCAGAGCGGCGCGCTCGACCGGAGCCTCCTGATCGTGACCAGCGACCACGGCGAGAGCCTCGGTCGTCGGCGCCCCTACCTCGGCCACAACCACTTGTGGGAAGAACAGTTGAAGGTGCCGCTGCTGATCCGGTTCCCGGGCGCGGCCTTCGCCGGCACGGTCTGCGAGGAGCCGGTGATGCTGATCGACCTGCTGCCGACGGTCCTCGACTACCTGGGCCTGCCGATCCCCGAGGGGGTCCAGGGCGAGAGCCTGATGCCGATCCTGGAGGAGGGGAAGAGCTACGGCGGCGAGCGCCTCCGGATCAGCCAATACCAGGACCGGCTGGCTTTCCGCTACGACACCCGCTGGAAGGTCCACGTGCGCCAGCTCGAGGACGGCAAAAGCAACGTGAAGCTGTTCGACCTCCAGAACGATCCGGCCGAGCAGCACAGTCTGTTCGCGGATCCGGATCGGCGGGAGGAGGCTCAGCAGGTCCTCGATCGCCTGGTGCCGCGATTCCAGGAGTGGATGAACGCCCAGAAGGAGGCCGACGCCCGCTTCGCCGGGGTGGTGATCGAGGACGCCGTCTCCGAGGACGTCGCCGCCGAGCTGCGAGCGCTCGGCTACACCGAGGGCGGGGACGGATAGAGCCGACCGCAGCCGGAGTTCTCCACAGGGTTCTCCACATCGGGGAAATCTCCGCGCTCTAGGAAGGTGCAAATGGGTCTCGCGGCCCTTTTCCACCTTCCATCGACATCGGCCGCTGCCCGGCCGGGAGACGTAAGGTCTTCCGAGACAAAAAGATCCGGAGTAAGGCTGGGAAGCTACGGCAGATTTTCCACAATCGGCCCGGATCCGCGATCGGCCTGAAAAGGGGCTGCCGGTCCGGCAGTCCGAACGCATTCTCCCGGGTTTTCCACACCCTTTTCCCGAACCCGCGGGGGAAAAAGCGGCCGGCTGCGCTCCCCCCAAGTCGCACAGCCGGCCTACCGATCAGCAAGGGAAGGCAGCGCCCCTCCCCGGAGCGCCACCCCGCATCCGCCCGGTCGGCAACGGACGGACGCTGCATGGGTTCGCCTTGTCCTACGCGCGAA
>RFGR01000085.1 GCA_003696625.1 Planctomycetota bacterium
CTCCACCGGCGCCAGGACCGGGCCAGCCGCCGGTGGAGCGGGGGAGAAGGCGGGCGGAGAGCGGCGGGGTCGGCCCGGCACCGGGCGAGATCCCGGGCCACCTCGGCCCCGCTCGGGTACCGGTCGCGCGGGTGGCGGGCGAGCAGGCCGGCCACGACGGCCGCCACCCCGCGCGGCACGGCCGGAGCGACCGAGCGGAGGTCGGGCGGATCCTCGAGCAGGGCCTGGCGGAGGATTTCCTGGCTGTCCCCTCCGTCCCGGACCGGCCGCCCGGCCAGGGCCTCGAATAGGATCAGGCCGAGCGAGTAGAGGTCGCCGCTGCGGTCGGCCGCCAGGCGCCCGCTGGCGAAAACCTGCTCCGGCGGGGCGTAGCGCAGGGTGCCGAGGAAGTCGCCGCTCTGCGTCAGGAGCGAGTCCACCGGGGTCCAGGAAAGGCCGAAGTCCAGCAGGACCGGCGATCCGTCGGGCCGGACGAGGACGTTGCGGGGGGTGAGGTCGCGGTGGACGATGCCGACGTGGTGGACCTCCCCGAGGAGGAGGGCCAAATCCTCGCCGAGGCGGAGGACCCGCTCCAGCCTCTCCTCGGCCGGCCGTTGCGCCAGCTCGCCGAACCAGTCCTCGAGCGTGATGCCCTCGACCCACTCCATGAGCAGGTAGGGATTGCCGGGATCGTCGTCGAATGCCTCGATCCGAGGCACACCCTCCAGTTCGAGAGAGACGAGGATCCGGATCTCGCGCCGGAACCGTTCCACCTGGACCGCCCCGGCCAGGAGCAGCGGCGGGATCCGCTTCAGGAGGAGGCGCCGGCCGCCCGGCGCCGTGACTTCGACCAGCTCGCCCATGCCGCCGCGGGCCACCGTGGCACCGATCTTGTAGTCCGGCGGGAGCGGGCCCCGGTGCGGAGCAGGATTTGCATGGCTGAAGGACATGGATTGGCGGGAAAGGTTAAAGTGGAGGACCGTGCAGAACAGCGCCGGAGTATCCACGATAAGTTCGGCCTACCGGGCCGGCAAGATCGGGTTCGACCACCTGCGGACCGGCCATCCGGAGACACGCCGGCTGCTCCACCGGGCGCTCAAAATCGCCCGGACGGATCTTCCGGTCCTGGTCGTGGGCGAGACCGGTACGGGCAAGAACCTCCTCGCCCAGGCCATCCACAATGCCTCGGGGGTGCCGGGGGACTTCGTCGCCGTGGGGCCGGCCGACTTGCCCAAGGATCTGGCCGAGTCCGCCCTCTTCGGCCACCAGCGCGGGGCCTTCACCGGCGCCGACCGCGCCCGTCCCGGCCTCATCGAAGCGGCCGCCGGGGGCACCTTGTTCATCGACGAGATCCTCGAACTCAGCGAGACCATCCAGACCAAGCTCCTGAACGTGGTCGACTACCGGAAGTACCGGCCGGTGGGGGCGGCCGCCGAGAAGAGGACCACGGCCCGCCTGGTGGTCGGGATCCAGGGCGATCCGGACCGGGCGGTCGCGGCCGGCCGGCTCCGGAGCGATCTCCTCTACCGCCTCAAGGGCGCCGTGTTCCGCCTGCCGCCGCTGCGCGAGCGGGGCGACGACGCCGTGGCCCTGGCCCGGGAGTTCACCGAACAGGCCGCTCGCCGGAAGGGCCTGCCCCTCGGCGAACTGACCCCGGCGGCGATCGACGCCATCCGGGCCTACTCCTGGCCGGGCAACGTGCGCGAACTGAAGCGGGCGGCCGAGGTCGCCGTGGTCTACGCCGAAGGCCGGGCCATCGATCCCAGGCACCTTGGTCTGGACCGCCTCGCCTCCCAGCCGCTGGGAGAGGCGGACGGTCCTCCCTCCTTGAAGCGAGAGGACCTCGAACGCTGGGCCTACGCCAAGGCCCTCGAACGGACCGGCGGCAACCGGCGCGCGGCGGCCCGGCTCCTCGGGGTCTCCGAGGCCACCCTCTACCGCCGGCTCGGTTCCTTTAGGACGAGAGAGCGCGAATAGGCGCTCGCTCGTCGCTGGCTCCACTCCACTCCACTCCAGCCTGCCGTGCGTGGGGGAGTCTTGCCTTTCTTCGGCGCTCCTTCAGGTCAGGACCAAGTCGAACTCCTCGGGGTCGATCTTCATCTTCCTGGCGTAGCGTTGGAGCTCCTCCTCGATCATCCGGCAGGCCAGGACGAGCATCGCGGCGTCGTCGACCAAGCCGATCACGGGGATGAAGTCGGGAATCAGGTCGAAGGGATTGATCAGGTAGAGCAGGGCGGAAACCGCGATGGCCACCACTCGCCAACTCGGCTTGTAGTCGCCGTTCCACCAGTCGACGATCAGCCAGTGAAGCAAACGCGCCCTCTGCGCCAGTTCCTGGAGCCACTGGGTGGGGGACTTCTCCAGCTTCTCCAGGACCTCCGGCGCCTTGTCCAGGACGTACTCGGCATCCCTCGAGTCAACGGCTGAGGTGGCACGCTCCAACTGGACTTTCAGCTTCCGTTTTTCGGCGGCCGTGAGCTTCGTCCGTCTGGTCATGGTGTTTCCTCCATTCGTGGGGGCTGGACGTCTGGGTCCGGAATGGGGAAGCAAACGGCGTTCCGGCCAGCGGCGACGCCGACAGGACCTCCGCCCCGCTCGATCTGGGACGGGTCTCGCGGAATGAGAGAAGCCCGGCCTGCCCGGGGTCCGCTCGGCCGGCCCGCTGTGGCACGCCGCTTGCCCATTGCCCGGCAGCGTCCGCCGTGGGCGCCTTTCCCTTCCGATTCCCGCATCCAAGACCATGCGAAGGACACCTCCCGCGATCCTCCTCCTCCTGCTCGCCTCCTGCGCCTCGACGCACCGCGAGATCCACACCACCGGCCGCCCGCTCGGCGAGTTGAGATCCCTGAACGACTAAGTGGTCGACGTCCAGATCTCCTCCGAGCCGGTCACCGGCGAGGCCACGGGCGGGACCGCCTTCGGCATCTTCACCTTCGGCGCCACCGACTACGCCGAGGCCATGACCTACGATGGCAGCGGCTTCCGCCTGGTCTCGGATCTCCTGGGCGCCAGCCGGCTCGACAAAATCAAGCGGGCCGCGATCCGAGACGCCTGTGCCGAGTCCAAGTGCCAGGTCTTGGCCTATCCGACCTTCCGCTGGAAGAAGGAGTGGAAGCTCTTCGCGACCGAGTACACCGTCCAGGTCAGCGGCTATCCCGGCTTCATCCGCGAGATCCGCAACGTCCCGCGGCAGGTGAGCCCTGGCCTGCTCCGGCTCGGGCCGGACGACGACCCGGTGCCGCCGGCGAACCGGTATCGGATCGAAGGCGGAGAGGCCGCGGCCATCCAAGTCCAAATGGCCCAGTCCTCCGAGGGTGCCGTCCCGGAGCACAGGACGGTGGCCCTGGACCGTCCCTTCGGCTGGAGGGGCTGAGCGGTGATCCGGCGAACCAACGCGGCACTCCTCGCCGGTGTTGCCGCCGCCCTCGCGGGCTGTGCGGTGCCAGCCGCGCACCCCTGGGAAGTTCGGTCCTTCACCCTCCAACCCGAGGACGGCCATGCCGCCGGCGGCCTCGCCATCGAGCACGCCTACGCCGAGGACCGGTCCGTATCCGTCTCCTACGAGCAGTTCACACGGGACCGCGAGGTGGGATCCTCGGGCTGGTGGACGCCCAAGAGCCTGCCCTACGACTACTCCGTGCTCCGCGTGGAGCACCGGAAGTGGTTCCAGCCCGGGGAACGGATGGAACCGTACCTGGGTTGCGGCCTCGGCCGGGCGGAAGCGAGCGGCAGCCAAGAAGAGACCGAGTGGACGGTCTTCGCCACGGCCGGTTTCGCCTGGTGGTGGACGCCGGCGATCTCCTTCGACCTCGGTCTGCTCTACGACGCGCCGGTGAGCAGCGACGATCTGGGGCTCGCCCCGGACTGGCTCCAGCTCCGCTTCGGGCTGGGGTTCTGGTTCTGATCTTTGGGGAAGTGGGCGTCGCCAGACCCGTGCGGCGGCGCCCCCTTCAACCCCGCCACACCCGCTCGTTGTGCCAGGCGAGCACCTCGGGCGAGGGGCGCGCCGCCTCGTCGCCCGGCACGATCAGCAGCCGCCGGCCGTCCACCGGGTAGTAGCGGTGGCCGTTGTCCCATTCCCGCTTCAGGCGGGGGCTGACCCGGACCTCGAGTTCCGGGGTGACCGTCACATAGCCGGCGTCGAACAGGGCGTGGAACTCCTTGGTCAGGAGCAGGCCGTTCTGCGGGTGGTTCGAGCGCGGGCCGAGGTAGGGCTGGATGTGGGCGGCGTCGAGGACGATCTCGGTGTGTTCGCCGGTGATCGCGCAGCGGCGCCCGTAGGCCTCGAGCAAGCGGGAGCGGAAGGTGCCTTGGCCGACCCGCCGCCGCGCCCGGGCCAGGACCAGCTCGCGCTCGTCGGCCGGCAGCGGGTGGAAGGGCTCCGGCGCCAGCTCCGGCGGGGCGTCGAGCGCGTCCTTCTGGATCTCGGCCAGCAGACGGCTGGCGCGGACCGGATCCCGCTCGCGCTTGCCGCTGACGATGTGCCGTTGCCAGCCCTGCTCCTCACCCCACGGCAGCCAGCGCTCCGGCGGCCAGAAGACCGCGTCGCGCAGGACCATGCAGGCCAGCGGTGCCCGCGGGGCGTCGAGGTCGCCGACCAGGTCCAGACGCCGGTAACGGCCGATCCGCTCCAGGAAGGCGACCGGATCCGGGGCGCCGTTGCCGACGCCGAACAGTTCCCAGGCCAGTTCGATCCGGTGGCTCACGAAGGCGGCGAAGAAGCCGTAGCCGGCGATCGCGTTCCGCGGCGCCTTCAACCGGAAGAAGACCGGCGTCCCGGGTTCGAGCCGGGCGATCGGCCGGTCCGAGAGCGGCCGCCAGAAGTTGACTTCGTCCAGCGCGCCGCCGGCCTGCCGCGCCCGCCGGGCCAGGAACTCGAACCAGCCCTGGTCGGTGACGGCGATCAGCGGAGCGACGGGCCGCATCGAGGCCGCGGCGGGGGAGCGGGGGATAGGTTGGTGGGCGTTACTGGACTTGAACCAGTGACCCCCAGCTTGTCGAGCTGGTGCTCTAGCCAACTGAGCTAAACGCCCAACCGGGCCGGAGAGTCTAGCGCTCCCCCTCCTCGAGGGAAAGGGCCCGCTCGTGCCATTCGTCGTACGGGGCAGGGTCCCGGCCGTCGGCCTCCAGCCGACAGCGGAGGTACTCGAGGGCGTCCGGGAACCAGTCCTGCTCGATCAGGTGCTCGGCGGTCCCCCGCCGCCGGCGCCGGGGCAGCCAGGCCGGCGGATCGAGGCGGAGCTGGGCCAGCAGGATCCGCGCGGCCCGGGTCAGCTCGTGCCGCGGCAGGCGGGCCCGTTCCTGGAGGCGGTTGAACAGGACCGCCGGCACCTGGGCGAACTCCCGCACCGGCAGCGTGCGGGCGGCCGGATCCAGCTCCTCCTCGACCAGGCAGCCGTAGAGGAAGCACAGGCGCAGGGCGTAGCCGGGCCGGCCTCCCTCCTCGATCCAGTCGTCGAGCAGGCCGAGCCGGCCGAGCAGGCGCCGGCGGCGGTCGCCGCCGCGGTCCAGCCAGGCGGCCAGGTCCGGCAGCAGGATCGGCACCAGTCCCAGGTGCTCGAGATCCTCCCAGGCGCCGGCCATGTCGCCGGACTCCATCAGCCGGAAGACCTCCTCGACCACCCGCGGCGGCGCCGCCTGGGCCACCGCCGGCGCCAGCTCCCGCGCCGCCGCCACCTCGGCCGGTCCGGGTTCGAAACCGTGTCGGCGCAGGAACTTGATCAGGCGGAGGATCCGCACCGGGTCCTCGCGGAAGCGCCGCCGCGGATCGCCGATCGAGACCAGCCGTCCGCGCCGCAGGTCTTCCAGGCCGCCGCACCAGTCCAGGATCTCCTCCCGGATCGGGTCGAGGAACAGCGCGTTGACCGTGAAGTCACGCCGCAGGGCGTCCTCCCGGGCGGTGCCGAAGACGTTGTCGCGGCGGATCATCCGCACCTCGTCGGGCTCGCCGCCGCGACCGCCCGGCGGGTCGCGGCGGAAGGTCGCCACCTCGTAGACGTTCCGGCCGACGTAGACGTGCACGAGCCGGAACCGCCGGCCGATGATCCGCGAGCGCCGGAACAGCCGCCGGACCTGCTCGGGCCGGGCGGCGGTGGCCAGGTCGAAGTCCTTCGGCCGCATCCCGACCAGCAGATCCCGGACGCAGCCGCCGACCAGGTAGGTCTCGTGGCCGGCGTCCTGGAGCCGGCGGACGACGTCCACCGCGCGCCGGTCCAGCCGCCGCCTGGGGAAGGGCAGCGGGGTGCGCCGGGGTTCGTCCGCGGAGGCCATGCGGCGCGACAGGATAGCCGCGCCCGGCCGCCGGCCGCCGCTCAGGCCGGCTTCAGGACCGCCACCAGCCGCCGGCCGCGCCCGGGCAGTTCGTAGGGGTGCCGGGCCGCCAGCCGCCACGATCGCCGCAACTCCGGCGCCAGCCGCTCCCACTCGGCCTCGAAGCCCGGGCCGGCCAGGAGCGCGACCGCCCCGAACCGGACCCGGTTCCGGCGCAGGCGGCCGAGGAGCCGCGGCAGCGGCTCCACCGCCCGGGCCGCGATCAGGTCCGGGCGCAGCCCCTCGCGGGCCAGCGTCTCCTCGCCCTGGCCGCGCAGGACGGCCACCTGGAGCAGCCCGAGGCGGAGCGCCGCCTCCTCGAGGAAGGCCGCCTTCTTGCCGTTCCGCTCGATCAGCAGCACTTCCTTGTCCGGGAACAACGCCGCCCAGACCAGGCCGGGCAGGCCGGCGCCGCTGCCCCAGTCGGCGAGCAGCCGGGCGTCGGTCGGAACGAAGGCCGCCGCCCGCACCGCGTCGAGCAGGTGGGCGCCGATCAGGTTCTCCCAATCCCGGGCTCCGCAGAGGTTGGCGACCCGATTGCCGGCCAGGATCAGCCGGCCGTGGTCGAGAATCGTCCGCAGCGGCGCGTCCGCCGGCTCGGCCAGCTCGGCCACCGCCGCCCGGAGCAAGCCCTCGTCGAGGGGATTGGGTTCCTCGAGCGCGGCCAGGACGTCGTCCGGAATGCCGGGGAAAGGCACGGCTGCGGCCGGAGAGGAGGGGGCCCGGAGGGGAGAGAATGGCAGGGCAGGTAGGACTCGAACCCACAGCCTACGGTTTTGGAAACCGTCGCTCTAACCAATTGGAGCTACTGCCCTGCACGGCCGCGCGAGGACTGGTGCCGAAGGGGGGACTCGAACCCCCACGGCCTGAAGCGGCCACTGGCACCTGAAGCCAGCGCGTCTGCCAATTCCGCCACTTCGGCACGCGGTCCCTCGCGGGCCGGATAGGATAAGCCCTCCCTGCGCGGAGGGGCAAGAGGAGATGAACGAAAAGGAGCGGCCGGTCCGGGACGTGGCGGTCAACCGCCGGGCGCGCCGGAACTACGAGATCCTCGACACCCTCGAGGCCGGGCTGGCCCTGTCCGGGACCGAGGTGAAGACCCTCCGGGCCGGCCGGATCAGCCTCGAGGAAGCCTACGTCAAGGTCGTCGGCGGCGGACTCTGGCTGGTCGGCGCCCACATCGCCGAGTACGAGCAGGGCAACCAGTTCAATCACGAGCCGACCCGGCCCCGCCGCCTGTTGGTCCACCGCCGCGAGCTGCGCAAATGGCACCAGCGGGCCCGCGAGAAGGGGCTGACCATGATCCCGCTCAGGGTGTACTTCCGCGGCCGCTGGGCCAAGGTGGAGGTCGCGCTGGCCCGCGGCCGGCGCCGACACGACAAGCGCCAGGAAATGCGGAAGCGGGAAGACCAGAAGGTCCTCCGCCGCCTGCGCCGTCGCTGACCGCCGCCGGCGCCTCTGCTAGAATGGGGGGGTCGCGTGGGGGCGATCGGTTTCGACTGCGAGATCGACGCCTCGAGGTGGCGTGCCGAGGTTGCCGGGATGGCCTCGTGAATCCCCCGGCAAGGCAACAACTGCCGACAACAACTACGCTCTCGCCGCCTAGATAGAGGTGGCACGTCGAATCGGTCCTCGCCCGCGGGGCTGATCCGGCGCACGAATGCGGGCTGGCGCGAAGCCTCGCCCGGGGGCCGAGCGCGAGACACCACCGGGCTGGCCCTACCTCCGGTTCGTCCGCCGGCCGGGGGCGGGGCGAGAACGATCGGCGGACTACGCACGTAGAAGCCCGGGGCGGGACTCGTCAGGACGCGGGTTCGATTCCCGCCGCCTCCACCACCCTCCTAGACTGGGCCGGGTGCGGTCCCTCCGGCGCCCGTTCCCCGCCCTCGCCCTGGTCCTCGCGGTCCTCGCTCCGGCTTGCACCAGCGCCGCCCCGGCCGACGCGCTGCACGACCTGATCGCGATCCACGACCCGGCCGACTGGTCGCCCCGCTCGCCGGCGCGGATGCGGCGGCCGCCGGCCGATTGGTTGGCCGGTTCGAGCGCGCCGACGCCGCTGATCGCCGGCGAGCTGCCCGCCTTCCCGGTCGAGGACCATCGGGCGCTCGAGCTGGTCCTGCTCGATGGTGTCTGGAACGTCCCGCCGACCGACTACGGCCTGGCTCTCGAGGCGGCCGGCTGGCTGACCGTCCAGCTCCTCGAGGACGACCACGCCGCCGCCCGCACCCGCGCCGCCTCGGTCCTCGGTTCCCTCGCCGCCGGCTGGATCCGTCAGGCCGGCGCCCGGCTGCCGGAGGTGCCGCCGAGCGGGGACCTGGCCGCCGCCGTCCGCGCCTACCTGGAGGTCGCCGACGAGCCCGGTGCGGGGGAGGACCCGACTTGGCCGGAGCGGGCCTCGACCGCCCTCAGCCGGCTCGACGGCGCGCGGATCCCCGATCCGCTCACCGCCGCCCGGCTGGTCGCGGGCCTCGCCCGCCGCTACCGGAGCGCGCCGACGCCCGTCACCGGCCGGGGCGCCCTGGCCCGGGTCGGCC
The DNA here is from genome assembly GCA_003696625.1 of Planctomycetota bacterium. GTDB lineage: Bacteria > Planctomycetota > UBA1135 > UBA1135 > UBA1135 > J029. The sequence continues at coordinate 8,823 of RFGR01000085.1, forward strand.
TGCGGACCGTTCTGCTCGCTCTGGCCCGGGGCGAGGGCGACCCGGACCCGGACACCGCCCGCACCTGCCGGGTGCTGCGCGAAAAGCTGACCGCCGCCGCCCGGGCGGAGTAGGAGGCGGGGAGGACGAGGCGAGATCGTGCGCTCCCTGGCCCGGAACCTGCTCAAGCTGGCGGTCGCGGCGGCCCTGGTCGCCTACGTTGCCGCCCACCTCGAATGGCGCGACGCGCTCGAGGAGCCGGCCGCCTCGCCGGCCGAGGCGCCGATCCTCCACCCGGGCCGGATCGCGGGTGACTGGCGCTCCGGCGCCTGGACCTTCCGGCCCGATCGGGAGGACCGGCAGCCGCCGGGCGGGCCGGGCGGCCTCGACGCGGCCTCGCTGCCGGACGGCTGGCGGCTGCGGCCCGGCTTCCCGACCCTCCTCCGCGGCCTCGACCCAGGCCTCTACGCGCTCGGGGTCGGCTTCTGGGCGTTGCTGCTTCTGATCGTCGCCTGGCGCTGGACGTTGCTGCTCGCCGCCGCCGGCGTGCCGGCCGGCTACGGCCGGGCGATGCGGCTTTGCTTCATCGGCTACTTCTTCAACAACGTCCTGCCCGGCCTGACCGGCGGCGACCTGGTGCGGGCGGTCCTGGTCACCCGCGGCCTCGAGGAGCGCCGGGCGCGGGCGGCGATCTCGGTCTTCGTCGATCGGATCGTCGGCCTGTTCGGCCTGCTCGCGCTCGGGGTGATCGTGCTCTTCACGGCCGATCTCAGCGACACCCTCGACCGGCCGGCGCTGTTCCGCCTGCGCTTGGCGGTGCTCGGGATCCTGGTCCTCGGCCTGGCCGGCACCTGGGCCTGGCTGTCGCCGCGGGTCCGTCGCCGGCTCCGGCTCGACTCTCTGCTCGCCCGGCTGCCGCTGGCCGAGCGCCTGCAGGCCGTGGACGACGCCGTCACGGTCTATCGCCACCATCCCGGGCGGCTGGCGCTGGCCTTCCTGGCCGCGGTCGTCCTCCAGGCCGCGGCCGCCCTCAGCTTCTGGGCGATCGCCGCCGCCGTCGGCGGCGGCCTGGGGGTGGCCGACGTCTTCGCCGTCTTCCCGGTCGTGCAGAGCGTCTCGGCGGTGCCGGTGGCGCCGGCCGGCTGGGGCATCGGCGAGAGCCTCTTCGGCCGCTTCTTCGCCGCCTTCGGCTCCACCTTCACCCTCGGCGTCGCCGCCTCGGTGGTCTTCCGGCTGACCACCCAGCTCGGGGTCGGCCTGGTCGGCGGCCTGGTCTGGGTGCTGTCGCGGGAGCGGCGGCGGGGTGCATCGGCCGCGCCGCGCTCCTAGACTCTGCCTCCCCGACCTTCCACTGCTCCGCCTTCAGCCTTCCCCGCTTCTATGTCCCTGGTCGTCATCGGTTCCGTCGGCATCGACACGGTCGAGACCCCCTTCGGCAGGGTCGAGGACGTCGCCGGCGGCTCGGCCGTCTTCTTCTCCCTGGCCGCCTCTCTCTTCACCCGCGTCCGGATCGCGGCCAACCTCGGCGCCGACTACCCGGCCCATCCCTGGGAGGCCCTGCGCGCCCGCGGCGCCGACCTCGGGGGGCTGCGGGTGTTCGAGGATCGCCCGACCTTCCGCTGGAGCGGCCGCTACCAGGGCGACATGGCGGTCGCCGAGACCCTGCGGACCGAGCTGAACGTGCTCGCCGAACCGCCGGTGGTGCCGCCCGACTTCCGCGCCGCGCCCTACGTGTTCCTGGCCAACATGGGCGCCGACGTCCAGCTCCGGATGCTGGACGAGTTCGCTGGCGCCACGGTCTTCGCCGACACGATGAACCTGTGGATCGAGACCCAGCCCGCCGAGCTGCGCGAGGTGCTGAGCCGGATCCACGGCCTGATCCTGAACGACGGCGAGGCCCGGATGTTGACCGGCCGGACCAACCTGATCGAAGCCGGTGAGGCCCTGCTGGCGATGGGGCCCCGGCTGGCCGTGATCAAGAAGGGGGAGCACGGCGCCTTGCTGTTCGCTCCGGACCAGCGCTTCGCCCTGCCCGCCTTCCCGACTTCGCGGGTGGTCGATCCGACCGGCGCCGGCGACAGCTTCGCCGGCGGCTTCGTCGGCTTCTTGGCCTCCGCCCGCGGCGACGGCCGCGGCATCGAGGATCCGGAGGACCTGCGGCGGGCGATGGCCTACGGCACCGTCGCCGCCTCGCTGACCGTGGAGAAGTTCTCCACCCTGGCCCTCGAGGACGCCGACCGGGCCGAGCTGGATCGGCGCTACGACCAGCTCCGGGAGTTCGTCCGGCTCGGCGCCGCCCACGCCGCCGACTGAGGCCGGGGCTGGAGTCCGGGCCCGGTCCGGGTGTAACCTCGGCGGGGGAGGAGCGTCCTGGTTTCCGGGGATTCCTCTTCCCCCGGCGCGGCCGGGCGGCTAAGCTGCCGGCACCGAACAAAACCCGAACAAACCTACGGAGACACCCCGTTGGCCGCCAAGAAAAGCAAGATCGATCCCGCCGCCGAACGCGAGAAGGCTCTCCAGGAGGCCCTCGCCGCCATCGAAAAGAGCCATGGCGCCGGCGCCGTCATCCAGATGACCGACGACTACGTGGTCCCGGTCGAGGGCGTCTCGACCGGCTCCCTGGCGCTGGACCTGGCCCTCGGCGGCCGCGGTCTGCCGCGCGGTCGGGTGGTGGAGTTCTACGGGCCGGAGGGAAGCGGCAAGTCCACCCTGGCCCTGTCGGTGATCGCCCAGGTCCAGAAGCAGGGCGGCTACGCCGCCTTCATCGACGCCGAGCACGCCTTCGATCCGGAGTACGCCCGCAACCTCGGCGTCCAACTCGACGGCCTGCGCTTCAACCTCTCCCAGCCTTCGACCGGGGAGGAGGGCCTCGACATCTGCGAGCGCTTCGTCAAATCCGGCGCGGTCGACGTGATCGTGGTCGACTCGGTGGCGGCGCTGGTGCCGAAGGCGGAGATCGACGGCGAGATCGGCGATTCCTTCGTCGGCCTCCAGGCGCGGATGATGTCCCAGGCCCTGCGCCGGCTGACCGGCGTGGTCGGCAAGGCGAACTGCATCGTGATCTTCATCAACCAGCTCCGGGAGAAGATCGGGGTCATGTTCGGCAACCCCGAGACCACCCCCGGCGGTCGGGCGCTGAAGTTCTACAGCTCGGTCCGAATCGACGTGCGCCGGATCGGTGCGATCAAGCAGGGGGACGAGATCATCGGCAACCGCACCAAGGGCACGGTGGTCAAGAACAAGGTCGCGCCCCCGTTCCGGCGGGCCGAGTTCGACATCCTCTACGGCAAGGGGATCAGCCGCGAGGGCGACATCATCGAACTTGGGCTCCAGTACGGCATCGTCAGCAAGGCCGGGGCCTGGTTCTCCTGCCGGCATCCCACCCAGGGCGAGATCCGGCTCGGCCAGGGTAAGGAGGCGGTCCGTCAGCTTCTGATCGACAACCCGGACCTGGCCGACGAACTCACCGAGGCGATCTTGGACGAGGCGGTCCCGGCCCGCAAGAAGGCCCGGGAGGAGGCCGCCGCCGCCCAGGCCGCGACCGAAGCTCCGGCCGAGGCCGAGCTGGAGGCCGGCGCCGCCCCGACCCGGAAGCGGAAGAGCCGGGCGGCCAAGGCCTGAGGTCGCTCCGGCGCGGACTCCGGCGGCGGGGACCGGGGCCGAGGACTGCTAGAATGCGGGACTTTCGGGCCCCGCGTCCACGCTTCATGACCACTCCCCGCACCGCCGCCGAGATCCGGGAGGCCTTCCTCGCCTTCTTCGAGGCCCGCGGCCACGAGCGCCTGCCTTCGGCCTCCCTGGTTCCGGCCAACGACCCGACCCTGCTCTTCACCGGGGCCGGGATGAACCAGTTCAAGGACGAGTTCCTCGGGCGCGGCCGCCCCGGCCTGACCCGGGCGACCACCGCCCAGAAATGCCTGCGCGTGCCCGATCTCGAGAACGTCGGCCGCACGCCGCGCCACCACACCTTCTTCGAGATGCTGGGGAACTTCTCCTTCGGCGACTACTTCAAGGCCGAGACGATCCCCTGGGAGTGGGAGTTCTTCACCGGCGTCCTCGGCCTCGACGGTGACCGGATGCTGGCCAGCGTCTACCGCGACGACGACGAGGCCTTCGCGATCTGGCGCGAGGTGGTCGGCCTGCCGGCCGAGCGGATCTACCGCTTCGGCGAGAAGGAGAACTTCTGGCCCGCCTCGGCCCCGAGCGAAGGCCCGAACGGCCCCTGCGGCCCCTGCAGCGAACTCTACTACGACCTCCAGCCGGGCGGGCCGCTGCCCGACCCGGACGGTCTGGAGGAGCTGCCCGGCCGCTTCCTCGAGGTCGGCAACTTCGTCTTCACCCAGTTCGACCGCCGCGACGGCGGCGAACTCCGGCCGCTGCCGCAGCGGAACATCGACGTCGGCCTCGGCCTGGAGCGGATCGCGGCCGTGGTCCAGGGCGTGCCGAACAACTTCGAGACCGATCTGTTCGTCCCGCTCTTCCGCGCCCTGCGCGAACTCGGCGCCCCGGCCTACGGTGACGATCCGGCCGCCGACGTCCGTATGCGCCGGATCGCCGATCACGCCCGGGCGGTCTTCTTCTGCATCGCCGACGGCGCCGCCCCCGGCCGCGAGGGCCGCGGCTACGTGGTCCGCAAGATCCTCCGCCGGGCGGTCCGTGACGGCATCGACCTCGGTTTCGAGCGCCCGTTCCTGGTCGAACTCCTGCCGGCGGTCCAGGAGGTCCTGGCCGCCGCCTACCCAGAGCTGCGCCAACACCAGGGCGCGATCGAGGCCTTGGTCCAGGGCGAGGAGGAACGCTTCCGGGACGTCTATCGGCGCGGCATCGGTCGGCTCGAGGCGATGCTCGACGAACTCGAGCAGCGGGGGGAGAAGGTCTTCCCCGGCGCCTTCGCGTTCGAACTCCACGACACCTACGGCTTTCCGAGCGACACGAGCAGCGTGATCGTTCAGGAGCACGGCCTGGACTTCGACCAGGCCGGCTTCGAGGCGGCGATGGAAGAGCAGCGTCGGCGCGCCCGGGCCGGCTCCGAGATCCGCGGCGAGGTCTTCGCCGAGTCCCTGGCCGGCCGGCTGACCGAGGCCGGCGCCGAGCCGACCGTCTTCACCGGCTACGACACCCTGGTCGGTCCGGCCCGGATCCTGGCCCTGGTCTCGGACGGCGCCCTCGTCGAGGCCCTGGCTCCCGGCGAGGAGGGCGAGGCGGTCCTCGACCGCAGCCCGTTCTACGCCGAGGCCGGCGGCCAGGTCGGCGACCGCGGCCGGCTGCTGGACCGGAGCGGCGGGCTCCTGGCCGAGGTCCTCGACACCCGCGGCGAGGAGGGCTTCCACCTCCACGCCGTGCGGGCGGCGGCCGAACTTCGGCCCGGCCTCGAGGTCGAAGCGCGGGTGGACGAGGCGGCCCGGCGCGGCGCCGAGCGGCACCACACCGCCACCCACCTGCTGCACGCGGCCCTGCGGGCGGTGCTCGGCGACCAGGTCCATCAGGCTGGTTCGAAGGTCGAGCCGGAGCGGCTCCGCTTCGACTACACCGCCGCCCAGGCGCCCACGGCCGAGGACCTGGACCGGGTGGAGGACCGGGTCGCGGCCGCGATCCTGGCCGCGCTTCCGGTCGGGATCCGGCACACCTCGCTCGAGCAGGCCCGGGCCGAGGGGGTGACCGCCCTGTTCGGCGAGAAGTACGGCGACACCGTCCGGGTGGTGGCGGTCGCGGAGGTCTCGCAGGAACTCTGTGGCGGCACCCACGTCCGCAACACCGGCGAGATCGGCCCCTTCCGGATCCTCTCCGATCGGGCGCTGGCGGCCGGCGTCCGCCGGATCGAGGCCGCCGCCGGCGAGGCGGCCCGGCGCCTCGAACGCCGGGAGCGTCGCCTCCTCGCCGACCTGGCCGCCTCGCTCAAGACCACCCCCGACCAGCTGCCGGAGCGGATCGAAGCCCTGCGCCGGCAGCTCAAGGAGGCGCGCAGCGCCCGCAAGGCGGCCGCCCCCGACCCGGCGGCGCTGGCCGCCGAGCTGGCCGCCACCGGCGACGGCCCCGCCGGCGCCACCTTCGCTTGGCGCCACCTGCCGGGGCTGGACGCCGCCGCCCTCCGGACCCTCGGCGACGGCCTGCGCCGGGTCGGCGGACTGCCGGCGGTGGTTCTGCTCAGCGGCGGCGACGCCGAGCGAGTGCCGTTCCTGTTCCTC
>RFGR01000012.1 GCA_003696625.1 Planctomycetota bacterium
GTGACGCCGGCGATGGCGCAGGGGGTGGCGGGGAAGGTGTTCGGCTGGAGCGAGCTGCTGCGCTGGCGTTACGCCGACTGGCCGCAAGAGGGTCCAGCGTAATGGGCCGGATTCCTGGGTTAGTGGTCGATGAACATCCCGTCCAGCACAAACACCTCCCCCGGATCCAAATGCACGTCCACCACCAACCGCACCGCCTGCTCCTGCGGCAGGGCCAGCACCGCCTCGGCCGGGGCCGGGCGGCCGCCGGCGAGGAAGTCGTGGCTGGCAGTGCCGAGAAAGGCCCCGGTCCAGTAATCGTAAGCGGTCAAATCGACGCTGCCGGACATCGGCGACTGCCAGGACAGCAACCGAAAAACCCGGCCGTAGCTCTCCCATTCCAGTCGGGATCCGTCGTAAGAGGTGAGCCGGGCCTCCTTGCCGGATAGGTCGACCCCGAACAGCTTCTTGGCCTGCTGGGCGGTGACCAGCGACCACTTGTCCGGCCGGTTCGGATCGAGGACGTTCGGATTGTTGGGCTGATAGTAGGTCCAGCCCAGGTCGATGTCGTCCACCAGCGAAGGCGCCGGCACCAGGGTCCACGGTGCCCCGGGGCTGTCGTGGCCGACGACGATGCCGCCGTGGGTCGAGACGATGAGAGTGTTGTCGTTCAGGAAGTCCGGAGACAGCCGGACCTCGGTGGTCCAGAACGGCGGGAAGGGGCCGCCGACCGGCACCCAGGCCGGCGACGACGCCGACAGATCGAGCTTCTTGACCCCGGCCCCCCAAACCGAGGCGTAGATCACCGGTCGGTTGGCGAAGTCGGGATGCAGTGCGATCGAGGTCGGGGCGCCCTCGAGGCCGGGGTAGTTCAGGACCGTGATCTGGGCTCCGGCCGGATCGTCGATGATTTCAGCCAGGATCGGGCCGTCGCGGAAGGCCGCGAACAAGCGGGGGTTGCCCGGCCGGCTGAACGTCGGATCGGCGGCCAAGCTCACGGCCGGGTCGGTGAAGGAGGCGATCGGCTGCCAGACCGTGTCCAACAACCGGAAGATCGTCCCGTCCAGCACGCTGCAGTAGACGTCGGTCCGCCCGGCCGAGCTGCCGGCGTCATAGGTCGGCGCGAAGGCGAAGTCCTTGACGGTCTTCATCGGCTTGCCGCTGGTGGTGGTGCTGATCTTCTCCACCGTCAAGCCGCCGTCGAGGGTGCGGAAGATGCTCGGGGTCAGCGAGCCGTAGCTCTGCGACAACCACAGGAAGGTCCGGTCGGTGCCGGGGATGCCGGTGCCGGCGTGGAAGTGGGGCGAAACCTTGACCTTGCGCGTCCCGCCCAGGGTGCTCTGGATCCACCCGACCCAGTTGAACAGGTTGTTCATCGGCACCGCCGGATCGAACCAGAGGGCGTTGCCGTAGGCGCCGCCGATCAGCACCATCCCATCCGAGCCGAAGTTCGGCGAGATGTCGATGTCGCGCTCATAACCGAGAACGTTGTCGTGAATGTGCTCGGCGAACATTTGGCTGACGTTGGCCCGGAGCATGCCGCCCCCGTAACTGGCGCCGAAGGCCATCAGGTCGCCGCCCGGCTCGATTCCGACCCCGACCCCGCGCAGAAACTCGCTCTGGCGGGAGCGCACCGCCCGGAAGTGGACGCCTTCGTCGTCGCTGCGCATCATCACCTGCGAGCGGCCGAGGAAGACCTTGCCGCTGACGGCGAAGTCGGGCGGCACCGCCAGGCCCATCAGGAAGTACCACGAGCCGGAGACCGACCAGTCCGGCTCGCGAAGCGAGAAGTCCTGGAAGTTGCCGAAGTCGTCCCAGCTCAAACCGCCGTCGTCGCTGCGCAACACCCCGAACAGGCTTTGACCGGCGACCAGGGCCGGGTTGTCGATGTCGGGATAGTCGACGGTGACCGCAAAGAAGTGGCGGGAGCCGGACGGGCCGGGAGGGGTGGCGGTCAGGTTGGCGAAGCCTTCCTCGGCGGCCAGAGCAACCGAGAAGGTGGCGCCGCCGTCGGTCGAGCGCCAGATCTCGCCGCTGATGCCGCTGGCCGAGGCGGCGTCGAGCCGGGCGGTTCCGAGTACCGCCGTGCCGCTGGTCGAGAAGTCGTCGGCACAGGCCAGGGAGAGGATCCAGGTGTCGGTCTCGGTGCTGGCCAGGGTGGAGAACTGCGGGCTCAGGTTCCAGCTGGCGCCGGCGTCGTCGCTGCGCAGGAGCAGGCCGCGGATCGCGACCAGGATGGTGGCGTCGTAGCCGGCCGGCGCGGCCGGATCGAAGTCGGGCGCGATCGCCACCCGCGCCAGTTCGTCGTCCAGGCCGGTGGCGAGGAGTCCGTCCCAGCGTCCGGCCGCCTCGTTCCAGAGGTAGACCCCGCCCCTGGCGGTGACCAGGACCGCCGATCCGTTCGGATTGCGGGCGGCGGCCAGCTCGGTGACGAACCGGTCCTGGACCGGCAGGCCGGCGGAAACGTCCTGGACCACCCCACTGGCCGGGAAGTAGGCCCAGACCCCCTCCTCGGTGCCGATCAGGAAGCGGCCGCCGCCGGCCGCCGGCCAGTACTCGACCCGGGTCGGCTCGTGCCGGTCGAGCCCGGCGCCGGCGAGAGGGATCCAACTGAGACCTTCGTCCAGCGAGCGAAGGACGCGGGTCTCGTCGCTCATGCAGGCGATCATCTCGGAACCGCCGCCGGGTAGGGGGGCGAAGGCGACGTCCCGCACCACCGCGTGCGGGATGTGGGGAACCGGATCGGCGGCCGGGCAGAGACCGGCCGCCAAGGCAAAGGAGAGGGCGATCATTTCGGGGGACGGAGGGGTGCTGCGCGAAACAGGGGCGGAGGCGAAGCGACTCGAAGAATACCACGGAATTCCGCCGCCTGCCGGGGAGACCGGTTCCCGGCTGGAGACTAGGATCGAGGGGTCCTGGAGTCCCCCGTTGCCGCTCCTCCCCGCCTTCCTGCTCCTCCTCCCGCTGCTGCCCGCCGCCCAGGAGCCGGCCGCCGGCGCGCCGTTGGCCGAGCGCGTCGCCGAAGTCGAGCGGCTGCTCGAGGCCGGCGAGTCCGGCGGTCGGCTCGGCGCCGCCCTGCACGCGATCGCCAACCTGAAGTCCGAGGGCGCCGTCCGCGCCCTGGCCGACCTGCTGCCTCGGCTGGAGGGCCTCGGCCGGGCCGCGGCGATCCAGGCTCTGGGCATGTGCGACCACCCGGCCGCCCTGGAAGAGCTGCATCGGGTCGCCCGCGAGAGCAAGAGCATGCCCGACCGGACCATGGCGGTCCGGGTGCTGGCCGGCGAGAAGGACGTCGAATGGCTGCTCGGCTTTTTCAAGAAGGAGAAGAACGGCGTCATCCGGGCCCGGATCCTCGAGGAACTGCTGCGGGTCCAGGCCGAGGGGTTGGATGAGCTGGTCCTGCGCTCCGCCCGCGACAAGAGCGGCGAAGTCCGGGCGGCGGCGATGAAGGGCATCGCCGACCTGCGGCTGGCGAAGGGCGGTCGGCTGGCGGTGAAGACCCTGAAGGACTCGTCCCTGGCCGCCCGCGTGGCCGCCTGCCGGGCCGCCGCCCTGACCGGCGGGGTCACGGCCTTTCGGACCATGGTCGCCGAGCTGCAGAAAACCAAGAACCGGACCTTCCGCGCCGCCCTGACCGAGGGCCTGGCGCTGGCGGCCACCGCCGAGGAGATGGCGCCGATCATCACCGCCGCCGGCCGCGAGAAAGATCCGGAGGTGATCGCCTGCCTGGCGGTGGCCTTGGGCGAGGCGGCCGGGCGAGCGCCGGCGGCCTGCGCCGAGATCTTGGTCAAGCTGGCCGGCAGCCAGAGTCCGCAGGTGCGGGAGAACGCGATCCGCGGCCTGGCGGCGGCCCGGCCGGCCGGGATCCAGAGCCTTCTCGCCGACCTGCTCGAGCACGAATCCCCCGTCACCCGGGCCGACGCCGCCTGGGCGCTGGCGGAGATGGGCGAACTCGAGCCGGAGGCGGAGGCCCGGCTGCTGCCGCTGCTCGGCGCCGACTCGCTTTCGCTGCGCCTGAACGCGACCCGCGCCCTGGCCGGCGCCGCCGGCGAGGAGGCGGTCGCCGCCCTCCGCGGCATGCTCGACGACATGAGCTGGTCGGTCCGCTCGGCCGCGGTCGCCGCCCTCCGCCGCCATCGCGACCGGGAGGTGGTCGGCGCCCTGATCGCGCGCATGGAAGTGGAAGACTCGCGGGTCTTCGACGAGATCGCCGACGCCCTCGGCGAACTGACCGGCGAAACGTTCGGCGCCAACGTCGGCTCCTGGCGGCACTGGTTCGACGACCTGCCGGCCGACTGGCGGCCGCCGGCGCCCGAGGAGGCCCGCCGCCGGCTGGCCGCCGCCGCGGCGGCCCGGACCGGCCGGCCGGGCGAGACGGTGACCGACTACCACGGCATCCCGATCCCCCGCGGCGGCGTGGTCTTCATCCTCGACGTCAGCGGCTCGATGAACGAGGTCTGGGACGAGCGGGGGACCGAACCGGTCACGCGCTTCCAGCACTTCTCCCAAGTCCTCAAAAATGCGCTCGCCAACCTACCGGCGACGACCCGTTTCGATCTCGTGCTCTTTTCCTCCAGCGCCCACGCCTGGCGGCCGCGATTGGTCAGCGGATCGAACGAGAACATCGAGGAGGCCCGGCGCTACCTCGACAACATGGGCGCCTTCGGCGGCACGAACCTCTTCGGCGCCCTGGAACTGGCGCTGTCGATCCCCGACGCCCAGACCGTCTTTCTGCTCACCGACGGCGAACCGACGGTCGGGGTCACCCTGCCGGACGCGATCGTGCGCAAGATCGCCCGCCTGAACCGTGACAAGAGGGTGATCATCCACACCCTCGCCGCCGGCGAGGCCAGCGCCGAGTTCCTCGCCGATCTGGCCGCGGCCAACGGCGGCCGGATGGTCGACCTGCGCTAAGCCTCGGCCCGCCGGGCCGCCACCGAGCGGGCGATCAGCTCGCGCAGCACAGCCGGATCGGCGTCGGCCAGCCGCTTCAGATAGAGGCAGGCGCGGCCGATCCGATGCGGACCGAGGCGGGCGAGGAGATCCTCGGCCCCGGCGAAGCCGGACATGACGTAGATCGACAGGGCCTGCTTGCGCGGCGAGAAGCCGGTCAGCATCCACTCGCCCTCGCGGCCGTCGGCGTAGCGGTGGCGGTAGCTGCCGAAACCGACGATGCTGTCGCCCCACATCTCCGGGGCCTCGCCGGTCACCTCCGCCAGCAGGAGGCAGAGAGCCTGGGCGTCCTCGCGTCGCCGGGGATCCGGAACGGCGGCGAGGAACTCGGCCACGCTGCGGTCGTTGCGTTGGGTCTTGGCACCGGCCATGGTCGGTCCTAGGGCTGGCGGCGGCCGGCTTCCAGGCTTAGCTCCCGCCGACGATGTTGTTCCTCCGCCTGCTGCCCGCCGCCCTCAGCCTGCTCGCCCTGGCCGCCCACTTCCTCCGCGGCAACCACCTCGTGGCCGCCGGTTTGGTCGTCGGCTGCCTGGCCCTGCTCACGGTGCCGCGGCGCTGGGCCGGTCGGACCCTGATGGTGGTGCTCCTGCTGGCGGTGCCGATCTGGATTCTCCAGGCTTGGGTCCTGGCCCAAGCCCGGATCGAGCGCGGCGAACCCTGGGGCCGGATGGCGGCGATCCTGGGCGGAGTGGCGGCGCTGGCCCTGGTCGCCGCCTCGCTGCTGGCGGGCGGCCGGGCCCGGGCCTGGTTCTCGCCGGCGGCGGCCGCCGACCGCTAGCGGCGGCCGCTCCAGGCAGGGTTCGGGGCGGGCATCCGGGCCGCCACCCGCCGCCGCCAGGCGCGAAGCAGCGCCGCCAGCTCGGCCGTCTGCTCCGGCCGCTCGGCGGCGAGGTCGTGGGCCTCGCCGAGGTCGCGGTCCAGGTCGTAGAGTTCCGGCCGCTCCTCGCCGAACCATTCGATCAGCTTCCAGCGGCCCAGCCGGACGGCGCCGCCCGGTCGGCCGCCCTGATTGCCGTAGTGCGGGTAGTGCCAGAACAGCGGCCGCGCCGGCAGGCCGCTCCGGCCGAGCAGGAGCGGGGCCAGGGAGAGGCCGTCCAGGTGCTGCCCGGGTCGCGCCGGCAGGCCGGCCAGCTCGAGGATGGTCGGGTAGAAGTCGGTGCTGATCACCGGCTGGTCGCAGACGGCGCCGGCCGCCACCCGCCCCGGCCAGCGCACGATCAGTGGTTCGCGGATGCCGCCCTCGTAGAGCCAGCCCTTGCCGGCCCGCAGCGGCAGGTTGCTGGTCGGGTGGCCTTCCGAGGTCGAGAGACCGCCGTTGTCGGAGAAGAAGAAGACCACCGTCCGCTCGGCCAGGCCGAATTCCTCGAGCGCGTCCAGGACCACGCCGCAGGCGGCGTCCATCGCCTCGACCATCGCCGCGTAGACGGCGTGCTCCTGGACCAGCCGCACCCTGCGCCCGCCCTCCCGGCCCCAGCGGGGCTCGAGGCCGCGTTGGCGCCGCCGTTGCTCGTACTTGGCGACCAAGTCGGGCCGGCCCATCAGCGGGGTGTGGACCGAGTAGAAGCTCAGGTAGGCCAAGAACGGGCGGTCCCGGTGGGCGCGGATGAAGGCGACCGTCTCGGCCGCCAGCCGCGCCGGCAGGTGCTCGCCCTCCGGGCCGTCCGTGAGGCGCGGATTGCCGTAGGGCGAGAAGTACTTGTTGCCGCCGTAGGGACCGCCGCGGGTGATGCCGCCGCGGTTGACGTCGAAACCCTGATCCTCCGGCCACCAGCCCTCCGGCCCGAGGTGCCACTTGCCGGCGAAGAAGGTGGCGTAGCCGGCCTCGTGCAGAGCCTCGGCCAGGGTGGTCTCCCCGTGCGGCAGCCGGTCGTGGTACGGCGCCGGCAGCAGCGGCGTGTCGCGCCGCCACTGCTCCGGCTGCGGCGCGCCGAAGTAGTCGGTGGTCGCCAGCCGGGCCGGGTACTTGCCGGTCAAGATCGAAGCTCGGGTCGGGCTGCAAACCGGACAGGCGGCGTAGGCCTGGGTGAAACGGGTGCCGCCGGCGGCGAGCTGATCGAGCGCCGGGGTGTCGTAGAAGGTGCTGCCGGTGCAGCCGAGGTCGGTCCAGCCGAGGTCGTCGGCGAGCAGGAAGAGGAAGTTCGGCCTCCCGACGGCGGCCGGCCCCGTCGCGCCGCAACCGGTCGGGCCGGGCACGAACGGCAGGAGGGACAGGACGACGAGGAGGCGCGGTCGCATCAGAGGCGCTCGACGGTGACGCCGGGCCGTTGGCAGAGGTCGTACAGCAGCGGCAGGCAGGGGCGAAGATCGGCCGCGGAGCGGGCCTTGAGCAGAATCTGCTGCCGATAGCGGCCGCGCAACTTCTCGATCCGGTCGGCGTTCGGGCCGAGGAGGAGCAAGGAGTCGCCGGCGGCCGCCTTCAGTTCCTCGGCGGCGCGGACGGCGGCGGCCTCGGCGCGGGCCGGATCGGGATCCTCGAGGCGGACCCGGACCGCCACCCCCGCCGGCGGGTAGAGGAAGGCGGCCCGCTCCCGCAGCTCGGCGGCGGCGAAGCCGGCGAAGTCGTGGCGGGCGGCGGCGCGGATCGCCGGATGGTCGGGCAGCCAGGTCTGGACCACAACCTCGCCGCCGCGGTGGCTGCGGCCGGCGCGGCCGCTGACCTGGCAGATCAGGTCGAAGCAGCGCTCGGCGTCGCGGAAGTCGCCTTGGTGCAGGGAGGTGTCGGCGTCGAGGACTCCGACCACGGTCACCTCTGGGAAATCGAGGCCCTTGGCCACCATCTGGGTGCCGAGGAGCAGGTCGTAGCGGCCGGCGGCGAAATCACCCAGGACCTGTTCGTAGTCCTCGCGGCGGACCATCGTGTCCCGGTCCATGCGGGCGATTCGGGCCTGCGGAAACAGCCGTCGCAGGGTGTCCTCGGCGCGTTCGGTACCCACCCCGACCAGGTGGAGCGGGCCGGCGCACTTCGGACAGGCGGTCGGCGCCGGCTGCTCCTGCAGGCAGGAGTGGCAGACGGCCTTGCGCCGCCAGCGGTGGTAGGTGAGCGAGACGTCGCAGGACGGGCAGTGGACGCTGCCGCCGCAGGCGCGGCAGTGCCAGGCCGGCGAGAAACCGCGCCGGTTCAGGAACAGGATGCCCCGCTCGCCACGGGCCAGGGCCTGCTCGAGCGAGCGCCGCAAAGGCTCGGAGACGACCAACCAGTGCGCCCGGTCGGCCTTCTCCTGGCGCATGTCGACGACGTGGACCCGCGGCAGCGAGCCGCCCGCCACCCGCTCCGGCAGCTCGAGCAGGCGGATTCGGCCGGCCCGGGCCTCGGCCCAGGCTTCGAGCGACGGGGTGGCGCTGCCGAGGACGCAGACCGCCCCCTCCAACTCGGCCCGCGCCAAAGCGACCTCGCGGGCGTGGTAACGCGGGGTGGAGTCTTGCTTGAACGAGGTCTCGTGCTCCTCGTCGACCACGATCAGACCGAGGTCCGGCACCGGGGCGAACAGGGCCGAGCGGGCGCCGACCACCACCCGCAGCCGGCCGTGCCGCAGGGCCAGCCACTGGTCGTGGCGCTCGGCGTCGGTCAGGCCGCTGTGCAGCACCGCGACCCGGCCGGCGCGGGCTCGGAAGCGGGCGACGGTCTGCGGCGTCAGCGCGATCTCGGGCACCAGCACGATCGCGCCGCGGCCCTGCTCGAGGCAGCGCTCGAGCGCGCGCAGGTAGACCTCGGTCTTGCCCGAGCCGGTGATGCCGTGGAGGAGGAAATCGGCGTGGCGGCGGGCGTCGAGGGCGGCGCACAACTCGGCGACGCAGGCCTCCTGCCGCGGCGTCAGCCGCGGCGGCACGTCCGGCGCCGGGGCGTCGCGGAAGGGATCGAAGAACTGGCGCCGGCGGCCGAAGCGCACCCAGCCCTTGCGGGCCAGCGACTCCAGCGGCGACCGCGACAGCCCGGTGCGGCCGCAGAAATCGCGCACCTCGACCGGACCGCCGGCCTGACGCAGCCAGGCCAGGGCCTTCTCCTGCTTGGGGAAGCGGTCGGCCAGGGCGCGGCGTTCCTCCGCCCCGGGCTCGGCGACCAGCTCGACCACCGTGACCGTGCGCCGCGGCCGATCCCGGCGCAAGGCCGCCGGCAGCATCGCCGCCAGCGCCTGGCCCCAGGAGCAGAAGGTGTCGTCGGCGATCTGGCGGGCGAGCCGGAGCAGGGCAGGCGTGAGCAGTGGTTCCCGATCGAGGAGGCGCTCGACCGGGCGGATGCGGGCCGGCGCCACCCCATCGGGCGGGTGCGGATCGAGGCCGACCACCACCCCCACCCGCCGGCGGCTGCCGAACGGCACCCGGACCCGGCAGCCGGGTTGCGGCCGCGGCTCTCCCGGCGCCACCGCGTAGCTGAACTCGCGCCGCAGCGGCAGATCGAGCGCCACCCGGGCGAAGATCGCGGCCGGGGCGGTGGCCTCCCGTCCGGCCGGCGGCGCGAACAGGCTGGGCTGGCCGGGCGGGCGGTCGGGCATGACGAGGCATTCTAGGAAGGAAGACGGCCGGCCCCGGCAGCGGTTACGCTTCCGGCCCGATGGCCGCCGCCGCCGACCTCCGAACCCCGGTCGTGCTCCTGACCGGCTGGCTCGGGGCCGGCAAGACCACCCTCCTCAACCGCATCCTGGCCGCGCCGGCGGGTCGACGGTTCGCGGTCCTGGTCAACGAATTCGGCGAGATCGGCGTCGACCAGCGCCTGGTCCGCCGGGTCGAGGAGGATCTGGTCGAGCTGAGCAACGGCTGCGTCTGTTGCACGGTCCGCGGCGACCTGGTCGCCGCCCTCGGCCGCCTGCGCCGGCGCCGGCTGGCCGGGCTCCTCCCCCGCCGACGCTTCGACGCGGTCCTGCTCGAGACCACAGGCGTCGCCGAGCCGGCGCCGCTGCTGCGCACCTTCCTGGTCGAGGAGTCGATCGCGCTGCGCTATCGGGTGGCCACGATCACGGCGGTGGCCGACGCCGCCCATCTCGACCGCGCCTTGGCCGAAGCCGCCGCCCGCGACCAGGTGGCACTGGCCGACCTGGTGCTGCTGAACAAGGCCGATCTAACCGAAACCCAGGCCCTGGCCGCCGCCGAGGAGCGGCTGCGGCGGCTGAATCCGCTGGCGCCGATCCGCCGCTGCGTCCGGGCCGAGGCGCCGGTGGCCGAGATCCTGGCCGAACGGCCGCCGCGGCCGCTGCCGGCGCCGCCGGCGATCGGCGGCGAGAGGCACGGTCACGGCGATCTCGAGACCTGCACGCTGGTTTCGGAGCAGCCGCTCGACGAACTCCGGGCCCGGCTGTGGCTCGACGCCTGCGCCCGGGGCCTGGCCGGAGAACTGGTGCGCTGGAAGGGCTTCCTGCACCTGGCCGGACGGCCGACCGCGGCGGTCCTGCAGGGCACCTACGAACTCTATACGGTCGAGGAGGCCGGCCCTTGGCCGGGCCGGCCCCGCAACGAAGTGGTGTTCATCGGCCGCCGCCTGGACCGTGCGGCCCTCCAGCGCGGCCTGGAAGCGGCATCAGCCGAGAGCGGCTGAGGAGCGGCTCCTCACTTCTTGGCCGCGCACTCCGGGCACTCCTTGCCCAGGGCGGCGGCGTCCTTGCAGCACTGCTTCATCTCCGCCTTCTCGGCGCACTCGGCGCAGGGCTTGCCGGCGGTGCAGTCCGGGCAAGCGGCGTCGTCGCGGTCGGCGGTGGTGCAGGCGGCGCCGGCGGCCAGAGCGGCGGCGGCGAGGAAGAGCAGGATTCGCTTCATTGGTTCTCCGGTTCGGATTCGGGTTCGGGCAGGCTGGCGAGCAACTCGAGCAGCGAGTCCTCGAGATTCTCGCGCTGCCAATCGTTGAGGTCCACCACGGCGGCCAGCTCCTGGCGAGTGCGCGGCAGGCGGCGGCCGATCTCCTCGAGGTGGCGACGGTGCATGAGCCGCTCGCTGGGCAGGCCGAGTTCCTCGGCCCGCTCCTTGCGCCAGCGGCGGAGGGCGTCCTGGATCTCGCGCCGGGCGCGGCGCCGGCGGCGCTCCTCGCGCGAGACCTTCTCCGGGATGTGGTCGTGGGCCTGCTGACCGGCGGCGGCGGCGAGGGCCGACAGCAGCTCGGCGCCGATCCGGCGGGCCTTGCCCCAGCCGACGCCCTTGCGCCCGGCCAGGTCCTTGAGGTCGCGCGGCGGCCGTGCCGCCAAGTCGACCAGGGTCTCGTTGGCGAGGATCCGGAAAACCGGCTTATCCAGGGCCTCGGCCGTCCGCTCGCGCCAGCGGAACAGCTCGCGCAAGCGGGCGGCGGCGGTCGGGTCCAGCGCCCGGGCACCCTTCAGTCGCCGCCAGCCGTCCGGATCGATCCGGCGCGGCGGCAGGATCTCGCGCTCGAGGCGGGCGAACTCGCCGCGGGCGGCCTCGGCCAGGCCCTTCTCCTCCAGCTCGGCCCGGAGCCGCCGATAGAGGTCGGGCAGGAAGTGGGTGTCGATCCGGGCGTAGGCGATCTGGGCCTCGGTCAGCGGCCGCCGACCCCAGTCGGAACGCTGCTCCTTCTTCGACAGTTCCAACCCGTAGTAGGACCGGATCAGCGCGGCCAGCCCGGTCTTCTCGTGCCCGAGCAGCGTCATCGCGACCTGGGTGTCGAACAGGCCGCGGACCTCGGCGCCGAGGTCCTTCTTGAGCAGCATGAGGTCGAACTCGGCGGCGTGGAAGACCTTGGTCACCGCCGAATCCTCCAGCAGCTCTCGGGCCGCGCGCAGCTCGTCGCCGAGGGCCAGCGGGTCGGCCAACCAGTCCTCGCCGTCGGCGGTGACCTGGAACAGGCAGAGCCGGTCGGTGTAGGCGTAAAAGGAGTTGGACTCGGTGTCCACGCCGATCACCCCGGCCGCCCGCCAGGCCGCCAGCGCCGCCTTCAGCTCGGTGCCGGTGCGGACCAGGCGAACCTCCGGCCAATCGGCGGGGATTCGGTCAGGCACGGCGCACGGGCGCCCGGCGGCGGCGGGGCATGCGGACGGGAAGAAGTTACTTCAGGATGATGTAGACCGGCATCGACCAGGCGCCGGCGCGTCCGTCGGCCTGCTCGATCTCGGCCCGGTACCAGGCGCTGGCGGTCGGCTCGACCGTGGCCGGGACGATGAAGCTGCCGCCGCCGGTGACACCGGTGAACTCCTGAAGCAGGGTCTCGTCGGGGTCGCCGACGGCGCCGCGCCAGACCCGTACGGTCGAAGCCTGGGCGACGTTGTAGAAGACCTCGACGTCCACCGGGTAGCCCGGCGGCACCTTGCTGGCCTGGACGAAGACCCTCGCCCCGCCGAGGGCGGAGCGGCCGTGGCCGTCGCGCAGCTGGAGGTCGACGAAGGGACCGTTGCTCAGGTAGGCGCGGCCGGAGCGGATCCCGGCCAGCAGCGCCGGCTCGTTGTAGGCGCCCTCGACCCAAACGTGCAGGGCGCCGAAGTCCATGGCCGCGTCGTGGGTGTCCGAGCCGGAGAGCGGGTAGGTGAACTCGCCCTCGAGCATCCGCTGCTTCCACCACCAGACGTGGGGCGCGTTCGGCGTCATCGTGTCGCCGTTCCAAACCTCGGTGCCGAAGGTGTAGCCGTGGTTCCAGCCGCGGAAGCCGGCGACCGAGTTGAAGCCCCACATGCCGTTCGGGTGGTTGGCAACGGCGAAGCCGCCTTCGGCCTTGATCGCGGCCACGTTGTCCCACTGCGAGCGCTTGGGGTCGTCGCAGAAGTCGAGGAAGCCGTCCTTGCCGCCGTACTTGCGCGAGGTGATCGCGTGCGCGCCCATGTGGTGGACCGGGTCGCCGAATCCGAGGTAGCAGAGCGTATCGGCGCTGTCGCTGCCCCACTGCGGGCCGGTCTCGCGCCCGGACACCTCGGTGCCGCAGATCAGGACGAAGGTGGCGTCGTCCAGGGTGTCGGCCTCGGTCTTGACCAGGTCGAACTCAGTCGGGTTCTGGATGCAGTAGCTGTGCGTGGTGGTGCTGTAGAAGTCCATCCCCAGGGCCTGGAACTGCGGCTTGAGGTCGGCGTTGGTGAACGAACCGGTGATGTTGACCGACTCGGCGGCGCAGCTCGGGCAGCCGTTCACGGCCTCGTCGCGGCAGTTGTGGACGTGCAGGTCGCCGGCGTACCAGGCGCCGGCGCCGCGGCCGAGCCCGCAGGCGGCGTACCACTCGGCCGGCGGCTCGAGGTAGGGCGGCAACAGCTCGACGGCGTGGGTCAGGGTCGAGCTGGCGCGGGAGCCGTCGGCCCGCCGGTAGTCGAGAACCAGATCGACGGCGGCTTCGTCCCCGGGCCGGGCGCCGGCGAAGAGCGCGGCCAGATCCAGCTCGAAGCCGACGTTGCGCAGTTGCGGCGCCCCGGTCTGCTTCAGCCGCTGCACGCCCTGGACGATCTCCATGAACAGCCTGGCCTCGTTCTCGGGCAGCAACTCCGGCCGCTGGTCGAGCGGCACGAACAACCGCTGCTTGTGGCGGTGGGAGAGCTGCGGGTCGATCAGTTCCTGCTTCAGGTAGAGTTCGGCCACCTCGCCGCCGTCGCCGGGCAGGCGCTCCCCGCGCAGATCGACTTCGGTCAGGAGACGGCCGCTCGGCTCGAGCACCCGCAGCCGCTCGAGGAAGGCGGCCCCGTCGCCGGGGTTGTAGACCTGCACCTGCATCGGCACCAGCCCCTGCGGCCGGCGGACCTGATCCATCAGCCCGAAGGGCAGGAGCTGAACCCTGCCGTCGGCCAGCGGCGGCTGGGCCGGACCGGCCGGGGCGTGGCGGGAGACGAAGCCGAGGGCGAGGGCGGCCGGGGCGAGAAGAAGGAGGGGGAGGGAGCGCATGCGGGCGGTTTGTGGTCGATCCGAGCCTCGCGCCGGCGAGGCCCGAACCTATTGTAGACCGGAAATGCGCCCCCGGCTGCCGCTCTGGATCCTGATCGTCGCCTTCCTGTTCCTGGCCCAGCTCTCCTGGTGGGGCTATTCCCTCTGGACC
The DNA here is from genome assembly GCA_003696625.1 of Planctomycetota bacterium. Taxonomy (GTDB): domain Bacteria; phylum Planctomycetota; class UBA1135; order UBA1135; family UBA1135; genus J029. Next base: position 13,874 of record RFGR01000012.1, read on the forward strand.
CGGAGCGAGGACCTATACCGGATCGAACTGGACAGCCTCCGCCGGCTGGAGGATCTGGCCCGGATCGAGCTGGCCGAGCTGGTTCGGGAAGGCGCCGAACCGGCCGAGGCCTGGCAACGGATCGGTTCTCGGTTCCCCGGCATCTCGCCCCTGCCCCGCGACGGCGGCCTCGACCTGCGGGTCGGTGCCGCCACCCTGGACAGCCTGCGCCGCCACCGGGACGCCCGCCGGGCGATGGTGATCGGCGAGGGCTCCCTGTTTCTGGTCCTGTGGAGCCTGGGCCTCTGGCTGCTGCTCCGGGCCGCCCGCCGCGAACGCCGCCTGGCCCTGCAGGAGGCCAACTTCATCCACGCCGTCACCCACGAGTTCCGCTCGCCGCTGCAGTCGCTGCGGCTGGCGGTGGAGTCGATCGAGCGGCGGCCGGACGGGCCGCGGGTGGCGGCCTACGCCGCGGGCATGAGCGAGGATCTCACCCGACTCGAGGGGTTGGTCGAGAACCTGCTCGCCGTCGGCCGCCTCGACGCCAAGGCCTTCGCGGCCCGCCCCCGGCGTCTCGACCTGGCCGACGCGGTCCGTCGCGAAGTCGAGCGCTTCCGCCGCCGCTGCGGCGACGGCGCCGACTGGCTGGAGGCCGAGCTGCCGGCCGAACTGGAGGCCGAGGCCGATCCGAGCGCGATCGCGCCGATCCTGGCCAACCTGCTCGACAACGCCCGCAAGTACGGCGAAGGCCGCCCGGTGCGGCTGGAACTGGCCGCCCGCGGCGCCTACGCCGAACTGCGGGTGCGCGACCAGGGCCGCGGCTTCTCCGCGGCCGAGGCCCGGCGCCTGTTCGACCGCTTCTGGCGCGCCGGGGACGAGCGGGTGCGCACCGCCCCGGGCAGCGGTCTCGGCCTCTACCTGGTGCGCGAGCTGGCCCGCGCCCAGGGCGCTACGATCAGCGCCCGCAGCGACGGACCGGGCCAGGGCGCCGAGTTCACGGTCCGCTGGCCGCTGGCCCCGCAAGAGCAATGAGCCGCCGCATTCTGGTCGTCGAAGACGAGCCCCGCATCGCCGCCCTGGTCTGCGACAACCTCGAGGCCGAGGGCTACCGGACCATCCACGCCGCCGACGGCCCGAGCGGCCTGCGCGAGGCTCGGGCCGGCGGTATCGACCTGATCCTGCTCGACGTGATGCTGCCGGAGATGGACGGCTTCGAGGTCTGCCGGGCGCTGCGCCGGGAGGGCGTCCGCACCCCGATCCTGTTCCTGACCGCCCGCGACCTGCCGCACGACCGGGTCCAGGGCCTGATGGCCGGCGGCGACGACTACCTGGTCAAGCCCTTTCACCTCGACGAACTGCTGGCCCGGGTCCACGCCCTGCTGCGGCGCTCGGACTGGGCCGAGGCGCCGGCCGAGGGCAAGATCCGGATCGGCCGCGGCTGGGTCGATCTGGTCACGCGCGAGGCCCAGGGCGGCGACGGCCCGGTCGAGACCCTCCCGGCCAAGGAGTTCGGCATCCTCAAGCTGCTGATCGAGGCCCGCGGCGCGGTCGTCAGCCGCAACGAGATCCTCGACCGGGTCTGGGGCGGCGAGGCCTTCCCGACCCCGCGCACCGTCGACAACTTCGTCGTCCGCCTGCGGCGCCGCTTCGAGGAGGACCCGGCCGCGCCCCGTCACATCCTGACGGTGCGCGGCGTCGGGTACCGCCTGAAGTAGCGCCGCGGCCGGCGCCGGCGCTACTTGAGCTGGAGGACGCCGGCGTAGCCCTGCGGGCCGACCGGCACGTTCTTGCCCTCGACCCGGAAGTACCAGGTGCCGCCGGGCGGGTTGGCGATGATGATCTGCTCGACCGTGTTCTTGGCGTCCTGGGTGGTCGGGTTCGGGGTCGCCAGACCGGTCGAGGTGCTCCGGATGTTGCCGTGGTAGATCGTCCCGTTCGGGTCGCGGGCGAGCAGGTTGAGGTCGTTGACCGTCGGCGCCGAGCTGAAGGCGGAGCCGGGCTCGTCCGACCAGACCAGGGTCAGGCGCAGCTCCGAGCGGCCGCCGGGCAGGTTGGCGCGGATGGTCCGGTTCTGGCCGGTGCTGAGCCCCTGGGCGTGCGGCACGTCGATCAGTCGGACCAGCTCGCCGTCGCCGGCGAAGTAGGCGACGTTGTCGAGCAGGATGCGACCGTAGCCCTCCTGGTTGCCGGTGTAGCCGCTGATGCCGCTCATGTCGACCGCGCAGCTGATCAGACAGGCGCGGAGCAAGGCGCCGGAGGGGGTGAAGGCGTCGGCCGGGTTCGGGCTGCCGCTCGGGTAGTAGCCGTCCTCGAAGTACTGCTTGAGCAGGGCGGCGCCGCCGACCACCACCGGACAGGCCATCGAGGTGCCGCACATCGTGGTCACGCCGCAGGAGGCGGTCGAGGCCGAGTAGGTCGAGCAGCCGGGGGCCCAGACCTCGGGCTTGAGCCGCCCGTCGGCGGTCGGGCCGCGGCCGCCGCTGCCCTTGTTCTCGGGGTTGCTGCGGCTGGTGGCGGCGACCGCCAGCACGTTCTTGGCGTTCTCCGGGTTCTTCAGGGTGCTGCCGTTGGTGACCGCGAAGGCGACCATGCCGTCCTCGTTGTCGTGCGAGTAGGCGTCGATGTCGCGGGACCAGTAGTCGTAGGCGGTGGTCCAGTCGTTGCCCCAGGAGTTGGTGTGCAGCCGGGCGCCGTGGCTGTGCGAGGTGTTCAGGAAGCTCAGCATCTGCGAGCTGCTCGGCCAGGACGAGTTGTGGACCAGGAAGGCGTTCGGCGCCATGCCCCGGTAGGTGGTGCTGCCGTTGACCGGCTGGGCGTCGCCGGCCGCCGAGCCGGCGGTGTGGGTGCCGTGCGAGTCGACGCTCCCGACCGGATTCCACCACTTGATCTTGCGGTGGTTGGGGCCGGGCGCGGCGCCGGAGGGGTCGTCGAAGTAGCAGCTCGACTCCTGGATGCGGCCGTCGATGTGGCCGATGTAGACGTTGTCGCCGTACAGGCCCTTGCTCCACAGCTTGCGGTCGTTGGTGACGTAGGTCTGGATCACCCACTGCGACTTGTCGTTGCGCTGCTGGGCGGTGGCCGACTCCTGAATGAACTTGACCTCCGGAATCCGGGCCAGGGCGATCAGCTCGGCGGCGTTGGCCCGCACGGTCGAGCGCTGGTAGCGGCCGGACTCGACCGTTTCCAGGATCGGCAGGTCGAGGGCGCGGACGGCGGCCTCGGCCAGGTCGAGGTCGGCGTCGGGCCAGTACTCGACCGAAAGCAACAGCCGGCCGTAGGGGTCGTCGGCGGCGGTGCCGTAGCGGCCGATCTCCGGGTCGAGCTTGAGGCCGGGGTGGACCGGCACCACCAGCAGGGCGTCGGCCTCGACCGCGGCCAGGGCCGCGGCCGGGATCCGGGCCTCCATGCCGTTGTGCGACAGGTAGTCGAAGACCCGGCCGCCGGCGGCGAGGATCGAGGCCCGCACCTCGCGCCAGCGCTCGGGGCCGCCGGCGTGGACCAGGTAGTAACCGGCGGCCAGGGCCTCGGAGCGAGAAAGGGACAGCGACGCCGGCAGGGTCGGCTGGCCGTTGCGGGCGTCCCAGTCGAGGGTCTTGAGCACGAATCGGGTCGGCTCGAGATAGCGGGTGGTTTCGGTCAGGGGCAGCGGCGCCTGGGTCGGGGCCGGAGCCTGGAGGACCGGGGCGGCGGCCAGCAGCAGGATCGAGAGCGGCATGGGGATGAGGTGGGACAGGGACGGGGCGAGGGATCGTAGGCGGCCGGGAGAGGACGGACCGCTCCCGGCCAAGGGAGGACGCGACCGGAACCGGGCAGGTTCCGCCACTCCCCTCCAGATTCAACCCGGTTTTTCCCATCTTTCGGAGAGAAAATCGCTTTTCTGGCCGACATTCGGTAGAAAAGAGTGGCCCCTTGTCCGGAACCTCAGGGCCTCCGCGCCCGTCCACCGGCAGGAAGGGGCCCTCCGTCCACCCTCTCTCCCACCCCACCCATCGTCGCAAGTCCTGGAATCGTCATGAGAAGCACACGCTGGTTGGCCGCGGCAGCGGCCGGCCTTCTCCTCGCCGGCGCCGCCCTGCCGTGCATCAAGGCGCTGACCCTGCAGGAGATGGTCTCCCTGACCGACGCCGCCGTCAGCGGCCGGATCACCGCTGTCCACTCCGTCCTCTACCAAGCCGCGCCGGAGGACCGGCGCATCTACACCGTCCTCACCGTCGAGGGCGCGGATCTCTACAGCGGCCAGCCGCGGACGATCCAGGCCGCCTTCCTCGGCGGCACCTACGGCGGCGAGACGATGAACGTCACCTGCATGCCGAGCCCGGACGACTACCGCCTCGGCGGGCGGGTGCTGGTCTTCAGCGCTCCGGTCGAGGGCTGGGGGCCCGAGGTCGATCGCTGCGTCTACGCGGCGATGGGCGGCATCTTCCGCCAGATCGAAACCCCGAACGGGACCGTCGTCCTCGGCAAGGGCGAAGGGACCGCGGTCGAGAAGAACATCCGGTTGGCCGACCTGCAGGCGGCCATCGCCAAGGCCCTGGCCGAGAAGGCACGGAACAAGTGAGGGAAGCGAAGATGAAAAACCTCCTCCGACTCTCCCTCGGCCTGGCCCTGCTCGGTGGTTCGGCCACCCTGGTCGTGCCCGACGAGGCCACCGGCTTCTCCACCATCGGCGGCAACCTGGGCCTGACCCAGCGCGACTGCCGGATCTACGACAACTTCACCGACGCCGCCGCCCACAACAACACCCAGCCGCATCCCAACTGGCCGGGCTACACCGAGATCGAGCTGTCCTGCTGGAAGGCGATGGCCGAGTGGGGCAGCCGCAAGTTCGGCGACGGCTCCGGTGACTCGACCCAGTTCCAGATCGGCGACGGCCGGGCCAACTTCAACTTCTTCTGGAACGGCGAGGCCTCGGGCGTCGGCGGTTACAACGCCAACATCAACTCGCCGATCGCCGGTTCGAGCGGCGGCGTTCTCGCCTACACCGAGACGCCGATCAGCGACGGCTGGCGGATCCGCTACTACGAGGCCTGGACCTGGTCGGACGGCCCGGACCAGATCGGGCCCGGCGAGATGGACTTCCAGGGCGTCGCCACCCACGAGCTGGGGCACGCGCTCGGCCTCGGCCACTCGAACGACCCGGCCGCGACCATGTACGCCTACGCCAGCGGCAACGGCGTGCCCGACCGTTCGATCGAGCAGGACGACCGCGACGGCGTCATCTTCATCTACGGCGCCCGCGACAACAACGTCAACCCCTGGATCGACAGCGTCGGCGGCTCGACCGCCCCGGGCGGCACCTGCGTCCTGACCGGCGGCAACTTCTCGGCCACCGGCAACGAGGTCTGGCTGAACTCGGACGTCCTCGACTCGTCGCAGACCGGCGGCGAGCCGTACAAGATCACCGGGCTCGCCTCGACCAACGGCGGCACCCAGCTCTCCTTCGTCGTGCCGGCCACCGGCATCGAACCGGGCGCGGTGCACGTCAAGGCCGGAGGCGGCAACGGCCACAAGTACCTGAGCGAAGGCGAGCCCTTCGACTACGGCGGCGCCGGCAACACCGACCGAATCGCCCTGACCGGCCCGACCGTGGCCACCGCCGGCTCGACCGTGTTCTTCGACTTCAGCGGCGCCGGCGCCAACCAGCCCACCTACCTGCTCTGGAGCCTGAGCAACGCCGGCACCACCATTCAGGGCCATCCGTTCGACATCGGCGCGCCCTGGAACGTCGGCGCGGTCACCACCTCCGACGCCACCGGCGCCGGCTCTTGGACGGTGCAGGTGCCGCAGCGGGCCGCCGGTGCGACCGTGTACCTCGAGGTCGGCCAGGACGACAACGGCACGATCCTCGATTCGAACCTGCTGACGCTGTCGATCTACTAGGTTCGACTCCCCCTCCCCCGCCGGTCGGGCTCCGCCAGGGCCCGACCGGCGTTCCTTTGCCTCCGCCGCACCTCAAGGGGTGGGGGGCGGGGGACCGATGCAGGGAATCCCGGACCATGCCCGACGACTCCCCCGCCCCGCTCGCCGTCGCCCGCCGGCTCCAGGCCGAAGGCCGCTTCCTGGCGGCCGCCGAACTGCTCCTGGCCGCCTTCCGTCGCGACCCCGCCTCGGCGGAGGTGGCCGAGGACCTGGGCGAGCTGATGCTCGCCGCCGGGGACCCGGGCGCGGCGCTCGACTTCTTCCAGCGCGCCCGCCACGCCGATCCGGTCTCGCCGCGGGCGCTGCGCGGCTGTCTGGAGGCTCTCCGCTTGCTCGGCCGGCGCGACGAGGCGGCGCGGGTGTTGCTCGTTGCGCTGGAAGGCGGTCTGGACGAGGAAGCCTTCGGGCGCCAGTTCGCCGAGCCGGCCGCGGGCTGAGTCCGGGACCGGCGCCCGGGACTCCCCAGGGAACATCTGGGGCCCTACTCTGGTGTCGGTGATCGACGCCACGCCCCCGCTGCCGAATCCGGGATCCGAGTCCGGCGCCGGCCAGGAGCCGCCGCCGGACGAGCCGGTGGTGATCGAGGACCTGGCCGCGGTCGTCCGCATCCCCTCCCTTCAGCGCAAGATCCGGCGGATCCTGGATCGGATGCTGTCTTCCTTCCAGTTCCCGGAGGACTCGCCGTTCCGCCTGGTCTCCCCCGAGCCGGGCGACGGGGTGCTGGAGTACGGGCTGCGCTGGCGCGACCCCGAGAGCGGCCTGAGCCTCTTCGCCGGCATGAGCTGGGGCGACGGCGGCCACGACCCGCTCTGGGAGGTCCGGCTCGAGGCCGCCACGGGCACCGATCCCGGTCCGCTGCGGGCGAGCGGCCTGCTCCGGATGGCGGCGCGGCGGGCCGAGAGCCGCTTCAGCGAATGGGACCGCTTCTGGCACGAGGACCAAGCCGAGGCCGGCTTCCTGATCGGCGCCAGCGCCGCCTGCACCCGTTTCCTGGAGGAGACCAACCCCGACGGCACCGCCGCCGAGTACCTGGCCGGCGCCCTGCACGCGCTCCACCGCTCGGGCGCCCTGGACGCGGTCCGCTCGGCGGTATTGGCGCCGCCGGAGACCAACTGACCGGACCGGCCATGGAGTGCTCCCACTGCGGCTACGAGATCACCACCTACACCGAGGCGGTCGAATCGCTGGAAAGCGGCTGCCGCTGCCTCCTCTGCGGCGGCGAGCTGCCGCGGGCGGCCCTGGAGGAGGCGATCGACGGCTGGAGCGACGAGGCCCTGTTCGCCGAGGGGGGCCGCCGAGCCGAGGACGAGGCCGAACTGGCCCCGGACCTCGAACAGGAGGAGGCGGACCCGGACTTCGGCGACGAGGGCGAGGAGGAGGACGATCCGGTCCTCTGAACCTGCCATTCCTGCAGGTCCAAGCTCCCGGGCCGGAGCCTGGACAATCCCCTAAATCCAGTTATTCCAGGAACTTCCGGGCGCCGCCGGCCGCTGGGGACGCTGGCACGCGGGTTGCAGAATCCTCCCGACCGGATCGTCATGAGCCCGCGCATCCTCGTCGCCGACGACAACACCACCACCCGCAAGGTGATCCAGACCTTGCTGGTGGCGTCGGGCTTCGACGTCGAGCTGGCGGCGGACGGCGCCCAGGCCTTGGAGCGGCTCCTGGCCCGGCCGGGCGGCTTCGACCTGTCGCTCCTCGACGTCCACATGCCCAGCCTGACCGGGCTGGAGGTCCTCTTCCAGCTCAAGTCGGCCGGGATGGCGGTGCCCAGCATCCTGATGACCGGCCACCCCTCGAAGGCCCTCGAGTCGGCCGCCCTGGAGGCCGGCGCCCGCACCGTCCTGCGGAAGCCGATTCCGGCCGAGGTCCTTCGCCTCACCATTCGCCAGATCATCCACGAGATCGGACCGGCGAACGGTCCCCAGCAATAAGCAGACCCGAGCAGAACCAGCCAGCATGGCCAAGACCGCCAAGAAAGTTGCCATCCGCCCCTTGGGCGACAAGGTCCTCGTCCAGCGCCTCGAGGCCTCCGACGTGACCGCCGGAGGGATCGTCCTGCCCGATTCGGCCAAGGAGAAGCCGAAGCAGGGCACCGTCATCGCCCTCGGCGATGGCCGCCTCCTCGAGGACGGCAGCCGCACCGAGTTCACCGTCTCGGTCGGCGACACCGTGCTCTTCACCTCCTACGCCGGCACCGAGGTCGAGTGGGAGGGCGAGGAATACCTCATCCTGTCCGAGGAGGACATCCTCGGCATCGTGGGCTGAACGGCCTGACCCACGCCAACCCCCAACAACGCAAGGATCATGGCTGCCAAGAAGATCGCCTACGACCAGGACGCCCGCGAACACATCCGCGCCGGTGTCAAGAAACTCGCCGCCGCCGTCAAGGTCACCCTCGGCCCGCGCGGCCGCAACGTGATCATCGA
>RFGR01000086.1 GCA_003696625.1 Planctomycetota bacterium
ATGTTCGCCGCCGCCCTCTTCCTCGTCTTCGCCCTCGCCCCGGTTGCCGCCCAGGAGCCGGCCGCCGCCCAGGAGTCGGCCTCGGTCCGACCCGGTTCGTGGCTCGATCCGCTGTTCCACTTCCCGCGCTGGTGCGAACAGCCGACCGCAGGCTCGTCCTACGAGGTCGTCGCCGGCGAGGTCGGCGCGGACGGACTCCTGGCCGACCTCGAGGGCCCCGGCGTCCTGCGCCGGATCTGGCTGCCGCGGGCCCGGGGCAGCCTCGCTCTCGCGGTCGAGGACCGGGAACCCTTCCTGGTCCTGGATCTGGCGGGCGAACTCCCGGAACCCTTCCAGGGGCCGCTGGTCCGCCGTCAGGGCGGCGCCTTCGAATCCTTGGTTCCGGTCCCGTTCGACCGGCGGTTGCGCCTGAGTGGACCGGCCGGACTCTCTTTTCGCCTCGAGATCGAGCGCCGGCCGGAAGCCGACGGCCTGGTCTCGCCCGAGGTCGGACTCCGGCCGGCCCAGCTTGAGCATTACCGGCTGGCCTCCGATCTGATCGAGACCGGCGAGTTCCTGGTTCAGCCGCGGCGGCGGACCAGCGCTTTCGGCCGAATCCGGACCAACAGCCGGCTCACGGCCAGCATCAACCGGGCGGGGACAGTCCTCGGATGGAGGCTCGAGATCACGAACTACCAAGATCTCGACCCGGTCGAGCTGCTTCGCGGTCTGCGCCTGCGGGTGGCCGCCGACCGGCAGGTCCAGATCGACGTGCCGGCCGGCGACTTCTTGGGCGCCTCCTGCGCGCTGCCGACCGGGGCCGGTCACCTGCTCCGGCTGGTCGAGGAGCCGGGCATCGGCCTGGTCCTGTCCTCGAACCTGCCGATGCCCTTCGCCGACTCGATCCGGGTGATCTTCATCAACGAGTCGCTGCAGGTGCCGTTGTGTCGGCTCTATCTCTACTTCACCGAAGAGGTCCTTTCCCCCTGGCGGCTTCACGCCGCCTGGCAGCTCCACCGCGACCTGAGCGGCCGCTGCCGGGTGCGGGTCGCCGACCTCGACGGGCCCGGCCGGTTGATCGGCGCCGCGGTCGCCCTGCGCCGGACCGGTTTCGACGGCGGCCTGGATCCGACCGGTTTCTTCGGCTTGCCGCCGGGCCCGGTCGTGGCGTTCGCCGCGCCCTTCACCACGGTCACGGTGGGCAACGGCTGGACCGGACTGGCCCGGCTCCTACCCGGGACCGGCGTGCCCTTCGCCGAGAACCACGTCCTCGAGATCCCGCTCGAGATCGGTGCGGAAGAGGTGGACGCGGCCAGCCTGTGCTGGTGGTACGCGCCGGCCGACGCCGGCCACCGGCACGGCGAACTGCCGGATCCGACCGACCGCGCCTTGCGTTGAACGCGGCCGGTACCGGCTTGGGCCGGCGCCGCCGAGGATCTAGGATGCAGGGATGGATCCCACCGCGGCCCGGGAACGTCTGGTTTCGCTCTGGCGCGAGATCGAGGATCTCCGCTCCGTCTCCGCCGTCCTCGAGTGGGACCAGGAGACCTTCATGCCGGAACTTGGGCAGGAGGCCCGCGGCCGGCAACTCGCTCTGCTCGCCGGCCTGGCCCACGAGCGGCTGACCGCGACCGAACTCGGTGAAGCGATCGCGGCCGCGGCGGAGGCGGCGGCGGACGATCCCGAGCTGGCGGCGATGGCCCGAGAGGCCCGACGGCAGCATCGGCGGGCGGCCGCCGTTCCGGCCGAGCTGGCCCGCGAGCTGGCCGAGGCCACCAGCGCCGCCCTGGCGGTCTGGCAGGAGGCGCGCCGGCGCAGCGACTTCCCGCGCTTCCGGGACGCGCTGGCGCGGGTGGTCGAACTGCGGCGCCGACAGGCGGCGGCGATCGATCCGAACCGACCGGCCTACGAGGTGCTCCTGGACGAATACGAACCCGGCGCCACCGTCGCCTCGCTGGAGCCGGTCTTCCGGCAACTCCGAGAGCGGCTGGCTCCCCTCATCCAGGCCGTCGCCGCCAGCGGGGTCGAGATCGACGAATCGCCAGCGCGCGGCCGGTTTCCGGTCCCGGCTCAGCGCGCCTTCGGCCTCGAGGTGGCCGAGCGCCTGGGCTTCGACTTCCGGGCCGGCCGGCTCGACCCGGCGCCGCATCCCTTCTGCACCACCTTCGGTCGGGGCGACGTCCGCATCACCTGGCGCTGGCAGGAGGACGACTTCCGCCCGGCCCTGTTCGGGATCATGCACGAGGCCGGCCACGGCCTCTATGAGCAGGGCCTGCCCGCCGCCTGGGCCGGCAGTCCGATCGGACAAGCGGTATCCCTCGGCGTGCACGAGTCTCAGTCCCGGTTGTGGGAAAACCTGGTCGGGCGCTCGCGCGCGTTCTGGCGCTGGGCGACGCCGATCTTCCGCCGCCACTTCCCCGACCACCCGACCTTCGATCCCGACCGGATCTGGCCGGCCCTGCACACCGTGCGTCCCAGCCTGATCCGGGTCGAGGCCGACGAGGCCACCTACAATCTCCACATCGCGATCCGTTTCGACGTCGAGCGCCGGCTGTTCGCCGGAGAACTCGAGGTGGACGACCTGCCGGCCGCCTGGAACGAAGGCTACGAGGAGCTGCTCGGCATTCGGCCCGGCAACGACGCCGAGGGCGTCCTGCAGGACATCCACTGGGCGATGGGGGCGTTCGGCTACTTCCCGACCTACACCCTCGGCAACTTGATCTGCTGCCAGCTCTTCGAGAGCGCGGCGGCCGAACTCGGCGACCTCGACCAGGCCTTCGCCGCCGGCGACTTCGCGCCGCTGCTCGGCTGGCTGCGCAGCCGGGTGCACGAGGCCGGCAGCCGCTGGTCCGCGGCCGAGCTGGTCGAGCGGGTCAGCGGCCGGCCGCTGGCGGCCGACGCCTTCCTCCGCCACATCCGCCGGATCGCCGAGGAGGCCTACGGCGTCGTCGCCGAGCCGGCCTGAGCCGGGCTGTCCTCGACCGCCAGGCCGAGCCCGCGGGCCAGTTCCGCGGGATCGGCTTCGCAGCGCCCGGCGTAGTCCTCGAGCTGGTCCCTGCCGATGCGGCCGACGCCGAAATAGCTGGCCTTGGGGTGAGCAAGAATCAGGCCGCAGACCGAGGCGGCCGGTTCGACGGCGCCGGTGCCGGTGAGGCGGAGGCCGGCCGCCCGCTCGGCGTCGAGGAGGTCGAAGATGCGGCGCTTGAGCCCGTGGTCCGGGCAGGCCGGATAGCCCGGGGCCGGGCGGATGCCGCGGTAGGCCTCGGCCAGGAGCTGCTCGGGCGTCGCCGGCGGGCCCTTCTCGTAGCCCCAGTAGTCCCGCCGGACCCGCTCGTGCAGGAACTCGGCGAAGGCCTCAGCCAAGCGGTCGGCGAGGGCCCGGACCAGGATCGCCGAGTAGTCGTCCCCCTCCTCCTCGTAGGAAGCGGCCAGCTCGGCGGCGCCGTGGCCGGCGGTGACCGCGAACAGGCCGAGCCAGTCCGGGACGCCGCTGTCGGCCGGGGCGACGAAGTCGGCCAGGCAGAGGTTGGTCTCGCCGGCGCGGCCGCGGCGCTGCTGGCGGAGCATCGGCAGGCGGGCGCGGATTCGGCACCGGTCCTCCCCCGCGTAGACGACCAGGTCGTCGCCCTCGGCCGCGGCCGGCAGCAGAGCGAGGACGCCGCGGGCCTGGAGCAGTTCCTGCTCCCGGATCCGGGCCAGCAGGGCCAGGGCGTCGCGGTGGAGTTCCCGGGCCTGCCGGCCGTGGCGCGGGTCTTCGAGCAGTTCGGGGAAGCGGCCGGGCAGCTCCCAGGCGGCGAAGAACGGGGTCCAGTCGAGGTAGGGCTCGAGTTCCGCCAGGGCGATCCGGTCGAGCAGGTGGCGGCCCGGGCGCCGCGGCGGCGCGGGCGGCTGGGCGGCCCAGTCGAAGCG
>RFGR01000087.1 GCA_003696625.1 Planctomycetota bacterium
GGGGCCTGAGCCGAGGGGGAAGAGGATCGCATCGCATGGGGGATGGAGCCCGGCGGTCCCGCGAGGGGCCGCCGGGTTCTTCTCGACCGGACCGGAAGGATCGTGTCACGCCCCGGCCGTTTTCGACGGTGATCAGGAACAGCAGCCCGAAGGAGGCCGCCACTCCGGCGACGAGCCACCTCGTTCGTTGAACCGCGTCGATCCCGAGGACGGAAGCCAGCGCCGCGTTGACATTCACCGCATGCTGGACCTTATGCCAAACCAGGGAGTCCTCGCGTCGATACAGCGAGACGGCTTGCTCGTATTGGAATCCGGTCCGGATCGATGGACCCTGATTGCCGGGGAGCCGTAACCCCGCCCGGTCGGTTCCGTCTTCCCGGGTGGCGGAAGGTCCCGGGCGCGCCCTGCTGCGCCCGGGAAGGCTCGACGCAGGCGATCCTCCGGCCGCCGGGATTCCGATCGAGGCGGGGTACCCGGCGGCCGGCGGTCGGCGCCGGGCAGGGAAACGAATGAGTCCATCGGCCAGAAGCCGACCCGCTCCGGTCCTGTCGGCCCGGTGGTGAGGGAGAGATCGCTGTATCCGACCGTTTCCTCCCGCTACCAAAAGTGGAGGTTACAGTCCAAGCCGATCTCAGGGTCCAGCGAATCGGCCCAGATTCCTCATCCCCTACCACGTTCGGCCGCTGGGACAGGACCAACCATCGATCCCAGGGCAGCAGTTGGACGGCCCCGGGAAGTCGCGCCGGATCGTCCCCGCCCTGGGCTCACCAGGAACCGCGAGGAGTCGCCCGCCCCGTCCCCTCATCCCGGCCCGGCCGCCCGGCTAGACTTTCCCTCGGTTCGGCCTGGAGCGTCGGTCCGGACCGACCTAGACGATTCCGTCTCTTCCCTTCACTAAGCCGTCCATCCCCGACGACTGCCGTGGGCCAGACCCTCATCGAGAAGATCATCGCCGCGCACTGCGACCAGGAGGTCCGGCCCGGCGCCACCGTGGACATGCGCGTGGACGTGCGCGCGGCGCGCGACTTCGGCGGCGCCAACGTGGTCAAGAACCTGCTCCACGCCGGGCTGGCGGTCGCGGATCCGGCCAAGACCGTCTTCACCTTCGACTGCAACCCCGGCGGCAGCGACCAGGGCTACGCTGCCAACCAGCAGTTCTGCCGCGAGTTCGCCCGCGAGACCGGGGTCCAGCTCCGCGACGTCACCCAGGGCATCGGCACCCACGTCGCGATCGAGGACGGTCTGGTCGGGCCGGGCTCGACCTTCGTCTCGACCGACAGCCACGCCAACATCCTCGGCGCCGTCTGCGCCTTCGGCCAGGGCATGGGCGACCAGGACATCGCCTACGCCTGGGCCTCGGGCAAGGTCTGGTTCAAGGTGCCGAAGTCGGCCCGCGTCGTCCTCACGGGCCGGCCCGGCCCGCACGCCACCGCCAAGGACATCGTCCTGCGCATGTTGCAGGAACTCGGCGCCGGCGGCCTGCTCGGCTACGCCGCCGAGATCCAAGGCGGGATCGTGCCCGAACTCGGCCTCGAGGATCGGGTCACGATCGCCAGTATGGCGACCGAGATGGGCGGCATCATCGCCCTCTTCGAACCCAACCAGGAGGTTCTGGACTTCTGCCGCCGGACCGCCGGGCACGACTTCCCGGCCCTGGCCCCCGACCCGGACGCGCACTACGACCTCGAGGTCGAGATCGACATCGACGGCCTCGAACCCATGATCGCGTTGCCCGGACACCCGGACGCCGCGGTGCCGCTGCGGGAAGTCGCCGGCCGCAAGGTGGACTCGGTGTTCGTCGGCTCTTGCACCAACGGGCGCCTCGACGACCTGCGCCGCGCCGCCCGCGTCCTCGCCGGCCGCCGCGTCGCGCCCGGGGTGGTGATGAAGATTGTGCCCAGCACCCGCCGGGTCTGGGAGGCCGCCCTCGACGAGGGGCTGATCAAGACCTTCATGGACGCCGGCGCCCTGATCGGCAACGCCGGCTGCGGCGGTTGCGCCAGCGGCCAGATCGGTCAGAACGGCCCCGGCGAGGTGACAGTCAGCACCGGCAACCGCAACTTCGCCGGCAAGCAGGGGAAGGGCGAGGTCTATCTCGCCAGCCCCGAGACCGCCGCCGCCACCGCCATCGCCGGCGTCATCTGCGCCGTGAACGAGATCCCGGATCGCCCGGCGACCTTCGCCGGCGGCCGCCTCGAGTTCCAGGCCGAGGCCGCCGGCGCAGGCGAGAAGCAGACTGCAACCGGCGACCGCCCCACCCGCCTGGCCGGCCGCGCCTGGGTGATCGACGTCGACAACATCGACACCGACATGATCTTCCACAACCGCCACCTGGCGATCACCGACCCGGCCGAGATGGGCCAGTACGCCTTCGGCAACCTCACGGGCTGGGAGGATTTCGCCGACCGGGCCCGGCCCGGCGACATCATCGTCACCGGCGCCAACTTCGGCTGCGGCAGCTCGCGCCAACAAGCGGTGGACTGCTTCAAGGCCCTCGGCATCCAGGCCATCGTCGCCCGCAGCTTCGGCGCCATCTACGAGCGCAACGCGATCAACGCCGGCCTGCCGGTGCTGGTGGCCGACGCCGCCGGCGCCGGATTGAAGAACGGGGATCTGGTGAACGTCGACCTCGAGAGCGGCCGGGTGAGCTGGGACGGCGGCGAGGTCCAGGGCGAGCCCTGCTCCCAGGTCCAGCTCGAGATCTATCAGCGCGGCGGGCTGCTGGCCGGCTGAGAACCGCTCGCAACAGCGCTTCCGAAAAAAAACCGCCGCCGCGGCCGGGGGGAGAACCGTTCGTTAGGATATCTGAATCTCTGATTCGTTGGAGCCACCGCCACCCACGGCCCCTCTCCTTCACCCCGACCACGGATGCATCATGCGGGCACTCTCTGTTGTGGCGGCCTTGGCCTCCTTCCTCACCCTCCCCCTCTGCGCCCAGAGCGCCACCGTCGACTTCGGCCCGAACGCCATCGGCGGAGCCTGGACCGAACTCGCCGTCCACGGCGGCACCGGCGCCGCCGGCGGCGACTGCTCGGTCGCCGCGCTCGGCGACCTCAATGGCGACGGCGTCGTTGACTACGCCGTCGGCATGCCCCAGGAGCCGGGCTACACCGGCAACCCCGCCGGCGTCGTGAATGTCCATTCCGGTGTCGACCAGTCGCTGCTCTTCTCCCTGGTCGGACCGAACGTCGGCGACGAGTTCGGCACCAGCGTCTGCACCGCCGGCGACATGGACGGCGACGGCGTGGCCGACATTGCTGTCAGCGCTCCCGGCTTCGATGGAGTATCCCCCAACACCGGGGCGCTGTTCGTCTACTCCGGGGCCACCGGCGCCCTGGTCTGGATGGTCTATGGCGCGCAGGCTTCGTCCCAGTTCACCTTCGGGGTCGAGATCGTCGGCGGCCACGACCTAACCGGGGACGGCTCGCCCGACATCGCCCTGGCGGCGCCGGACTGGGATCTCGGCAACCTCAACCCCGGCGCCGTGCTGGTCTTCAGCAACCCCGGCGTCCTCGCCGCCACGATTCCCTACCCCTACGCCGCCGACCCAGCCTACGCCGCCTTCGGTTCCTTCGGTCGGTCCCTCGCCGTCGGCGACTACGACGGCGACCAGATTGGGGACCTCCTGATCGGCGCTCCCAGCGGCAAACTGCTGGCCGGCACGGCTACAGGGCAGGTATTCCTGGTCCACGGCGCCACCCTTCAGGTCGTCAAGACCTGGAATGGCCACCCGTTCGACTCCAGGAACAACTTCTTCGGCCTCGGCGTGGCCATGGGCGACCTGAACCGCGACGGCTTCGCCGACTTGGCGATCACCACCGGCAACCCCTCCGGCGGCGGCCACTCCGATCTCCTGGTGCTGCTCTCCCCCTGGCCGGGCGGGTTCAACTCCTGGATCCAGTTCGACAGCAGCTACCCCTTCGCCTTCACCGGACCGGCCGCGGTCGCCGGCGACCTGGATGGGGACGGCTACGCGGATCTCGCCGCCGATACGATCCAACCGATCTCCGGCCAGGCGGACATCCGCGTCTTCTCGCTCGAACCGGAGCCGCGATTCCTTACCCTGGTGCCGACAATCCTGCCCAGAAGGGTCATCGACATCGCCGCCGGCCTGGGTGACGTCAACGGCGACGGCTGCGACGATCTGCTCCATTCCTGGGGCCAGAATGCCGGCACCGAGCCGGCCGCCACCTTGAACAGCCTGGACCCCTACTTCCAGTGGGACCACAGCGAGATGAGGGTCGGCTCAGGTCCACTGAACTGGGCCGACGTCCAGTTCCCGGCCAGCGAGGCCGGCAAGATGTACTGGA
>RFGR01000088.1 GCA_003696625.1 Planctomycetota bacterium
GCGCGGCGGCGTCGAGGACGGCGGCCTCGGTCCACTCGGCCGTCGGTCGGGCCGGCCCGAGCACGCCGCGGTGCATGACCGCGATCCGGTCGCACACGCCGAACAGCTCGGGCAGGTAGGAGCTGACCACGAGCACGGCCTTGCCGGCCGCGGCCAGCTCGCCGAGCACGCGGTAGACCTCGGTCTTGGCGCCGACGTCGATGCCGCGGGTCGGTTCGTCGCAAAGAAGGATGTCGACGTCGTGGTGCAGCAGCCGCGCCAGCGCCACCTTCTGCTGGTTGCCGCCGGAGAGGTCGCCGACCGGCTGTTCCGGGCCGGCGGCGCGGATGCCGAGCCGCTCCATCCAGCGGCGGGCGGCGGCGGCCTGCAGCCGCGGCCGCAACACCCCGCCCGGCGCCACCGGGCCGAGGCGCGACAGCGTCAGGTTGTGGGCAAGCGACAGGCCGAGGGCGAGGCCTTCCTCCTTGCGGTCCTCGGAGAGCAGTCCCATGCCCTGCGCCAGCCGCCGGCGCGGGCCGCGAGCCGGGGCCGGCAGGCCGCCGATCCGCACCTCGCCGGCGCGCACCGGCTCGAGCGCAAACAGCGCCCGCAGGAACTCGGTGCGGCCGGCGCCGACCAGGCCGGCGATCCCGAGGATCTCGCCCCGCCGCAGCTCCAGCGAAACGGACCGCGGCAGGGGCACGCCGGCCAGGCCGCGCACCTCGAGCAGCACCTCGCCCGGCTCGTGCGGCACGCGCGGGAAGAACTCCTCCAGCCGCCGGCCGGCCATCAGCTCGACGATCCGCTCGAGCGGGGTGCCGGCCACCTCGCCGGCGCCGACCGTGCGGCCGTCGCGCAGCACGGTGTAGCGGTCGGCCACCTGCTGTACCTCCTCGAGGAAGTGGCTGATGTAGACCACCGCCACCCCCTCCGCGCGCAGCCGCCGCACGACCGCGAACAGCCGCTCGACGTCGGCGCTGGCGAGCGAGCTGGTCGGCTCGTCGAGGACCACCACCCGGGCGTCGAAGACCAGGGCGCGGGCGATTTCGACCACCTGCCTCGCGGCCGGGCCGAGGCTGCGCACCGGCGTCCGCGGGTCGAGGTCGGGCCGGCCGAGGCGGGCCAGCGCCGCCGCCACCCGGGCCTCGTTGGCCCGCCGGTCGAGCAGGCCGCGCCGGGCCGCCTCGCGGCCGAGGGCGACGTTGTCGGCCACGCTCAGGTCGGGCGCCAGGTTGAGTTCCTGGTAGACCATCGCCACGCCCTGGTCGAGCGCGTCCTGCGGCCGCCGCGGCGCGAAGGGCTTCCCGCCCAGCTCGACGGTACCGGCGTCGGCCCGGTGCACCCCGGCCAGGATCTTCATCAGCGTGCTCTTGCCGGCGCCGTTCTCGCCGAGCAGCGCGTGCACCTCGCCGGCGCGGACCTCGAGATCGACCCCGTCCAGCGCGGTGACGGGGCCGAACCGCTTGACCACGCCCCGCATCCGCAGCGCCGGCGGCGGTGCGGCGGCCGTCATTCGCCGAGGATCGACAGGTCCGGCGCCAGCAGGGCGGCGATCGCCGGATCGTCCAGGTTGTCGCCGGTCGCCACTCGGGCGCCGGTGTCCACCCGGGGCTCGACCGGCTCGCCCTGGAGGTGGCGCCACAGGGTGTGCACCGCCAGTCGGCCCATGGCCACCGGATCCTGCAGGACCAGCGCGTCGATCTCGCCGGCGCGCAGGGCCGCGACCAGCTTCTCGCTGGCGTCGAAGCCGGCGAAGCGGACCTGGCCGGCGCGGCCGGCGTCCTGCAGCGCCCGCAGCATGCCGAAGGTGGAGGATTCGTTCGGGCAGAAGATGCCGTCCACCTGCGGGAAGCTCTGGAGCAGGTTCTCGGCCGTCTGGTAGGCGCTCTCGGTGGTGGCGCCGGCGTACTGGTTCGAGGAGACGACCTCGATCTCCGGCCAGTTCGCGGCCAGGCGGTCGAGGAAGCCCTGCTCGCGCGCCATGGTGCTGGCCGAGCCCTCCATGTAGCGCATCATCAGCACCCGGCCGCGGCCGCCGAGGCGTTCGGCCAGGGCGTCGGCGGCCAGCTCGCCGCCGTGGTGGTTGTCGGTGGCGACGAAGCTGACCCGGCCGTCCCAGTCGAGGTCGGAGTCGGCGATCACCACCGGGATGCCCTGGGCGGCGGCCTCCTTCGCCACCGGCACCAGCGCGCGGTCGTCGAGCGGCATCAGGACGATGCCGTCCACCCCGGCGGCGATGAAGTCCTCGACCACCCGGATCTGGGAGGCGCGGTCGTCCTCCTTGAGCGGCCCCTTCCAGACCGCCTCCAGGCCGAGGTCGCGCGCCGCCTGCTCGACGCCGGCGTGGACCGCCTTCCAGAACTCGTGCGTGGTGCCCTTGGGGATGACGGCGATGCGGGGCGCGCCGGCCGTGGCGTCGGCGGCGCCGCCGCCGCAGGCCGCGATCGCGGCGGCGGCGGGCAGGAGGAGCAGGAGCAGACGAAGGAATCTGGTCATGGGCTGCCGGGACCGTCCCAGGTCCGCCACAATAGCGCCGTCATGCGGCTCGACGCCCACCAGCACTTCTGGCGTTACCGGTCGGAGGAGTACCTCTGGATCACCGAGGAGCTGGCCGTGCTGCGGCGCGACTTCCTGCCGGAGGATCTGGCGCCGCTGCTGGCAGCGGCCGGGATGGACGGCTGCCTCGCGGTCCAGGCCCGGCAGTGTCTGGAGGAATCCGACTGGCTGCTGGAGCTGGCCGCGGCCCACCCCTTCGTGCGCGGGGTGGTCGGCTGGGTGGACCTGCGGGCGGCGGCGGCCGAGGAGGAGCTGGCGCGGCTGGCGGCCGACCCGCGCTTCGTCGGCGTGCGCCACCTCGCCCAGGACGAGCCGGACGACGGCTTCCTGGCCCGGCCGGACTTCGTCGCCGGGGTGGCGAAGCTGGCGGCGCACGGGCTCCGCTACGAGATCCTGGTCTACGAGCGGCAGTTGCCGGCGGCGATCGAGCTGGTCTCGGCGCTGCCCGAGCAACCCTTCGTGCTCGACCACATCGGCAAGCCGCGCATCGCCGACGGCCGGCTGGAGCCCTGGGCGGGGCGGCTGTGCGAGCTGGCGCAGCGGGAGAACGTCTGCTGCAAGCTGTCGGGGGTGGTCACCGAGGCGGCGTGGGATTCCTGGACCCTGAACGGGCTGCGGCCGTGGTTGGACACCGCGCTCGAGGCCTTCGGCCCGGAGCGGCTGATGTTCGGTTCGGACTGGCCGGTCTGCCTGCTGGCCGGCGAGTACGCGGCGGTGTACGAGCTGGTCGAGAACTGGAGCGCCGCGCTCTCCGCCACCGAGCGGGCGGCGCTGTTCGGCGGCAACGCGGCCCGTTGCTACGGGCTGGACGAGGAGGACTGAAATGGCGAAGAGCTGGTTCGTGACCGGCGCGCTCGGCTGCATCGGCGCCTGGGTGGTGAAGACGATTCTGGACCGCGGCGACGTGCCGGTGGTCTTCGACCTCGGCGGCGATCCGCGGCGGATCCGCGACGTGGTCGATCCGGCGGCCTTCCGGCGCATCCGCTTCGTCCGGGGCGACGTCACCGATTCCGAGGCGGTGGCGGCGGCGGTGCGCGAGCACGGCGTGGAACGGATCGTCCACCTGGCCGGGCTCCAGGTGCCCTTCTGCAAGGCCGATCCGCCGGCCGGCGCGCGGGTCAACGTGGTCGGCACGGTGAACGTGTTCGCGGCGGCCAAGGCGGCCGGGATCCGGCGCCTGGCCTACGCCAGCTCGGCCGCGGTGTACGGGCCGAACGACTTCGGCCCCGGCGGCGCTCCGCCGGTCGAGGACACCGCCTGCCACCCGACCACCCACTACGGCGTCTACAAGCTGGCCAACGAGGGCACCGCCCGGATCTACTTCCAGGACGACGGCATCAGCAGCGTCGCCATCCGCCCGCTGACGGTCTACGGCGTCGGCCGCGACCAGGGCATGACCAGCGACCCGACCTGCGCCATGCGCGCGGCGGTGCGCGGCGAGCCCTTCCGCATCCGCTTCAGCGGCCGCACCGACTACCAGTACGTGGCCGACTGCGCCGCCGCCTTCGTCGCCGCCGCCGATTGCGGTCCCGAAGGGGCCGCCGTCTACAACCTGCACGGCGAGTCGGTGGACATGGCCGAGGTCCGCGAGCTGATCGTCCGCTACGGCCCGCCCGGCACGGCCGAGCGCATCACCGTCGAGGGCCCCGAACTGCCGATCCCGCCGGCGCTGGACGGCAGCGCCATCGACGCCGCCTACCCGGACCTGCCGCGGACGCCGCTGGCGGAGGGGGTGCGGCAGACGATGGAGCGGTTCCGGGAGCTGGAGCAAGGCATTTCGTCCTGATCAGCGCCCCCGGAGAAGCGGCCAGACCTTCCGCCGCCAACCCAGACTCACCCGATCCGATCGAGTGGAACTGAACGATCCGGATTGGACGGACGGGAGGGGTTCACGTCTATTCGGGTTGGACTGATAACGGGGTCCAGGTCTCGTCCGGTTCTTCGGCGCCTGCTCCACCGCGCTTCGTGTCAGTACCAGACAGAGGGGAAACCGCAAGCGAGTCGAGGGACGATCCTCGACGGCGCTTCCTCGGGGAGGAAGGGATCGTGCAGATCGGTCGCTTCGATCCACCACCTTGCCCGGATCGTTCCGGCACCGTGCAGGAGTACCCGGTCGACTCGCCCGTCTGGATGAACTTCTGAGAGGGAGTCGCGTGAGCCCTGGTGATGGGCATACCGAACCGCGCCCCGATCCATGGAGCTGCCGGCCATCATCTCCAATTGACGGACCAGGATCCGCAGGCCAGGTGGGCCGGATTCTATGGAATCGGCGAGTGCCCCATCGGGCGCGGACCATCCTCGCCCTTCCTCCAGGAAAGAAGCCAGGAGAAGCGTCTCGATTGCGCGAAGATCCGCGCCTGCCAGGGAGGGGTGTGCTGGAGTAGGGAGTCCTCCGCCCGCAGCCTGGGACCTTCGAAGGAGCGAAATCGCCAGAGCGCCATAGGCGACCGCAACCTCATTCCGCTCTTTCTGGACGACTGCCACGAGATCAGGAAGAAGTTCCGGTCTCCTGGCCAACCCGGCCGCGAGGAGTACACCAGACAAGACATAGGGGTCGTGTTCCCTCGTGATCCTGTTTCGCAAGGTAGCAATGGCTTCCTCCTGGCAGGGACGACAGGGGTCCGAACCAACGAGGGCACCCAGGGCGAGAGCGGACCAGGGCCGAAGGTAGGTCGGACCGGACTCCATCTTCTCAAGCAGGAAGGAGCGGATTTCCCACGCCCATTGGCCCTCGCCAGGCATCGCCGCCGCGATCCGGCCGAGCCCAATCACAGCCAGGCCGCAGGAGGCCCAGTCACCTCCACTCCCAGAACGCTCGCGGAGGACCCGCGCGGCCTGATGCCACGCCGGCGTGTCTTCCGCCAAGACGGCAAGCCGCCCAACGGCCTCAATCGAACGCCGGCAGGACACGTCGTCATTGGGCATTCCCGATGGCGGGATCTCGCGAATCAGGAAAGAGAGCACCTGGGCGGCGAGTTCCGGATCATGGGAATCCAAAGCGATCTGGGCAGCAGTCTGAAGGATTCTGCCCCGTCCGCCACGGTATACCCCGATGGAACCCAGAAGGTCCAGGACTTCTGCCACGACAGCGGCTGGACGCAAGGGCCTGGAATGGGCAAGAAACCCGAAGAACTCCGGAGGCAGGTCGGGGTAATGATCCGGATTGGAGCGCAGGCGCTCGATGGCCAAGCACACCAACTCCTGTCTTCGGTCTGGATCCGGGCAAACGAACGCCAACGCTGATAGGATCAACTCGGATTCCCAGGTTGCCCCGAAGAGCGCATCGCCCCGCCCAGAGGGATACCGCCCAGAGAGCACCCATTCCTCCATCTCCCAATAATGGCAAGGTGGGGTACCCAGGACGATCGCCAGAATCCAAGGCCATTTCTCTCGCCGAAGAACCCATTCCTCTTTCAAGGGATTGCCATCGGAGAAGGAAATGCGGCAGGATCTCGCCAAGCCCAGGACATCCCTGAATCCCCAACCAGGGACCTGGCCCTCGTCATCCTGGAGAGTTCCGGGGCAGGGCGGGAGGTGTCCGGCTCCCTCCTCCGGGATTGATCCCTCCAGGAGAGGGTCGACCAGAGAGGAAGCCGTCGTTCCCAGAGATGCCATGACCACTCGGGGCGCTTGGTTGAACCACCACCTCTCCCAAGAGAATTCGAACAGGCCTTGGAGCGGGTCACTTCGACCGGAGTTGGATTCCCAGGGAGGAGGCTCTGAAGGATGTTCCAGGAGAATGCCCGCCGGAACGGTATCCCAGGCATCCTCTTGCAAACCGCTGCCTCCACATCCGGCGAAGGACAGCCACAGGACCATGCCCATCAGGTGCCAGGTCTTGGTTGCGCACATTCTGGAACGGATCCGTCGACCCCCTGCAAGGGAAACGCCTTCATTTCGCGCCCTCCGTGAATTCCGGCCGGATTGGAAAAGGCGCGTCACGGCCAACAAGCATCTTCGGGTAGTGTCCGGCAGCTCCACCGTACTCCCCGATCATGTGCCAGGCGTGGTAGAGGTATCGCGACACCTGGGAGACGGCTGTCGTCGTCACCCGTCGGCCGAAGGCGTCGTAGCGGTTCTGCCTGGTGGTGCCCGCGTCGGGTTCCGCCTGCGCAAGCTGCCCCAGCACCGTCCAGGAGAAGGCCCACGGGCCGTTGTCCGTGAGCTGGCCGTTGGCGTCGTAGGTCTGCGCCAGGCCGTCCACCGACGGGCACGGGTAGAAGTTATCCACCGTGATCGGGTGCGAGATCCGGGAGTCCGACCCGTCGTCGGGGTTCACAGCCCGGTCCTTCCGCTCGTACACCTTGCCCAGATCGTAGCGCACCTGTTCGTCGAAAGTGGCCGTGGCCTCCACAGGGTCGGTCGCGGCGTTGCTGGCCGAGTCCTCCAGGTCGGTCTACATCTTGGCTTCACAATCGAGGTCGTCGTAGCCGAAGACCTTATCGAGAAGCATCCTTGCCATATTGATCCACGACCATGAGGTGATAGCGGACCTTCCATGTTCCGGACACCGTGGAATGTTCAACCGCCTCTCGGATAGATTTCCCACCCACGAATTCTCCGCTGATTTCCATCCAGATCTCACCATCGCTTTCAAGGCGCTCTCGAACAACAGACCATCCGGCTTCCCCCATGCCTTTCTCAAAGTAATAGGTCCAATTCAAGGCAAGGGACTCATTCTGAGGGATGAAACTTTGTCTAATCCTGCTCGAGAAATAATCGAACCTGTCGTTCACTGTCAGGATTGCCAAGCCCATAAACCAGTTGTTCTCCTTATCGAGGAAATCCACCCAGTCAACCATCCAAAAACCCGAGAGATTCGCCATCAAATCTACAATACCATTCTCCTTCTGGGATTGAATCACTTGACATCTTCCTTCGCCAGTGGCCTCCACGGCCACAACCTCGAGGCAATAACCCCGCCAGGAAAAGTGCTCCAGATCCGACTTTGTAGCCTCAACAGCCGAGCAGGAGTGAAGAACCAGGCCTGACAACAGAGCAAGGTCGGCCACGATTGCGATCCGGATCGTGGGAATCAACATCGGAGCCCTGCTCTTAGAAGCCGCCCGCGGCTTGGGTCCGCCCTTCGATCGGGCAGTCCATGTCGTCGAAGACGAAGACCACCCGGTCCCGGCCGACCAGTTCGCCGCCCGAGTCCTTCCCCGGGTCCAGGGGGTCCACCCGCCTAGCCTCGTCGTGGTGGTAGGTCCTGACCGAGCCCATCGGGGCAGTCACGGAGACCAGCCAGCCAGTCACCGGGTCGTAGGCCCGCGTGTTGGTCCGGCTTGGGCTCGCGGCGGCGTTGTACGTCACCGCCAGATCCTGGCCGTGAGAGTTGTGGGTCCAGGTGGTCTCGACCTGGTCTGCATTCTTGACCCGCAGCCGGCGGCCGCCGGGAGACCAGGTCATCTCGGTCACCGCCGTCACCGCGCCCCCCTCGGCAGGATGAAGTGGCCAGGGTGAGTCTCCACCCGACCTTCCTGATCACAGTGCGGCCAGCTGTGGAAACCGGCCATCAGCGTGGGGAGGGTATTCGTCCGCGGCGGAGTGGGGTCGCCAAGCTCAACCGCCAGGATCAGGCCGCCGGCGAGGAGGAATGGAAGAAAGACCTGGAAGGGCAGAAGGGCGGAATCTCATCGATTCGACGTGGAAGAGAGGCGGCAGGGCCTCCGTACCGTTTCTACCCCTTCTCGAGACTGGCGCAACAAGTATATCCGGCAGCAAACGAAGAGAACGAAACGGCTCCGGAACCCGCATCCCGAAATATGAAGCTGCTTCCAGGAAGGATCTCCCCGTTCGGGATCAAACCGTCCTTTCCTCCCTAGAATGCCCCGGCGACTTTCCCAGCAGCCATGCCACCAAGGCCCGGACCCGGCATCGCTTCCGCCATGCCCTCCTCCCACCCCACCCTGAAGCTCCACCCCGACGACGACGCCGTCGTCCTCCTGGCCGGTCCGCGCGCCGGCCACCGGGTGGCGCTGCGGGACATCCCCCCCGGCGAGGTGGTGCGCCAGTACGGGCAGCCTGCCGGCGTCTCCCGCGGCATCCGCGCCGGGCAGCTCATCGGGCCGGACCAGCTCGAGCCCGAGGTCCCTGGCTCGCGCGCGCTGCCCGATTCCTTCCCGCCGCCGCCGCCGCCCCTGCCGCCGGCCGAGCACGCCACCTTCGCCGGCTTCCGGCGGCCGGACGGGCGCGCCGGCACGCGCAACTGGGTGGCGGTCATTCCCACCAGCATGTGTGCCGCGACCGAGGCGGCCCGGATCGCCTTCCGCGCCGAGCAGGAACTCTGGCGCCGCGACCGGCACCCGAGCGTGGACGGAGTCACCGCCCTGGTGCACGACAAGGGCTGCGGTTGCAGCGACGGCTCCAATCTCGAGGTCACCCTGCGCACGCTGGCCCACTGCGCCGCCCACCCGAACGCCGGCGCGGTGCTCTTCCTCGACCTCGGCTGCGAGAAGACCAACCTCGAGCGCATGCGCGCCTGGCTCGGCGACGGCGCCACGCCGCTCGGCTGGGACAAGCCGGTCGCCTGGCTGTCGATCCAGGAGACCGGCGGCACCGCCGCCGCGGTCGCGCGCGGCCTCGAACAGGTCGAACACCTGCTGGCCGCGGCCGCCCGGGCCGAGCGCGAGCCGATCCCCGCCGCCGAACTCGTCCTCGGCCTCAAGTGCGGCGGCTCGGACGGGCTGAGCGGGGTGACCGCCAACCCCGCTCTCGGCCACGCCGCCGACCTGCTCGTGCGCCAGGGCGGCACCGCGCTGCTGACCGAGGTGCCCGAGTTCGTCGGCGCCGAGCACCTGCTGGCGGCGCGGGCGAAGGACGCCGCCACGGCCCGCGCCGTCTACGCGCTGGTGGACTGGTACCACGACTACGCCGCCGCCTTCGGGGCCCGCGCCGCCGACAACCCCTCGCCCGGCAACCTCGCCGGCGGCCTGTTCAACATCGCCCTGAAGTCGCTCGGCGCCATCGCCAAGGGCGGCACCACCCGGGTCGAGGGCGTGACCGGCTACGCCGAGCCGCCGGCCGGCCGCGGCCTGCAGCTCATGCAGGGCCCCGGCTACGACCAGATGTCCACCCCCGGCCTGGTCGCCGCCGGGGCCCAGATCGTCGCCTTCACCACCGGCCGCGGCACGACCATCGGCAACGCCCTGGCGCCGGTGGTGAAGATCGCCTCGAACACCCCCGTCTTCGAACGCATGCGCCACGACCTCGACCTGGACGCCGGCCCGGTCGCCGCCGGCGCGGAGACGATCGCGGAGGCCGGCCGCCGCATCCTCGACCACCTGCTGCGGGTGGCGAGCGGCGAAGTCCCGGCCAAGGCCGAGGAGGCCGGCCACCGCGAGTTCCAGATCTGGCCCGAGCAGGGGGTGTCGCTGTGAGGGCCGCCGTCCTTTGCGCGCCGCGGCGGCTGGAGATCCGCCGCGTGCCCGACCCGACGCCGGCGCCGGGTGAGGTAGTGGTCGAGGTGCGCGCCAACGGCCTCTGCGGCACCGACTTCCACATTTACTCCGGCGAGGCCAACTACCACTTCGACGCCGCCGGCGCGCCGGTGCCGCTCGAGCGGGCGCCGCAGATCCTCGGGCACGAGGTGGCCGGGGTGGTGGCCGAGGTGCGCGGCGACGGCGCCGGCCTGCGCCCGGGCGACCGCGTGGTCTTCGACCAGGGCCGCAACTGCCGCAGCCGCGGCGAGCCGCTGTGCGAGTACTGCGCCAGCGGCGACACTCACCAGTGCGAACGCTACGCCGAGCACGGCATCACCGGCCTGCCCGGCGGCCTGGCCGACTTCGTCGCCGTGCCGGCGGTGAACGCGGTGCGGATCGAGTCCGAGCTGCCGTGGGAGGTGGCCGCGATCACCGAGCCCCTGGCCTGCGTGCTGCACTCCTGCGACCTGGCGGCGCGGGCGGCGGCGCGTTATGCGCTGCGACCCGCGCCCGGCCGCCAGCAGCCGGTGCGGTCGGTGCTGATCTGCGGCGCCGGCCCGGCCGGGCTGATGTTCGTCCAGGCGCTGCGCCGGCTGGAGGGATTCGACGGCACGATCCTGGTGGCCGAGCCCGACCCGACCAAGCGGGCGCTCGCCGCCGGCTACGGCGCCGTCGTCGTCGATCCGGCCGCCGAGGACCTGGCCGCGGCGGTGGCCGACGCCACCTACGGCCGGCGCGTCGAATACCTGATCGAGGCCAGCGGCAGCGGGCCGCTGTTCCGCGCCATCCCCGGGCTGCTGCGCAAGCAGGGCACCCTGCTCCTCTACGGCCACGGCCACGGCGGCGAGTCGCTCGAGGCGCTGAACGCGGTGCAGTTCCTCGAGCCCACCCTGCTCAGCCCGATCGGCGCCTCCGGCCCGATCGCCGCCGACGGCCGGCCCGAGGTCTACCGGCGGGCGCTGGCCCTGCTCGAGGCCGGCACGATCGAGGTCGCGCCCTGGCTGAGCCACCGCTACCCGGGACTCGACCGGGTGCCGGAGGCCTTCGGCGGCGCCCACCGCGAGCCGGGCTATGTGAAGGGCGTGGCGCTGCTCGGGGGGTAGGGAGGCCGGCCCTAGACTGGCGGACGGGGATGCGCGTCTCCCTCTTCGTCACCTGCCTGGCCGACCGGCTCCGGCCCCGGCTCGGCCTGGCCGCGGCCGAGCTGCTCGAGCGGGCCGGCTGCGAGGTGCTCTACAGCCCGCGCCAGACCTGCTGCGGCCAGCCGGGCTTCAACTGCGGCTTCCACGACGAGGCGCGCGCCGTCGCCCGCAGCCTGATCGCGGCGCTGGACGACGGCGCCGAGGCGGTGGTGGCGCCGTCGGGCTCCTGCGTCGCCATGGTGCGGCGCTACGGCGAGCTGTTCGCCGGCGACCCGGCCTGGCGCGAGCGCGCCGCGGCGCTGGCCGGCCGCACCTTCGAGCTGTCCTCCTTCCTGGTCGATCACCTCGGCCGCACCGCCTTCGGCGCCCGCCGCGAGCTGCGCGCGAGCTGGCACGACTCCTGCCACGGGCTGCGCGAGCTAGGCCTGCGCGCGGCGCCGCGCCGGCTGCTGGCCGAGGTGGCCGGGCTCGAGCTGGTCGAGGCGCCGCTGGCGGCCGAGTGCTGCGGCTTCGGTGGCGCCTTCGCCGCCCGCAACGAAGCCATCTCGGTGGCGATGGCCGACCGCAAGATCGACGAACTCGAGGCGCTCGGCGTGGACGTGGTCACCGGCGCCGACCTCTCCTGCCTGCTCCAGCTCGGCGGCCGGCTGGAGCGGCGCGGCTCGCGCATCCGGGCGCTGCACTTCGCCGAGCTGATCGCCGAGGGCCTGCCCGCGGAGGCGCCGGCGTGATCCACGGCCTCGACGCCAACTCCTTCCCGGCCCGCTCCCGCCGGGCGCTGGACGACGCGGTGCAGCGCGGCGCCATCGCCCGCGCCACCGCGACGATCGGCGAGCGCCGCGGCGCCGCGGTGGCGGCCCTGCCCGAATGGGAGGAACTGCGCGAGCGGGCGCGGGCGATCAAGGCGCACACCCTGGCCCGGCTCGACCACTACCTCGAGCAGTTCACCGCCCGGGCCGAGGCGGCCGGGGTGCGGATCCACTGGGCCGAGGACGGCGCCGCCGCCGCCGCGATCCTGGCCGACTTGGTGGCCGCGGCCGGCGAGCGGCCGGTGGTCAAGTCGAAGAGCATGGTCAGCGAGGAGATCGGCCTCAACGCCGTGCTCGAGGCCCGCGGCCTGCGCCCGGTCGAGAC
>RFGR01000089.1 GCA_003696625.1 Planctomycetota bacterium
CCTCGGCGCGGCGGCGCTGATGCTGCTCCCGCTCGCCGTCGCCGGCGCCGGCCTCGCCTCCGGCCGCGGCGATTGGGGCGAGGCGGCCCGCGCCTGCCGAGCCTGGATCGAATCCTCACGGCCGGCCCCCGAGACCGCGGTCTTCGGCCCGTTCTCCCGGCACGACGACCGGGCCAAGCAGTTCCTCCGCCACCACCTCGGTCTCTGGGCCTTCGCCGAACCGGCGGGCGGCGCTCCGCCCGGGTCGCTGGTCTTCCGCCGGCGGGAGGAGCCCCCGCCGGGCGAGCCGGTCTTGACGACGCCCCTCTTCACGCTGACCCCGGCGCCGCCGCGCTAGCCTGGGCTCGGATGAGGGTCGTCACCTGGAACGTCAACTCGATCCGCAGCCGCCTGCCGCGGCTCTTGGCCCTGCTCGATCGGCACCGGCCGGACGTCGTGCTCCTGCAGGAGACCAAGGTCGAGGACGACGCCTTCCCCCACCAGGAGCTGGCGACGGCGGGCTGGCGGGCGGTCGTCCACGGCCAGCGGACCTACAACGGGGTCGCCATCCTCAGCCGCCGGTCGGCGACCGAAGTCCGGATCGGCTTCCCCGGCGACCCGATCCCGGAACAAGCGCGGGTGATCTCGGCCGAGGTCGGGCCGTTGCGGCTGATCGACGCCTACGTCGTCAACGGCAAGGCGGTCGGCGACGAGAAGTACGAGATCAAGCTGCGCTGGCTCGACGCCTTCGCCGACTGGCTGGCGGCGGCGCACGACCCGTCCCAACCGCTGCTCGTCGCCGGCGACTTCAACATCGCCCCGGAGGACCGCGACGTCCACGACCCCGAGCGCTGGCGCGGCAAGGTGCTCTGCTCGGAACCGGAGCGGGAGCGCCTGCGGCGGCTCCTCGCCTGGGGCCTGACGGACCTGCACCGGCTGCACGAGGAGGGGCCGGGACCGTTCACCTGGTGGGACTATCGAATGGGCGCCTTCCCCCGCGGCTGGGGCCTGCGCATCGACCTCCTTCTCGGCACCGCTCCGGTGGCGGCGGCCTGTACCGCGGTCGTGGTGGACCGCGAGGAGCGGCGGGAGAGCGCCGGCGAGGGCAAGCCCTCGGATCACGCGCCGGTGCTGGCCGACCTGGCGCTGTGAGGCCGGGGCCGGGAGCCGAGCAGGGCGACCAGGCCGGCGGCGGCGAAGGCCGGCACCAGTTCGTAGAGCCGCCCCTTCAGGGCCGGGGTGAAGAACCAGTAGATCGTGACCAGGAATCCGGTCCAGATCGCCGCCAGGACGAAACCCGGCCGGACCGGCCCGCGCCAGAGGCGGACGAGCAGCAACGGCCCGAAGGCGGCGCCCAGGCCGCTCCAGGCGAACAGCACCGAGGAGAAGATCGTCTGCTCGATCCCGAGGGCGGCGGCCACCGCGGCCAGGCCGATCGCCAGCACGGTCAGGCGGCTGGTCCGGATCCGGTCGCCGGCGTCGGCGCCGGCCAGGTCGTAGGCGACCGCCGAGCCGCAGACCAGGAGCTGGCTGTCGGCGGTGGACATGATCGCCGACAACACCGCCGCCACGATCAGCCCGGCCACCGCCGGCGGGAAGAGGTCGTGGGTGAGCCGGAGCAGGACGGCCTCGTGGTCGCCGAGTTCGGTCACCAACGCCCGCCCGCTCCAGCCGGCGACGAGCATGCCGCTGTAGATCAGGAGCGCCCAGACGAGCGAGATCCAGGTGCCGCGCCGGACCTCGGCCGGCCCGCGCAGGGCCATGAACCGGTTGACCACGTGCGGCTGGCCGGGATAGCCCAGGCCGATGCCGAGGTAGCCGATGACCAAGCCGAGCGCCGCCGGGCCGCCGGCGCCGCGGAAGAGGTCGGCGAACTCCGGCCCGGCCCGTTCGAGGCCGGCCGCGACCCCGGCCGGACCGCCGGCCGCGACCAGGGCGGCGACCGGCACCAGCACCGCGGCGCCGACCATGACCAGGCCCTGGACCAGGTCGGTGACGCTGACCGCCCAGAAGCCGCCGCTCAGGGTGTAGAGCAGGACGATCCCGGCCCCGACCAGGATGGCGGGCGCCGGGTCCAGGCCGAGGCTCTCGCCGAACGTGACCCCGGCGGCCTTGAACTGGGAGGCGACGTAGGTCCCGAGCGAGAGCAGGACCACCGCGGAGGCGCTGCGGACGATCCGACGACGGGCCGAGCCGACGGCGCCTTCGGCCAGGAACTCGGTCAGGGTGACGGCGCCGCCGCCGGCGCTCTCCCGGCGCAGGCGTTCGGCGACCAGGAACCAGTTCAGTGCGAATCCGCCCAGGCAGGCCGGCAGGATCCAGACCGCGCTCAGACCGCGCTCGAAGGCCGCGCCGCTCACCCCGAGGAGGGTCCAGGCCGAGGAGGAGGAAGCGGCGGCGCTGAGGGAGGCGACCCAGGCGCCCAGGCCGCGGCCGCCGAGAAAGAAGTCGGCTTGGTCGCGGGTCCGGCCGGCGGCCCAGGCGCCGATCCCGAGCAGGAGGAGCTGATAGGCGACGAGGGTGGCGACCAGGGCGGCGGTCCCTTCCATCCCCGACCAGCCTAGCCGCCCGCGGCCCGGAAAAGCCCTTCAGAAATCCGGCTCCTCTCTCGATAAGGGAGGGACAGGACCCGGCTCAGGGCCTGCTAAGACCACCTGAAACCAACCGACCACGAGCACAGATGAAGCGACAAGCAGGCTTTACGATCATCGAAATGCTGATCGTCGTGACCATCCTGGCCATGCTGGCCGGGATCCTGATCCCGGTCCTCGGCGATGCGGCCAAGTCCTCCCGCGACTCCCGGCGCGCCGCCGACCTGAAGTCGGTCCAGGCCGCCCTGGAAGCCTACAAGCGGGCCAACGGGGTTTACCCGACGACCAACGGCAACTGGCAGGGCGACAGCACCGCCGACGGCGGCAAGGGCTACGACGCCAACGGCTACATCCCGGGGCTGGTCCCGAACTACCTGCCCACCCTGCCGAAGGATCCGGACAGCCGGTACCCGGACGCGACCAAGGGCTACGCCTACAAGTCCGACGGCACCGACTACAAGTTCGTGATCAAGGGAACTCCGGAGAGCTTCCCGACCGGGAACCCGTTCTACGACCCGGCCGCCCCGAACACGAACTGGCAGGTCAGCTCCCCCGGCGGCTACAACTGGTAGACCGGGAATGGAACCCGAGCGCAGCTGCGGGCGCCGTCCGAACCGGGCGGCGCCCGCCCTGCGTGAACCGTTGCCGGCTCCCCCGCGGAAGGACATGCGCAAAGGCGGATTCACGATCGTCGAACTGCTGATCGTCGTCGTCATCCTGGCGATGCTGGCCGGGATCCTGCTGCCGGTCCTGGCCGACAGCGAGGCGGTGACCCGGGACGCCCGCCGCGGCAAGGACCTGCGGGCGGTCCAGTCGGCGCTGGAGGCCTACAAGCAGGCCCATGGTTCCTATCCGAGCACGAACGGGCAGTGGCGCGGCGACAGCGCCCAGGACGGCGGCCACGGCTACGGCGCCGACGGCTACATCGTCGGCCTGGTGCCGGACTACCTGCCGGCGCTGCCCCGCGACCCGGACCCGCGTTACCCGGACGCGACTCGGGGCTACGCCTATCGCTCGGACGGCGCCGACTACAAGTTCATCGCCCGGGGCACCCCGGAGAGCTACGGACCGAGCAACCCGTTCCGGGATCCGGCGGCGCCGGACACGAACTGGCAGGTCAGCTCGCCAGGCGGCTACAACTGGTAGGATCCACGGCGGTCCGCCGGGGACCCGATCGAAGCGGCGCCGCGCGGGATCCGCCATGCTCGAACTCGCCCTTTTCCTCGCTCCCCTGCTCGGCGGCGATCCGCCGCCGGACGTGATCGAACTCAAACGGGGCCGAAAGGTGACCGGCGTGATCCTATTCGTCGGACCGGAGGAGGTCCGGATCGCCGACGGCAGTCGCCGGAAGACCATCCGCCGCTCCGAGATCGTCTCGATGACCGGACCCCGCCTGGCTTGGCCGGAGTACGTCGAGCGGCTGCGGCGGCACTTCGCCGCTCCGGAAGCCACCGCCGACCAGGCGGTCGAGCTGGCCGAGTGGTGCGCCGCCCAGGGCCTGCTGCGGGACACCGAGTTTCTCTACCTGCGAGCCTTGTCCCTCGACCCGGACCAGGAGAAGGCACGGGCGGCCCTCGGCCACGTCCGCCGCGGCGGGGACTGGGTGGTCAAGGTGGGCAATGGTGGCCGCACGACCTGGCGCCGCCTCCTCGAGCGGCGGCTCGACATGGACGAGCCTTGGGAGTTCTCGACCAGCCACTTCGACGTCGAGGCGGCCGGGCCGCTGCCGGAGATCCTCGCCGCCGCGGCCGAGCTGGAGGAGGTCTACGAAGCCTTCTTCCGCCTCTTCCAGGCCGGGGTCGGCTTCCACGAGGTGCTGGCGCCGATGGAGGTCCGGATCTACCCGGACTTCGATGCCTTCCCGGCCCTGTCCAACAACCTCGACTCCTACTTCCACCGGCAGACCCGCATCCTCCACACCTATCTGCGCGACGGCCGCGCCAGCCGGTTGCAGCACGAGGCCGTGCACGAACTCATGTACTTCACGGCCCGCGAGCTGGACCGCAAGGAGCCGAGCCTGCCGGGTTGGCTCGAGGAGGGCCTGGCCGACTACCTCGACTCGAGCCTCGACGGCCCGCCGGGCAGTCTGCGACTCGAGCCCGGCCGGATCAACGAGGAGCTGTTCCGCGACCACGTCACGGCCCGGAAGCGGGACGACCTGACCCGGGTCCTGAACTACCAGACCACCGACTTCGGCTCCTCCACCGGCCAGCGCCGGCGCTACGCCGAGTCTTACACCTTGGTCCAGTTCCTCCTCCACGGCGCCGGCGGCGCGCGGGCCGAGGGCCTCCACGCCTTCCTCGCCTCGGCCTACCGCGGGCAGGGCTCGATGTCCCACTTCAAGAAGGTGTTCGAGGTCCGCGACCTGGACGATCTCGACGCCGAGTGGCAGGCCTGGGTCGAGGCGAACGCGCCGAAGGACTGACCGGGCCTTAGTCGCCGGCCCACCAGGCCCGCACCGCCCGCCAGAGGTCGCGCACCTCCTGCCGGTGTTGGAAGAGCCAGGCGCCGCCGCCGACCGCGAGCAGCAGGGCGATCAGGCCGTAGCGGCGGAGGAGGCTGCGCCGCTCCGGCGGCGGCGGCGACCAGGGGGATTCGCGGGCGACCACCCGAATCCCGTCCCGGGAGAGCTGGAGGAGGGATTCCCGGCGACGGTCCTCCTCCCAGGCGGTCACCCGCAGGGTGGAGAACCACTCGGATGGGGCGCCGGCGCCTTCCTCCTCGAGCAGGAGGGTCAGGGCCAGGGCCAGGGCCTCGGCCGGATCGGCGGCGAACTGCTCGCGCGGGAAGAGGCCCGGCGCCGGCTCGATCGCGGCCCGACCGCCCTCCAACCGGCAGACCAGGCAGTCGGCCGGCGCGCCGGCCCGGACCAGCGCCTCGGCGAGTCGATCGGCGGCGGGGCTGAAGCTGGCGGTCGGCCCCTCGAGCAGCCCTTCGATCCGGATCCGGCCGGGCCCTTCCCCGCTCATCGCAGCACCCGCAGCGGCGATTCCTGGAAGCGGGTCCAGTCGCCCAGCGTTTCGTGCCAGACCAGGAGGTCCTCGATCCGGTCCGCGCCGGCCAGGAAGAGCTGGACGCCGTCGAGGTCGAACGGCCCCTCGGGCTGGCCGCCCGGCCTGGCCAAGTACCAGCCCCGGGCGGGGATGCCCTGGGCCATGGCCGGGGGCGGAGCCGGCGGCGTCAGAGCCGGATCGGGAGCCGCGGATCGGGTGTCCAGGCCCAGGGCCTGGTCGTGCCGGTCCAGCCGGGCGGTGGCGTGGCTGCGGAAGGCTTGGTTCTTCAGCCGTTCCTGTTGGAGCAGCTCGCGCAGCCGCCGTCGCTCCGCCTCCTCCTCCTCGCGGACCCGGCGCTCTTCGTTGAGGTCGGGCAGCGCCAGGACCAGGATCAGCGCGAAGCAGCCGCCGAGAAGGCCGAGCAGGAACCAGGCGAGAACGTTCCGACCGCGACTGGCGGCCAGGAAAGCGGTGACGAGACCGAACAGGATCCAGACGAGGAATTCCAAGGGGCGCAGGGGTGGTCGCTTCAGCCGCTGAAGAATCGGAGCAGGGCCACGGCGGCCCCGGCCAGGACGAGCGCGGTCCGTCGCCGCCCGGCCAGCGGGGCGAACCCAAACAGGAACACCGCCGGCTGAAGCCGCCAGGCCTCGGCCGGCTCGCCGCGGAGCAGGTGGAGCAGGGCGCGGGTGGTCCCGCAGCCCGGACAGGCGGCGCCGGCGCCGGCCCACGGGCAGAGGTCCGGCAAGCGCCGGCCGCCCAGCTCGATACCGACCGCGGTCGGCCGCAGGACCTGGGCCAGGATCGCCGCCGCCAGGAACAGGCCGGCGGCGAGGACGAGGCGGCGGCGGGAACGGGGGAGGGCGGTCATCGGCCGGACAGGAGGAGGAGAACGATGGCGTTGTGGCCGGCGTGCGCGAGCATCGGCGCCCCCAGGCTCCGGCTTCGGATTCGGAGCCAGCCGAGGAACAGGCCGACCAGGAAATGGTAGGGGAACATCGCCGGCTGGAGGTGGACGGCGGCGAACAGACCGGCGGTGATCAGGTGGGCGGTGGCCGGCCGGGCCATGCCGAGCAGGGTCTGGAGGACGACGCCGCGGAAGGCGATCTCCTCGCAGACCCCGGGAATCAGGCAGAGGGAGAAGGCCAGCAGGGACGGCGGCAGCCCGGCCAGCGGCGGCTCGAGCCCCGGCGCCTCTCCGGGCAGGAGTTCGACCCAGATCCCGCCCAGGAGCGGCAGCACCGCCGCCCCCGCCAGCGCGGCGACCAGCCAGCCGACCCGCGGCGGTCGAAGCAACGGCCGCAGGCGCTCCCGTTCGGGCCAGGCCGAGAGTCCGACTCCGAGCGCCAGGAGCAGATCGGCCGCCAGCAGGCCGAAACCGGCCCGACCGAAGGCCGTCCACAGCCCGGTCGAGGCGACCAGGACCGCGCCGATCGCGCCGAGCATGCGCACCGCCGGGCCGCCCTGGATCGGCACCCGGTCGAGGAAGCCGAGGGGACGCGGCCGGGCCGGCCGGCGGAAGGCGTCGGCGTAGCCCGGCAGTTCCTGCCCGCAAGCCGGACAAAACCGGGCCGAATCGGCCAGCGGCCCGCCGCAATAGGAACAGCGGCGCATGATCCGAGATCCTACGCCGCCGTCGGTTCGGGATGCGCCGCTCTTCAGGCGATCGTCACCCCGTCGCAGAGGTAGACGTCCTGGATCGCGTTCAACAGCCGGACGCCCTCGGCCATCGGCTTTTGGAAGGCCTTGCGGCCGGAGATCAGGCCCATGCCTCCGGCTCGCTTGTTGATCACCGCGGTGGCCACCGCCTGCTGGAGGTCGTTGGCGCCCGAGGCGCCGCCGGAGTTGATCAGGCCGGCGCGGCCCATGTAGCCGCAGGCGACCTGGTAGCGGGTCATGTCGATCGGGTGATCGCTCGAGAGTTCGGTGTAGACCTCGTCGCGGGTCTTGCCGAAGTCGAGGTCGCGGAAGCCGGGCTTGTTCGTCTCCGGCAGCTTCTGCTTGACGATGTCGGCCTCGATCGTGACCCCGAGGTGGTTGGCCTGACCGGTCAGGTCGGCGGCGGCGTGGTAGTCCTGGCCGTCCTTCTTGAAGGCGGGGTTGCGCAGGTAGCACCACAGGATGGTCGCCATGCCCAGTTCGTGGGCCTGGTGGAAGGCCTCGGAGATCTCCAGGATCTGCCGGCGGGACTCGTGGCTGCCGAAGTAGATCGTGGCGCCGATCGCGGCCGCGCCCAGGTCGAAGGCCTGCTCGACGCTGGCGAACAGGGTCTGGTCGTACTGGTTGGGGTAGCCGAGCAGTTCGTTGTGGTTGATCTTGACCACGAACGGGATCCGGTGGGCGTAGCGCCGGGCGACGGCCCCGAGCACGCCGAGGGTGGAGGCGACCGCGTTGCAGCCGCCCTCGATCGCCAGTTCGACGATCTTCGCCGGATCGAAGTAGTCCGGATTCGGGGCGAAGCTGGCGCCGGCGCTGTGCTCGATGCCCTGATCCACCGGCAGGATCGAGAGGTAGCCGGTGCCGGCCAGGCGGCCATGGTCGAACAGCCGCTGGAGGCCGCCGAGGGCGCGGGTCGGCCGGTCGGACAGGGCGAAGGCGCGATCGACGAAGTCCGGTCCCGGCAGGGTCAGCCGGGAAGCGGGGATCGTGCGGCACTCGTGCCTGAGGAGGTCGTCGGCCCGGTCGCCGAGGATGGACTGGATCTGGTCGAGAGGGACGGAAGTCATCGGTCCGATGGCAGGGCGGCGCATTCTAGGGCGGCCGCCGCCCGGATCGGCCCGGTCCGAGAAAAGAGATAACGCGGGCGGCCGCCTGGAACGGCTGACCGCCCGCGCTGCAAGGGAGCGAAAAGGCAAGTGAATCGGCCAATGGCCGAGAAGGATCGCCCCGGCGGGCAGCATCCGGCAGTCGGACGACGCCGGACCTACCCGACGGATCTCGGCCCCCGGGCATTCGACCCCAGGATGGATCCCCCTCCATCCCAGATGCCCGCAGGCTTCGACCGGAATCCGGGACGACCCCGGCAGGACAAGGAGCGACAGGCCGATGCCTGTTTGCTTCTCCAGCGCCGCCGGCCCGAAATCGGGACACTCTTTTTTACGCCCAGGCCGATTTGGCCTGATTTCGTCAACTCCTGAATATTCCTGACCGCCTTCTCCCCTGCGTCCCCGCCCCTGAGCGGCAGCCGGCTCCTCCGCCCGGCCAGCGATCCAACCGGCCGCCTCCGCCACCCACCTGCACGGCCGGGACGGCCGCGGGGGAGCGCGCTCAGACGATCGCCAGCATCCGCTCCAGCGCCCGGCGGGCGCCGCGGGCGTGCTCCGGATCCACCTCGATCCGCGGCGCACGCCGGTTCAGGCACTCCCAGAGCTTCTCCGGCGTGTTCCGCTGCATGTGCGGACAGAGGTTGCAGGCGCAGGAGGCGCCGGGGGCGGCCACGTACTCGTTCTGCGGCGCCTCCTTGCGCAGACGGTAGAGCATGTTCCCCTCGGTGCCGACCAGGAAGGTCCGACCGCTGGTCTCGCGGGCCAGCTTCAGCATCCCGGCGGTGCCGAGGACGTAGTCGCTGGCGTCCCGGACCGGCTTCGGGCACTCCGGGTGGCTGACCGTGATCGCGCCGGGATGGGCGGCCTGCAGCTCGCGCAGGGTCTCGACGCTGAACAGCTCGTGGACCTCGCAGGCCCCATTCCAGAGCACCATCCGCCGGCCGGTGGTCTCGTTCAGCCAGCCGCCGAGGTGACGGTCCGGGACGAACAGGATCGGCTCGTCCTCCGGGATCGAATCGATCACCGCCCGGGCGTTGCCACTGGTGCAGATCACGTCGCTGAGCGCCTTGACCGCCGCCGAGCAGTTCACGTAAGCGACCGTCACGGGCCGCCGGCCGAGCTTGCGCTCGAGGTGGGCCTGGTAGCGGGCGAGATCCTCCGCCCGGCAGGAGTCGGCCAAGGAGCAGCCCGCCTCGAGGTCGGGCACGAAGACCTCGGCCTCCGGGCAGAGGATGCTCGCGGTCTCGGCCATGAAGTGGACGCCGCAGAAGCAGATCGTCTCCGGCCTGGTCTCGGCCGCCTTGCGGGCCAGCTCCAGGCTGTCGCCGACGAAATGGGCCGCCTCCTGCAGGAAACCGTCCTGGTAGCTGTGGGCCAGGATCAGGATGCCGCGCTCCGTGGCCCAGTCACGGATCGCGGCCGCCTCGGGAACGTCGAGGAGCTCGGGGTCGAGGGGGCTCATGATGGCTGCGTCCGGCCGGCGCGGCGCGGATCCGGAATTCTAACCGCCGGAACCGGTCAAATAGACGTCGAAGCGGGTGCTGCGGCCGCGCACCGCGTGGTTCGGCGACGGCGCCAGCGGCGGCGCGTGCCGCGGCCGCTTCACGACCACCCGGGCGGTCGCCGCGGCCCGGGCCGCCGCCAGCAGCTCGGCGGCGTCCGGATCGTCGCCGACCAGCGCCCGCAGGAGGCGCATCTCCCGCCGGACCAGGGCCGACTTGCCGCGCGGCGGATGCATCGGATCGACCAGGACCACCTGCGGCCGCTCGCCCGGCGCCAACGCCGCCAGCCAGGCGCGGGCGTCGGCGTGCAGGAAGCGAAGGCGGCCACCCAGCGCCGCCGCCGCCTCGGGGTCGGCCAACGCCCGGTCCAAGGCGGCGACCAGGGCGGCGTGCAGGGCGGCGCAACGCTCCAAGGCGACGACCCGACAGCCGAGGACCGCGAGCAGGAAGGCGTCCCGGCCGAGGCCGGCGGTGGCGTCCACCACCTCCGGTCGCGGTCGTCCCGGGCGCAGGCCGACCGCCCGGGCCAGGGCTTGGCCGAGGCCGCCGCCGCGCCGCCAGCGCCAACCGAAGCGGCCGCCGAGGAAGTCCACCGGGGGCGGCTCGGGCGCCTCGCCGGAGCCCATCTCAGACGACTTCGTACGCGGCCGCGACCAGTCGCCGGGCCTCCTCGAGGCCGCGGCCGCCGGCGTGGTGGAGGAACGCGAGCGGCGCGCCGGCTTCGATCCGGTCGCCCCGCTTCGCCGCCAGGACGAGCCCGACCCCGTGGTGGATCCCCTGCCCGGCCCGCAGCCGACCGGCGCCGAGCAGGAAGGCGGCCCGGCCGAGCCGGCCGGCGTCGCAGCGGTGGACGACCCCGGCGTGGGGCGAGGAGACCTCGGTCACCGAGCAGGCGGCGCCGCGCAGCGGCCCTTCCGGATCGCCGCCCTGGGCGCGGACCATCCGCCGCCAGCGCTCCAGGGCCCGGCCGTCGTCGAGCGCGGCCTCGGCCTCGGCGCCGCAGCCGGACAGCGCGACCACCAGCGCCCGCAGATCGGGGGGGCCGCCGCCCTCGAGGCAGGCCACGGCCTCCTCGACCTCCAGCGCGTTGCCGACCGCCCGTCCGAGCGGCTGCGACATGTCGCTCAGGAGGGCCCGGGTCCGCAGCCCGGAGGCACGACCGACCCGTTCGAGCGAATCGGCCAGCTCGCGGGCGGCCGCCTCGGTCTTCATGAAGGCGCCGGAACCATGCTTCACGTCGAGGACCAGCTCCTCGATTTCCTCGACCAGCTTCTTGGACAGGATCGAGGCGGTGATCAGGGGCACCGACGGCACGGTGCCGGTCTCGTCCCGAAGCGCATAGAGTTCCCGGTCGGCCGGAGCCAGTTCCCGGGTCTGGCCGCTGATGAAACAGCCGACCTCCGCGAGGACCCGGCGGAGCTCGGCCGGGCCGAGCGAGGTGCGGAAGCCGGGGATGGATTCGAGCTTGTCCAGGGTGCCGCCGGTGATGCCCAGCCCGCGCCCGGAGAGCATCGGAACCCGACGCCCGAGCGCCGCCCAGAGCGGGGCCAGGACCAGGGAGACCTTGTCGCCCACGCCCCCGGTGGAGTGCTTGTCGACGAAGGGCCCGGTCAGGCCGTCCCAGCGGAGCCGTTCGCCGGAGTCGGTCATCGCCCGGGTCAGGGCGACGGTCTCGGCCGGAGTCATCCCGCGAACGCAGACGAAGGCGAGCCAAGCCGCCGCCTGGGCGCGGCTGACGCTGCCGTCGAGCACGCCGCGCACGAAGCCGCGGATGTCCTCTTCGCTCTGTTCCCGACCCTCCCGCCGCTCCTCCAGCCAGCGATCGATCATCCCGCCCCCATCTTGCCCGGCCGCCCGGGCCGGAAAAAGCCCTTGCGTCCGGCCAGCCGGGACCTATCCTTCTCCGACAGGAAATGAGATTGATTCTCATTAGCATCTTGGCTCAGGCGGCGCCGGCTCCCCCTCCGACCCCGCCCCCCGTCCACGCCGAGCGGCTCCTTGTGGCGATGGGAACCGTGCTCCGGGTGGACTGCGCCGCCGCGGATCGGGAACGGGCCCTGGCCGCGACCGAGGCGGCGGTGCAGGCGGTCGCGGCCGCGGAGACCCGGCTGAGCACCTGGACCGACGCAAGCGAACTGGCCCGCCTGAACGCGGCCCCGGCCGACCGCCCGGTCCCGATCTCGCCGGCGCTGCGAGCCGACCTCCTCGCCGCCCGCCGCTGGGCCGAGGCCACCGCCGGCGCCTTCCAGCCGGCGATCGCTCCGCTGGTGGCGGTCTGGGACTTGCGCGGCGGCGGCCGGCTCCCGACCGCAGCGGAGATCGAACGGGCGCGCCGGCTCTGCCGGAACGCGGCCTGGTCCCTCACCCCGGAGGGGGTGGTCCGCCGGCCGGGCGTGTCCTTCGAGGAGGGAGCCTTCGGCAAGGGCCGGGCGCTCGACGCCGCCCGGGCGGCCGCGGTCGCCGCCGGCGCGGTCGAGGTCCTCCTCGACCTCGGCGGCCAGCTCGCCTGGACCGGAGGAGGGCGCGAGGCCGCGGTCGCCGATCCGCGGCGTCGAGACCAGCCGGCGGTGGTGCTCGACCTGCCGCCGGCCGGTTCCCTCGCCACCTCCGGCAACTCCGAGCGCGGCATCGTCGTCGCCGGTCGCCGCCTGGGCCACCTGCTCGATCCCCGCGGCGGCCTCCCGGCTCCCGACTTCGGCTCCCTCACCGTCCTGGCCGCCGAGGCCACCGCCGCCGACTGTCTGGCCACCGGCCTGGCCGTCCTCGGTCCGGACGCCGCCCTGGCCTGGGCCGAGGCCCACCCAGGCGTCGAGGTCCTGATCCTCTCCCCCACCCCGGACGGCGGTCTCGAGCGGCGGGCCAGTTCCGGCCTCCGCCATCGCCTCCGCAACCCCGACTGAGTCCATGCGCCTCGTCCTCCTCACCGCCCTGCTCCTCCCGGCCGCGCCGCTGGCCGCCCAGGATCCGCCGGACAACGCCGAACTCGCCCGCCGGATCGACCTGCTGGCCGAGGAGCTGGAAGGGCTCCGAAACGGCCGGGAAGCGATCGCGGTCCAGGACCGGTACGGCCTCGGCCCGGCCGCCGCCAAGGTCTACGCGGTCGATGCCGGCCCCTCGCTCGGCGGCTACGGCGAAGCCCTCTACCAAGGCTACTCCGGCAACGGCGCCGCCAACCGCTTCGACCTCTACCGGCTGGTCCTCTACGTCGGCTACCGCTTCTCCGAGGACTGGGTGTTCAACTCGGAGATCGAATTCGAGCACGTCGATCAGGCGGCGGTCGAGATGGCCTACCTCGACCACCTGATCGATCCGGCCGTGAATCTGCGCGCCGGCCACCTGCTGGTGCCGATGGGTTGGATCAACGAGACCCACGAGCCGACCACCTTCTGGAGCGCGAACCGGCCCCAAGTCGAACGGCTGATCCTCCCGACCACCTGGCACGAGAACGGGGTCGGGATCCACGGCCAAGCCGGCGGCCTGGAGTATCGAAGCTACTTGATGAACGGCTTCGACGCCTCAACCCTCGGCGCCGACCTGGGCACGACCGGGTTCCGCAAGGCCCGCCAGGGCGGCGGACAGGCCAAGGCCGAGAATCTGGCCTGGACCGGCCGCCTGGACTGGACCGGCACTCCCGGCCTGATCGCCGGCGCCTCGGCCTGGCTCGGGGACGCCGACCAGACGGTCGGGGCCGGTCCGCACTTCCCGACCACGATCCTGGAGGTCCACGCCCAGTACGACTGGGAGGCCCTGCGCCTACGCGGTCTCTGGGCCCGCGGCGAGCTGGACGGCGCCACCACGCTCGGCAACCCGTCCGATCGGATCGAGGGCTGGTATCTCGAGGCCGGCTGGGATCTTCTCGCCGGCCGGGAGAGGGAGCTGGTGCCCTTCCTGCGCTACAGCGAGTCCGACCTGGCCGTCGGCTCGCCGGTGGATCGCGCGGCGACTTGGATCACCGCCGGCCTGGCCTGGAAGCCGCTGCCGCAGGCCGTGTTCAAGCTCGACTACCAGCGCCAGGATCCGCCTGGATCGG
Organism: Planctomycetota bacterium; assembly: GCA_003696625.1. GTDB lineage: Bacteria > Planctomycetota > UBA1135 > UBA1135 > UBA1135 > J029. The sequence continues at coordinate 13,861 of RFGR01000089.1, forward strand.
CCGAGGTCGACGTCCTCGAGGTCGCCGCCGGCTGGGCCTTCTGACCATGATTCCGCTCCTGATCGCCCTGCTGCCCGTCCTTCTCCCCCCCGCCCCCGGCGGCGGCGGCAAGGTCTTCCTCACGCCGGACGAGGCGCTGGCCCTGGCCTTCCCGAAGGCGCGGATCGAGAAGAAGACCCACTATCTGACCGCCGCCCAGCGGCGGGCGGCCGAGAAGGCGGCCGGCGCCGCCCTGCCGTCCGCCGTGGTCCGCTCCTACACCGCCCGCGACGCAGCGGGCCGGCTGCTCGGAACCGCCTGGTTCGACCGCCACCTCGTCCGGACCAAGGCCGAGGTGCTGATGGTCGTCGTCGCCCCCGACCGGAAGGTGGCCCGGGTCGAGATCCTGTCCTTCGCCGAGCCGCTCGACTACCTGCCGAAGGGCCCCTGGTACGCCCAATTCCGCGGCCGCGAGCTGGGCCCGCGGCTGGCCCTGCGCAAGGACATCCGTCCGATCTCCGGCGCCACCCTGAGTGCCCGAGCGACGGTGGCGGCGGTGCGCCGGGTGCTCGCCGTCCACGCCGCGGTCTTCCCGCCGCCGCCGCCGGAGCAGGAATGAGCCGACCCGAGGCCTGGTTCCACCAGCTCGCCAACCTGCTCGTGGCGGCAACCGGCCTGGCCTGGGCCTGGACGCTCTGGTGGTGCGAGCCCGCCGACGAGTTCGCCCTCGTCAACCACCCGCTCCAGCCCTGGTTCCAGGCCGGCCACCTCTGGACGGCCCCGCTGCTCGTCTTCTCCGCCGGCCTGCTCTGGCGCGAGCACGCCTGGCGGCGGCTCCGGCGCGGCGGCCGCGGCGGCCGCCGGAGCGGGCTGGCGCTGATGGCGACCCTGGCCCCGATGGTGGCCTCCGGCTTCTTCCTCCAGACCGCCGCCGAGGAGAGCGGGCGGCGCCTGTGGCTCGCCGTCCACCTGACGGCCTCGGCCCTCTGGCTCCTCTCCTGGGTCGGCCACCAGCTCCGCCGTCTCGGCCGGAGGCGGCCCTAGGCTGGAACCGTGTGCGGACGATTCGCCCTCTTCGCCCCACGCGCCGACGTCGCCCGTTTCCTGGCCGCCGACCTACCCGAGGAGGAGGAACTGCGACCGCGCTGGAACATCGCCCCGACCCAGGCCGTGCCCGCCGCGATCGGGCCGGAAGGTGCGCGCCGGATCCGGTTCTTCCACTGGGGACTGATCCCGCCCTGGGCCCGGGACCGGAGCTTCGCCGCCCGGATGATCAACGCCAGGGCCGAGACCGTGGCCGAGAAGCCGGCCTTCCGCGCCGCCTTCCGGGCCCGGCGCGGACTGGTGCCGATGAGCGGCTTCTACGAGTGGCGCCGGGAAGGCCGGCTCCGCCGGCCCTGGTTCTTTCGGCCGCCGGACGGAGGCCTACTCGCCGCGGCCGCTCTCTGGGAGCGGTGGCGGGACCCCGAGAACGGCCGGGAGATCCTGAGCCTGGCGCTGCTCACCACCGCGGCCAACCGGGTGATGGCCCCGATCCATCACCGGATGCCGGTTCTGCTCGACGCCGCCGGCCGTCGGGTCTGGACCGACCCCGAGGCCGATCCGGACCACCTGCGGGCGCTGCTGCGGCCGGCGCCGGAGGAGACGCTGGCGGCCTGGCCGGTGGACCCGCGGGTGAACCGGGCGTCCTGGGACCGGCCGGACTGCGTCGAGCCGCTGGCGCCGGAGGACCGGATCGGGGACTAGAGCCGTCCCGGGACGAAGCGGTTCCCGTCCTCGGGCCGCTAGGGCAGGACGATCTCCACCGGTTCGCCGCCGGGTTGGACCTTGGCCTCGGCCAGGACCCGGCCGTCGGGATCGAGGACCCGCAGGGAGAGCGGCCCCTCCGGCAGGTCGGCGAACACGAATCGGCCCTCGGCCGAGCTGAGGGCGTGGTCGAGACCGAACTCGGCCAGCGGCGGGTCGCCGGGGAAGGGCAGAGTGGCGGCGGGGTCGGTCGGCGTCTCCTCGACGATCTCGACCCGGAGGCCGGCGGCGGGCTCGCCGCCGGCGGTGAGGATCCGACCCTCCAGGCCGAGGCCGGGCAGGAGCTGGAGCCGCAGCGCCTCGGCGTCCGGACCGATCTCCACCGGCCAGAGCAGGGCCGGACGGTAGCCGGGCTTGTAGGCCAGGACGGCGGCCTCGAGGTCCTCCTTCAGACCGTTCACCCGGAAGCCGCCGCCCTCGCCGCTGCGGAAGCGGCGCTCCTGCTCTCCGCGCAGGACCAGGCGGGCGCGCGGCACGGGGTCCCGCTCGGCATCGACGACCTGGCCGCGCAGGCTGAAGCCGTACTCCATCACGACGTCCCCGGACCCTTCACCGGGCAGCAACCGCAGGCGGGCGTCCATGAAGTCGGGGTGCCGGGCCTCGGCCACCCACATCTCGTCCATGTTGCGGGCCGGAACCGTGAAGCTGCCGTCCTCGTCGCTGGTGAGCAGGTATTGCGCGGCCGGCACGTAGAGCGCCTGCGGCGTCGGCGTCTCCTCGTGCCGGGAGAAGCGGCCGACGACCCCGACCCGGAGTTCGGCGCCGGCGATCGGGTTGCCGTCCTCGTCCACCACCCGACCGTAGAACGGTTCGGCCGGGGTCAGGATCAGTTCGAAGCCGTCGAGCACCTGCCCGGTGCGGATCTTCCCGGCCACCCGCCGGGTGGCGATCATCCCTTCCTTACGCGCTTCGATCAGGAAGTCGCCGGCCGGCAGGCCGCCGAGGGTGAAGTCGCCGTGCTCGCGGGTCCGGCCGGAGATGTCGAAAGGCTTGCCGGGCTCGTTCTCCACCTCCCAGCGCTCCGCGAACCAGACCCGGACCTCGGCGTCCGGCACCGGATTCCCGTCCGGATCGCGGACGATGCCGGCGACCGTGGCCCCGGGCCGGACCTTGAGTTCCAGGTCCACCTCCTTGGCCGGCTGGATCGGCGCCTTGATCACCTTCGCCGCCGGGGCGGTCAGGGGACTGGGTTCGGCCGCCACGGACTGGACGATCGTGCCGCCGAGGATGTCGAAGCGGGCGATCCCGTCCGGCCCGGTGGTCTGATAGATCCGACCGACGTCGGTTTCTTCCCGGCCGGATTTCCACAACAGGCGCACCCGGATCCCGGCCAGCGGCGCGCCATCCTCGGCGGTCACCACCTTGACCCGGAGGACCGACATGTCCGCCTCGCGCGGACCAAGCGCCGGGGACGGTTCCTGAGGGGCGGGTGCCGCGGCCGTCCCGGCGGCGCCGGTCTCGGCCGGGGCGGACGGCGGGGCCTCCTCCTTCCCGCAGCTCGGGAGGGCCAGGATGGAGAGGAGAAGCGGGAAGAAAGGGCGGATTCCGCGCATGGAGGCCTCAGATTACGGCATCCGATCGGCCGATTCATCGGGTAGGATTCCCCTTGGCGCATCCCCTCAGGCGCGCCTGGAACCGATCGAACCATGCGAACCCGACACTTTCTCCCCGCCGCCCTGGGGGCGGTCCTCTGCGCGTCCCTTCCCGCCCAGTGGCTGCCGGTCTACGAGAAGGCCGGCCCCGAGGCCGGCTCCTCCTTCGCCGGCGCCATGACCCGGCTGATCGACCGGGACGCCGACACCTACCCCGAGCTGCTGGTCGGCGCGATCGGCGCCGACGCCAACGGCCTGAACAGCGGCGCCGTCTACGTCCTCGAGGGCGAGAGCGGCAACCTTCTGCTGACCGTCCCCGGCGAGACGGCGGGCGGGCTGTTCGGCGCCGCGGTCACCGCCATGAGCGACCTGAACCAGGACGGGGTCCAGGACTTCGCCGTCTCGGCACCCTTCTTCACCGGCTCCGGCGGCTTCTTCTCGGGCCGGGTCTACGTCGTCGACGGCGCCACCGGCGCCTTCCTCGACACGGTCGACGGCCCGCTGATGGGTTCGATGTTCGGCACCGGCTTGGCCGCCACCGACGTCGACGGCGACGGTGTCGCGGAACTCGCGGTCGGCGCCCCGGGCGATGCCGGCGGCGACGGCTCGGTCACCTTCTACCAGTGGAGCGGCGGCGCCCTCAACCAGATCGGCCAGGTCTACGGCGCCCCCGGCTCGCTCGAGTGGTTCGGCTTCGCGATCGAGGACCTCGGCGACCTGGTCGGCGGCCCGGCCCACGAACTCGTGGTCGGCGCCCCTTACGCCGACGACGGCGGCGTCGACTCCGGCTCGGTCTCGGCCCTGACCTGGCTCGGCGGTCCGACCGAGATCCGCAGCTTCGCGCCGGCGGTCCCGGGCGCCATGGCCGGCTACTCGGTCGACGCGACCATGAACGGCCTGAACGGCTACGTCGCCGCCGGCGCCCCCGGCACAGCCAACGGCAGCGTCTTCATCTGGAACGGCCGCACGCAGGCGCTGCTGGTCACGATCGACGGCGAGGCCGCCGGCGACCACTTCGGCTGGGCGGTCGAGTTCCTGCAGGACCACAACTTCGACGGCGACGTCGAGATCGCAGTCGGCGCCCCCGAGGCGAACGGAGCTGGCCGCGGCTACGTCTACGACTTCCTCGAGGCCGGCGGCCCGGCCCAGCTCCTGGTGGTCGACGGCACCGCCGGCAGCCGCCTCGGCGCCAGCGTCGCCCAGACCGGTGACATCAACGGCTCGACCTTCTCCGACCTCGCCTTCGGCGCTCCGGACGCCGACTCCGGCCTCGGCGGCCGCCAGGGCCGCTACGTGGTCTGGTCCCCGCCCGACTCCAACCTGCCGCCGCCGGTCCTGACCCTGCTCAACCCGCCGGTCCTCGACTCCCAGGTCGGCATCCGGGTCGAGAACATCAAGGAAGGCGCCGACCTCTACCTGTACGCCGGCACCTCGAACACCCCGGGCACCACCGCCGAGGGCTTCCAGCTCGACATCAGCTCCTACTTCGGCGGCAGCGGCGGCCACGACTACTTCGAGCTGGCCACGAACGTCACCGGCGGCGTCTACCAGACCCCCTTCCAGTTGCCGATCTCGATCGCGCCCGGCACCACCGTCGTCTTCCAGGCGGTCGAGGTCCGCGGCATCTTCGAACGGCTCAGCTCGGTGGACGGCGGCGTCGTCGCCGACCGGCCGCTCGAGTTCGACATCAGCCCGCCGCTTACGGTCAACCAGACCTCCACCTTCACCACCCGCTACGCCCACCGGGATCCGGCGGCCATCGTCTACTACTTCATGGGGCTCAACCAGGGCGACGCCAAGTACTTCGGCATCAGCACCGGCCTGTCGAATCCCTACGTGATCATCGACGCCAACGGCTCCCACCCCGATCAGTACGGCTTCGTCACCTACGACTGGCAGGTCCCCACCCAAATGAACGGCACGCCGCTCCAGGGCAAGACCGTCCTTCTCTCCTCGGTTTCCTGGTTCCAGGGCGACGAACGGATCGGCTACTTCGGTCCGACCACGATCCAGTAGTCGACGCGGTTCGCGGTTCCTTCGGCCCCGACCTCCTCCGGTCGGGGCCGTTTTCCGTATCCCCGCTCAAGCGGTCCGGTCGGCGTCCGCCAAGGGGGGCGAGCCCGACGCCCGCCATGCGCCCCGACCGCCTCCCCGCCCCCGCCGCGGCCCTGCTGGCCGCGTTCCTGCTCCTGCCGACCGGTCCGGCCCGCGCCCAGCAGGCCGGCGCCCTCGACGCGCCGATCGTCCTCGAGGAGCGCAGCGGCGCCGACCAACCGGCGCTGCCGGTGGTGTTCGGCCTGCCGCTGCCGGCCGGCACCCTGAAGGACGTCCCGCCGCTCGAGGTCCGCTCCGAAGGCCGGGTGCTGCCGGCCGCCGGTGAGGCGCTGTCGCGCTGGGAGGACGGTTCGATCCGCTGGCTGCGGGTTGAATTCGTCGCCCCGCCGCTGGCCGCCGGCGGGGTCTTCCGAGCCTCCCTGCGGCCACGGAGCGCCGCCGAGCCGCCGGACGGGACCCTCGAACTCCAGCGCGGCGAGAGCGGCGTTCTCCGGGTGGACACCGGCGCCGTCCGCTTCCGGACGGCCGCCGGGGCCGGTGAACTGTTCCGGCTCGACGGCCCAAACGGTCCGGTTCTGGCCGGCCCCGCGGTCAGTCGGGTGACCACCGCGGCCGGCGAGCTGCGGCCGGTCGCGGCCGCCGCCTGGGAGGTGGAGCGAAGCGGCGAGCTGAGTCTCGACCTGAAGCGGATCGACGAGCTGGGCGACGACCAGGGCCGGATCGTCGCCCTCCTCACGACCCGCGTCCGGCTGTTCCGCGGCTCCGATCTGATCCGCCTCCAGCAGAGCCTCGACCTGCTGGCCGGGGTGCACCGGCTGCGGAGCTGGCGCCTCGAGCTGCCGGCGGCCGGGCCGGGCCGGCGGACCTGGGCGCCGCTGCCGGACGGGCGGCTCTCGGTCCGGCGCGGCGACGCCGAGGTGATCCAGGCCGAGGCCGACGCCTTCCGCTTCCAAGGCCGCGAGATCGCGGGCGCCTTCCCCGGCGTGGTCGCGGTCGCGCCGCTGACGGTCGGCGTCGTCGGCTTCCGCGACCTGCTGCCGACCTCCGCCGCCCGGCGCGGCGACCTCCTGACCATCGACTTCGCCCCGGGGCGTCCGGGCGCCGAACTCGTTCTCGAGGAGGGTTTCGGCCGCACGGTCGAGGTCTGGCTGCGGGCGGCGCCGCCCCGGGCGACCGACCTTCAGGCGCTGGCCGCCCGCCTCGCCGCCCCACCGCGGCCGCACGCCACCGCTGAGTGGTACCTGGCCTCCGGGGCGGTCGGCGCCCTGGCGGCGGCCCGCGCCGGCGAGGACGCCGCCTTCGAGGAGCGCCTGGCCCAGTCCGCCGACCGGGTTCTGGCCGCCCGCGAGCGCGACCCGGCCCATCACTTCGGCCTGCTCCACTTCGGCGACTTCCAGGACGGCGAGCACAGCCTGGCCTACGCCGGACCGCTGCAGCAGGAGTACGACCCCGGCGTCGTCCTGATCCGGCAGTTCCTGCGCACCGGTGATCCGGACTGGCTCGATCCGGCCCTGGAGCTGGCCTGGCACTACGCCGACGTCGACCTGACCCCGCAGGGCGGAGCCTTCCAGCACCGCGCGACCCAGCACCACGTCGACGCCTGGATCGCCGGCATCCTCGCCCGCAGCCTGGCGGATGAGTACCGAGCCTCGCCGCAGGCCGACGGCACCCTGGCCGGCGAGCTGGCCTGGGCCGAGGCGAACTGGGGCGCCGAGGCCGCCGCCACCCTCGCCGACTGGCTGGACGAAGAGCGCGCCCGCGGCCTCGCCGAGGCCGAACTCCAGGAGCGGCTGTTCGAGATGGTCGGCTTCCACATGGTCCGGAAGATGGCCGAGCGCCTCGAGCCGCCGGCCCGGTCGCTGCGCGAGTACGCCGAGCGGCTCAGCTCCTTCCCGGAGGCCCGCCGCCGCGGCTACACCGACGCCCAGGCCGCGTTCCAGGACTTCTTCGCCCTCTACGGCGGCTCCTGGGACGAGTTCCCGGCCTTCCACACCGACCCGGGCGCGGTCCCCGACGAGCGCCACCAGAGCGGCCACGCGGTGGTCGAGGGCCTGGCCCTGGCCCACCTGCTGACCGGCGAGGCCCGCCTGCGCGAGCGGGCGCTGGCCTTCGGCGCCCACCACGTCCGCCGCGAGGTACCGCGGGCGATCGCCGCGCTGGTCGAGCGGAGGGACGAGAACGCCGAACTGCTCCACACCCGTACCGCGGCCTGGCCGCTCGTCAACCTGGACGTCCTCGCCGACCTGAGCTGCGGCATGCCCGGCGAGGAGTCCTTGCACGCCGACCTGTTGGCGGCCATGCGGGACTGCGTGGCGGTCCTGGCCTCGGTGCCGGCCGATCGGGTCCGTTCGAGCATCCACGCCGGGATCACCCTCGAAGGCCTGGCGCGCTGGCACCGACGGACCGGGGATCCGGTCGCCGCCGCCTGCCTGACCGACCTGGCCCGGTACTGGGCCAAGACCCAGTACGACTGGCAGGAGCACGCCTTCCGCTACCGGGCGGAGGGACCGACGGAGGCCTATCCGGGCATGTCCGGCCTGGTGCTCTACGGGCTGGCCTACGCCGAGTCGCTCGAGCACGACGAGGACCTGTGGGCGGTGATCGAGGACGCCTGGCAGCACCTGCCCCAGCGCACCGGCTACGCCAAGGCCTTCGCCATGCTCTACCGGACGGCGCCGCTGGCGCTGGAACGGCTCCGAAACCTCCGCTCCATCCGGCCCTGATCGAAGGGGCCTCAGCCGGACGCCGGGCCAGCCGATAAAGGGGCGAGGATGGCGGGAATCGGCAGTCGCTCGGGTCGGGGGGCGCCCGTCCCGCCGCTGGCCGGCCTCCTGCTCGCGCTTGCGGCCTGCGGTCCGGCCGGCGGCGGCGACGACGGCGGGCGCCCGGGCCGCGACCTCGGCGCCTCCTTCGAGGTCGCCGTCAGCGGCGAGGAACGCAGCGGCGCCGACCAGCCGGCGACGCCGGCCGCCTTCGGCCTGCCCTTCCCGGCCGGCGAACCGGCCGCGGCGGGGCCGCTCGAACTCGAACTCGAGGACGGCCGGGTGCTGCCGGCGGCCGGCCGGGTGCTGGCCCGCTGGCCGGACGGCAGCGTCCGCTGGCTGCTGGCCGAGCTGATCGCGCCGGCGCTGCCGGCCGGCGGCGCACTGGCCGGCACCCTGCGGCCGCGGCGGGACGGCCTCCTCCCGACCGGCGAGCTGACCGTCCAGCCCGCCGCCGCGGGCGCGCCGCTGACCGTCCGCACCGAGGCCCTGGAGTTCCGGGACGCCGGCGGGAACGGCCTCTTCGAACTCGACGGCCGCCTCGGCGGCGGCCTGACGGCCCCGGCCGCGGCGACGGTCTCGACCCCCGTCGGCGACCTCCGGGTGGTTCCCGGCGGCGCCTTCGCGGTCGAGCACGAGGGCGAGCTGTCCGTCACCCTGCTCCGGCGGGACGACCTCGAGGACGCCGGCGGCCGCGCCGTGGCCCGCCTGACGACCCGGGCGACGATCTGGCGCGGCCAACCGCTCGTGCGGATCCGGCATACCCTCGACGTCCTGGCCGGCTCCCTCGAGGTGACCTCCTGGCGGCTCGAGCTGCCGCTCGCCGCCCCCGGCCCGACCGCCCGCCTGGTCGACGCCGACGGCTCGGTCGAGCTGATCCCCGGCGACTTCGACCGCCGCCAGATCGGACCGGACACCCTGCGCCGGGACGGGGTCGACGCGCCGGGACGCCTGCCGGGGGTGGTCGGTTTCGCCGGCACCCTGCTCGAGCTGCGCTCCTTCTGGCAGCTTCATCCCGACGCGATCGTCCGCAGCGGCGACCTCCTCCGGCTCGATCTCTGCCCGGAGGTGGACGGCCGCGGCCGCACCCTCGACGAGGGCTTCGGCCGCACGCGCGAGCTGTGGCTGACCGTAGGGCCGGCCGCCGACGCCCGGGAGCCCGAGGCGGTTGCCGCGGCGGCCGCGGCTCCGCTCCTGCTCCACGCCGACGCCTCCTGGTACTGCCGGAGCGGTGCCCTGGGGCCGCTCGGCGAGGCCCTGCCCGGCGACAACACCGCCCTCGAGGAAAAGCTCGCCCAGTCCACCGACCTCGTCCTCTGGCGCCGCGACCTCGACCCGGCCCACAACTACGGTCTGGCCGACTGGGGCGACTTCTACGACGGCGAGAACGGCATCTCCTACTCCGGGGCGCTCCAGCAGGAGTACGACCCGGCCTGGGTGGTGCTGCTCCAGTTCCTGCGCACCGGCGACGTCGACTACCTCCAGCCCGGTCTCGAGCTGGCCTGGCACTACGCCGACGTCGACATCGCCTGGTACGGCGGCTGCTTCCAGCATCGCGCCACCTCGAACCGGGTCCGCAGCCACATCGCCCGGATCTGCGGCGCCGGCCGCCGGGCGGAGTGGGAGGCCTGGCCGGACTACGACGGCACGCTCGAGAACGCCTTCGCCTGGCTGGCGACAGCCTACTTTCCCGAGTTCGCCGACCGGATGCGCAGCTACCTGGCGCCGGAGCAGTCCCGCGGCGCCGCCGGCGGGGAGGCGATCGAGCGCCTGTTCGCGATGGTCGGTCAGTACGAGGTGGACAAGGTCGGCGAGAACCTCGACCTTCCCGCCGGCTCCGGACTGCGCGACGTCGCGGTCTGGTACGCCGCCCAGCCGCGGATCCAGGCCCTCGGCTTCACCGATCCGGACTCCCAGTTCGCCGACTTCTTCGCCCGCTACGGCGGCTCTTGGACCGACTTCCCCTCTTTCCACGTCGACGACCTGCCGATCCCGCAGTTCCGGCACGAAGGCGGTCATCAGCTGGTCGAGGGAGTGGTCCTCGCCCACCTGCTGACCGGCGCCCCGCGACTGCGCGACGCCGCTCTCGCCTGCGGCCGCCACCTGGCCGAAGAGGTCGTGCCGTGGACCCTGCAAACCCAGACCGCCCTGCGCGACGGCGGCGGCGACCCGCTCCACGTGCGGGAGGTCGGCTGGCCGCTGATCGGCCTGCTGCGGGTATTGGAGATCTGCGAGAACATGCCGGGCGAGGCCGACCTGGCCACCGAACTCGAGGCGGCCGCGAGGGACTGCGTCGATTTCCTGGTCACGGTTCCGGTCGACCGCTACGAGTCCACGATCCACGCCGGCGTGGCCCTGGAGGGCCTGGTCGCCTGGGACCGTCGGACCGCCGATCCGACCGCCCGCGCGGCGCTGCACGACCTGGCCCGGACCTGGGCCGCCAACCAGTACGACTGGGCCAACCACGCCTTCCGCTACAAGGCCAACGGACCGACCGAAACCTACAAGGGCATGAGCGGCCTGATGGTCCTCGGCCTGGCCTGTTCGGAGAGCCTCGAGCACGATCCCGGCCTGCGGGCGGTCCTCGACGACGCCTGGGCGAACCTGCCCGGCCAGAGTTCCTACGCCAAGGCCTACGCCATGCTCTACCGCGGCGCCGGCCGGGCGCTCGGCTACCTGCGCGACCTGCCGCCGATCTCGCCCTGACCGGCCGGTAGGATCGGAGAAGACGGTGACCGGGCGGTCGCGCCGCCCTAGGCCCGATCATGCTGCTTCTCGCCCTGCCGCTGCTCGCCGCCTCCCAGCACCCGGTGGCCGTGCTCCGCTCCGGCGACCGGGTTCCCTGCCGGCCTGGAACGGCCGTGGGCTCCTTTCTGATCGAGACGCCCTGGGGCCGGCTCGCCGGCGCCGCCGACCCGGTGGTCGAGGTGGTCGATCCGGCGGCCGAGATCGAACTCCTGCGGCCGATCCGGGCCAGTGATCCCGCCGCCTGGGTCGGGCGCCTGGCCGAGCGCGGCCTGGTCGGCCCGCTCGTCGCCGAAGCCGACCGGGACAACCTCGATCCGGACCAGCGCGAGCGGGTCCTGGCCGCGCTCGAGGGCTGGGGCCGGCG
>RFGR01000090.1 GCA_003696625.1 Planctomycetota bacterium
GAGCACGGTCTCGGCCTGATCGTCGGCGTGGTGGCCGAACAGCAGCACACTCTCGCCGCCGGCCGCCATCGCCGACTTCAGCGCGGCGTAGCGGGCGCGGCGCAGGGCGTCCTCGCCGGCCCCGATCCGCTCCGCCGCCAAGACCTCGGCCGGAAGGTCGAGGGCGCGGGCGGCGGCGGCGGCGGCGGCGGCCTCGGCGGTCGTGTCGGGACGGTGGCGGTGATCGACGATCAGCGCCCGGCCGGTCAGGTCGCGGCCGAAAGCGAAGGCGCGCCAGGCGCAGGCCAGAAAGACCGAATCGGCGCCGCCGGAGAAGGCCAGGGCGACGCGGCCGCCCTCGGGCCAGGGCCCGAGCGCCGCCAGAGCGGCCACCGCCCGCGCCAGCGGATCCTGCGCCATGCTGCGAGCATAGCCGCCGCCTTGGCCGCTTCGGACGCCCCTCCTAGAATGCTCCGTCCCGAAGCGCCCGCCGATCCGCTTGCGGGTCGCGCCGGAGCCTCCCGACACCCCTCCCAGCCCCCCTACCTGCCCTCGTCATGGCCATCCGCATCGCCATCAACGGCTTCGGCCGCATCGGCCGCAACGTCTTCCGGATCATGCACCAACGCGGCGGCGACTTCGAGGTCGTCGCCCTGAACGACCTGACCGACGCCGCCACCCTGGCCCACCTGCTGCGCTACGACTCGGTCTCCGGCCGCTTCGCCGGCGAGGTCGCGGTCGCGGCCGACTCGATCGTGGTCGACGGCCGCCCGGTCAAGGTCCTGGCCGAGCGTGACCCGGCGTCCCTGCCCTGGGGCGATCTGGGCATCGACCTGGTGATCGAGTCGACCGGCATCTTCCGCAGCCGGGAACTGTGCCAGAAGCACCTCGACGCCGGCGCCGGCAAGGTGGTGCTGACCGTGCCGCCGAAGGGCGACGTGGACAACATGGTCGTCCTGGGCGTGAACGACGACACCCTGGCCGCCGGCCAGCGCATCGTCTCGAACGCGAGCTGCACCACGAACTGCCTGGCGCCGCTGGCCAAGGTGCTGCACGAGTCCTTCGGCATCCGCCGCGGGCTCATGAACACGATTCACGCCTACACCAACGACCAGCGCATTCTCGATCTGCCGCACTCGGACCTGCGCCGGGCGCGAGCGGCCGCGACCAACATCATCCCGACCACCACCGGCGCCGCCCGGGCGGTCGGTAAGGTCCTGCCCGAGCTGAACGGCAAGCTCGACGGCATGTCGATGCGGGTGCCGGTGCCGTGCGGTTCGGTCGTCGATCTGACCGCCGTCCTGAACCGCGAGGTCACGGTGGCCGAGGTGAACGCAGCCGTCCGCGAGGCGGCGGCCGGTCCGCTGGCCGGGATCCTCGAATACACCGAGGATCCGCTCGTCTCCGGGGACGTCCTCGGCAACCCGCACAGCTCGGTGTTCGACGCCGCCTCGACCATGGTCCTGGACGCCAACCTGGTCAAGGTGGTGTCCTGGTACGACAACGAATGGGGCTACAGCAACCGGGTCTGCGACCTGGTCGAGCGCCTGCACGCCCTGGGCTGAACCGGATCCGCGGTGGAACTGCGCCGAAAGACCCTGGCCGAGGCCGGCCCGGCCCCCGGCCGCGCCTTCATCCGGGTGGACTTCAACGTGCCGCTGGCCGACGGCGAGGTGGCCGACGACACCCGGATCCGCTCCGCCCTGCCCACCCTGCGGGCGGTGCTCGCCGGCGGCGGCTCGGCGGTGGTCGCCTCCCACCTGGGCCGGCCGAAGGGGAAGGTGGTCGAGGAACTGCGGATGGCCCCGGTCGCCCGCCGCTTGCGCCGACTCCTGGACGGCGAGGCCGAGGTGGTGGAGTGCCCGGAGGTGGTCGGCCCCGCCGCCGCCGCCGCCGCCGCCGCCCTGCGCCCGGGCCAGCTCCTGCTGCTCGAGAACCTGCGCTTCGAGCCGGGCGAGACCGCCAACGACCCGGAGCTGGCCCGGTCCTTGGCCGGGCTGGCCGATTGGTTCGTGCAGGACGCCTTCGGCACCTGCCATCGGGCGCACGCCTCCACCGCCGGAGTGCCGGCGCTGTTGCGGCCGGCGGTGGCCGGCCTGCTGCTCGAGAAGGAGATCGCCGCCTTCGACCTGGCCCTCGGCGCCGAGCCGCGCCGGCCGCTGGTGGCGGTGATCGGCGGCGCCAAGGTGAGCGACAAGATCCTCGTGCTCGAGCACCTGGTCGAGAAGGTGGACGAGATCCTGATCGGCGGCGGCATGGCCTACACCTTCCTCCGGGCGCAGGGGATCGGCGTCGGCGCCAGCCTGGTCGAGGAGGACCGGCTGGAGACGGCCACCGCGATCCTGCACGCGGCCGAGGAGCGCGGGGTGAAGCTGCGCCTGCCCTCCGACCACGTCGCCGCCAACCGCTTCGCCGCCGACGCCGCCACCCAGGAGGTCGGCCCCCACGTACCGGAGGGCTGGATGGGCCTGGACATCGGCCCCGAGACCCGCGCCCGCTACCTCGAGGCGCTGGCCGGCGCCGGCACGGTGGTCTGGAACGGGCCGATGGGGGTCTTCGAGTTCGAGCCCTTCGCCGCGGGCACCCAAGCCATCGCCGAGGGCGTGGCCGCCAGCGACTGCGTCTCGGTGATCGGCGGCGGCGACTCGGTGGCGGCGGTGAAGAAGGCCGGCGTGGCCGACCGGGTCACCCATCTCAGCACCGGCGGCGGCGCCTTCCTCGAAATGCTGGAGGGAAAGGAGCTTCCCGGGATCGCGGCGCTGGAACCAGCGGATTAGCTTCGGCACATTTGCCGAATTTTTGAAGATTCGGCTTATCTTCCGATATCCTGCCGGCCATGGGACGGATCCACGCCCTTGTCCTGACCGGGCAGGCGCTCGATCCTCCCGCGGGACCGCAGCGCGAGGCCTTCCAGCGCGAGCTGACCTCCGCCCTGACCGGTTTCCGGCTTCGCCATCGCCGCCAGCTGCTCGCCGGCCCCGCTGTCCAGGCCGGGGACCAGGTTCTGGCCTTGTTCCGCTGTCCGGGGGGGCCGGAGGACCGGCCCGTGGCCGCCGCGGCGGCCCGCGCGCCGCTCCACCTCCTGTTCGTACTGGCCCCCCACCGGTGGGCCTTCGGCCTGGGATCGGGCGGGATCGACACCACGATCGATCCGCGCCGCCCCGGCGTCGCCGACGGGCCCGGCCCGCGGGCCGCCCGGCGCGCCCTCGAAGAGGCACGCCGCTCCAGGACGATCCTGGCTGCGGCGGGCTTCGGGGCCGGGGACCGGGTGGTGGCCGCCCTGCTCGACCACCTGGGTGACCTCGCCGCCGGCTGGACCCCCCGCCAGCGGGAGATCCTGCGGACGGTCCTCGACCCGGACGGTCACCGGCGCCGGACCGGCTCGGCGGCCGCGGCCGAACTCGGGGTGAGTCCCTCAGTGGTCAGCGAATGCCTGAAGGCGGCCCGGTTGCCCGCCTTCGAGCGGGCCCTGACCGCGGCCGAGGACGCCTTGTTGGCCTTCGCCCGTCCGTCCTAGCGGCCGGGCTCCTCGACCCCTTCGCGGCCGGTTCCCTGGTCGCCGCCGATCACGCCGGTCTCGCGCAGGATCTCGCCGACCTTCTGCCCCCCCTGCTCGATCCGGCGCCGGGTGGCCTCCTCACCCTCGATGAAATAGGAGACCAGGATCAGGGCGATCAGCACGACGAGGATCACGGCGAAGGCCTTGAACGCCTTCCGCATCAGGTAGAGCACCAGGATCAGGGCGGCCAAGGCGACCACCACGGTCAGGACGGGCTGGGCCTGGTATTGGTCGGCGACCCAGTGGAAGAAGGGGGGGATCCTCATGCCGGTCCCATTCTAGGCCGGGCGGGCTAGACTGCCCGGCCATGAGCGGCTCCGTCCTGGTCGCCCCTTCGCTGCTGGCCGCCGATTTCGCCGATCTGGGCGCCGAGATGGCCAGGGCCGAAGCGGCCGGGGCCGACTGGCACCACGTCGACGTAATGGACGGGCACTTCGTGCCCAACCTGACCATCGGCCCGCCGGTGGTGGCCGCCCTGGCCAGGCGGGCGGCGGTCCCGCTCGACGTCCACCTGATGATCGAGCGGCCGGCCGAATGGGCGGAGCGCTACGCCGAGGCCGGGGCCGATCGCCTGACCTTCCACTACGAGGCGGCGGCGGACTTCCCGGCCGCCCTCGAGGCCTTCGCCGCCACCGGCCGCCCGGTCGGCGTGGCGGTCGATCCGCCCTGCGGCGTCGAGCCGCTGCGACCCTTCCTCGACCGGATCGACCTGGTCCTGGTGATGTCGGTGAAGGCCGGCTTCGGCGGCCAGAGCTTCCGGCCGGAGGTCCTGGCCAAGGTCGAGCAGCTCCGCTCCTGGGGCTTCGCCGGCCGTATCGAGATGGACGGCGGCATCGACGATCGCACCGCCCCGCGCTGCCGCGCCGCCGGCGCCGACGTCCTCGTCTCCGGATCCTGGCTGTTCGGCCGCGAGGACATGGCGGCCGGCGTCGCCACCTTGCGCGGAGGGCCGGCGTGAGTCCCGGCCGCCCCTTCCGGCTCGCGCCCTTCGACCGCGCCGAACGCGGCCAGGAGCTGGCCGAGCTGCTCGGGCTCGCGTTCAACTTCCCGCCCGAGGACGCGCCCGAGTGGTGGGATCGGGGCGGGGACGACCGCCTCCGGCTGCTGCTCACTCCGGACGGCCGGCTGGCCGGCACCCTGCTCTGGGTGCCGATGGGCCACTTCCTCGGCGGCCGCGCGGTCGGCTGCTGCGGCGTTGCCGGGGTGGCGGTGGCGCACGAGTTTCGCGGCCGCGGCGCCGCCACCTGGATGATGCGCGAAGCTCTGCGCGAGATGCGGGCCGCCGGCTTCCCGCTCAGCTCGCTCTACCCCTCGACGATCCGGCTCTACCGCAAGGCCGGCTACGAGCTGGCCGGGCACTACTACACGACCACGCTGCGCCTGCGCGAGATCGAGGGCGGCAGCCATGAGCGGCGGGTGCGGCCGCTGCGCGGAGACGAGATGCCGCTCGTCCGCGACCTCTACCGCCGGGTCGCCGTCGGCCGCCACGGCTGGCTCGACCGCGACCGCTACCTCTGGTCGCGGGTCCATCGGCCGCGGCTGGGGCCGGCCCACGGCTTCGCCGCCGAGGGTCCGGACGGCATCGAAGGCTACCTGTTCTTCGTCAACCAGAAGGGCGAGGGCTGGAAGTCGCGGATGGTCCTGACCGACCTCGTCGCCGCCACTCCGGAGGCCGGCCGCAGCCTGCTCGGACTGCTGGCCGGCAACGGCACGATGCACGAGGACGCCGTCCTCCACCTGCCGCCGGAGGATCCGATCCTCCAGCACATCCCCGGCCGGACGGTGCGCTCCCGGCTCGAGGAGCGCTGGATGCTGCGGGTGCTCGATCCGGCCGCGGCGGTGGCCGCCCGCGGCTGGCCGGCGCCGCTCTCCGGCCGGGTGGACCTCGAGCTGCTCGACGACCTCTTCCCCGAGAATGCCGGCCGCTGGACCCTCGAGGTGGCCGCCGGCCGCGGCGAACTCCGCCGGGCCGCGGCCGGCGCCGCCGGCCCGGTCCTCCGCCTCGACGTCCGATCGTTCGCCCAGCTCTACGCCGGCTACCAGAGCGCGGCGGCCCTGGCCGCGATCGGCCGGGCCGACGGACCGGAAGAGACGGTCGCCGCCGCCGACTGGCTGTTCCGCGGCCCGGCGCCGACCCTGCCCGAGATGTTCTAAGATGAGGGCATGGCCTGGCGCCTGAAGCGAAAGAGGAAGGACATGCCGAGCGGATTGTGGAGCAAGTGCTCCGCCTGCGGCTCCATGATCTACACCAAGGAGCTGCTCGCCAACCTCTCGGTGTGCCCGAACTGCGACTTCCACCACACGGTGGACGGGCGCCGGCGGATCGAGATCACCGCCGACCCCGGGACCTTCGTCGAGTACTTCACCGAACTGCGGCCCTCCGACCGGCTCGGCTTCGTCGACAAGATCCCCTATTCGGAGAAGCTGGCCAAGGCCCAGCAGAAGACCGGCAACGCCGACGCCTGCCTGGCCGGCACCGCCGAGATCGGCGGCGTGCCGGTGGTCCTGGCC
The DNA here is from genome assembly GCA_003696625.1 of Planctomycetota bacterium. GTDB lineage: Bacteria > Planctomycetota > UBA1135 > UBA1135 > UBA1135 > J029. The sequence continues at coordinate 6,050 of RFGR01000090.1, forward strand.
GTCCTCGACTTCAGTTTCATGGGCGGCTCGATGGGCGAGGTCGTCGGCGAGAAGATCGCCCGCGCGACCGAGCTGGCCGGCGAGCGGGGCCTGCCCTTGGTGATCTTCAGCGCTTCCGGCGGCGCCCGCATGCACGAGGGCGCGATCTCGCTGATGCAGATGGCCAAGACCTGCTCGGCCCTGAGCGTCTTCCGCGAGGGCGGCGGCTTCTCGATCTCGGTGATGACCAACCCGACCACCGGCGGCGTCACCGCCAGCTTCGCCAGCGTCTGCGACATCCTGATCGGCGAGCCCGGCGCCCTGATCGGCTTCGCCGGGCCGCGCGTGATCCAGAACACGATCCGCCAGGAGCTGCCGGAGGGCTTCCAGCGGGCCGAGTTCCTGCTCGAGAAGGGCCAGATCGACCGGATCGTCCCCCGCCACCGGATGCGCGAGGAACTGGGGGTGATCCTGCGCTACGCCCGGCCTCAGGCCGAGGCCGAGGCGGCCGCCCGCAACTGACCGCAGGCGGCGGTCGCCGCCTCGCCGACCGTCCGCCGGAGGCTGACGCTGGCCCCTTCCTCGTGCAGGACCTCGAGGAAGGCCCGCACGGCGGCCTGGCTCGGCCGGGCGAAGGGCAGTCCAGGCACCGGGTTCCAGGCGATCAAGCTGAGATGCCCGCGCCGACCGCGCATCGCCCGGGCCAGTTCACGGGCGTCGGCGCGGGAGTCATTCACGCCGCCGAGGAGGACGTACTCGACCTGGTAGCTGCGCCCGGTGGCGGCGCGGTAGCGATCCGCGGCGGCCAACAGGTCGAGCGGCTCGACCCCGCGCTGGGTCGGGATCAGCTCGCCGCGCAGGTCCCGGTCGAGGCTGTGCAGGGAGAGGGCCAGAGTGAACTTGAGGCCGATCGCCGCCATCCGGTCGATCGTCGCCGGCGGGCCGACCGTGCTGACCAGGACGTAGCGCGGACCGAGGTCGCCCTCGTCGCGGAGCACCGGCAGCGCGGCGGCGATCGCGCCGAGGTTGCGGCCGGGCTCGCCCGCGCCCATGAAGACCAGCCGCCGCACCGGCCCGAAGCGGCGCAGCACCGCCACCTGCTCGAGGATCTCGTGCGCGGTCAGGTTGCGGCGGACGCCGTCGAGGCCGGAGGCGCAGAAACGGCAGGCCATCGCACAGCCCACCTGGGTGCTCAGGCAGGCCGAGGCGGTGAAGGCGCCCGGCAGGCGGACCGCCTCGATCGCCTCGCCGTCGGCCAGCCGCAGCAGGTGCTTCTCCGAACCGTCCGGCGCCGGCAGCCGCCGCTCGCTGCGCAGCGAGGTCCAGACGAAGCGTTCCTCGAGTCGCTCCCGGGCCCGGCGCGGCAGGGCGAAGCCGGGGTGCGGATCCCGGGCCGGATCGCCACCGGCCAGCAGCCGCCGACGAAGGCGGGCGGCGTGGCGGGGCGAGGCGCCGGCGGCGGCCAGGACCGAGGCCGCCTCGGCCGGAGCGAGCGAGAGGAAGGGGATCTTCACCGGGGCAGGATTCTAGGCCCCGGGCGAATCGTGCTCCCGGCGCCAACGGGCGTGGCGGACGATCCTCTCCAACATGCGAAGATCCCGGGCCAAGACCGGCAGCGCGGCCAGCCGGCGCAGGGTGCCGGGAAGCTCCCCTCCTCGGTCCGGAAAGCCGGCCGCGGCCAGCTCGGCGGCGGCGTGCCGGGCCAGCCGGAGCCGATCCTCCGCCGACGCCCAGACCTCCTCGTGTTCCGGCGGCGGCGGCGCCGGGGCCGGTCCGGCCGCCCGCCGCCACTCGTAGAGGGCCACCGCCACCGCGTGGCTCAGGTTCAGGCTGGCCAGGCCGGCGGTCGGGATCGTGACCAGGGCGGTGCAGGCTTCGGCCTCCTCGGCCTCGAGGCCCCGGTCCTCCCGCCCGAACACCAGGCCGACCCGCGCCGCCGGCCCCCACTCGGCCAGGAGCCGGGCCAGATCGGGCAGCGGCCGAGGCTGGCGGCGGCGGCCGGAGCGGGCGGTGAAACCGAGGAGGTGGGAGCAGCCAGCGACGGCCTCGGCCAGATCGCCGGCCACCCGCAGCCCCTCGAGCCGGTCCCGGGCCATCGCCCCGGTCCGCTCGGCCTCGCTGCCCCGCCAGTCGCACCCCCCGACCCGGACCCAATCCGTCAGACCGGCGTTGGCCAGCACCCGGGCGACAAAGCCCAGATTGGCCGGAATCGACGGCTCCACCAGGACGATCCGAGGCGGGTGCACGGCGCCATTCTGCCCCGGACCGCCGGCCCGGACCGGCCGCGAGGAGAAAAATGTCCTGGGGAGCGGCGATTCCGGGCTTATTCTCCCCGGACCCTGCCCGGCCCCGCCCTCCGGCCGCGGGCCCGGCCTCCCCCAACCCCAGTTTCGCTGCAGAAGCATGTCGGAGTTCGTCAAGTCCTTCATGGCCACCGTCGAGGCTCGCAACCCCGCCGAGCCGGAGTTCCTCCAGGCGGTCCGTGAAGTGGTCGAGTCCCTGTCGTTGGTCCTCGAGAAGCACCCGGAATACCGCGAGGCCCGGATCCTGGAACGGATCGTCGAGCCCGAACGCGTGATCATGTTCCGGGTTCCGTGGCTGGACGACAGCGGTCGGGTCCAGGTCAACCGGGGCTTCCGGATCGAGATGAACAGCGCCATCGGCCCCTACAAGGGCGGTCTGCGCTTCCACCCGAGCGTGAACCTCGGCATCCTGAAGTTCCTGGCCTTCGAGCAGGTGTTCAAGAACAGCCTCACCACCCTGCCCATGGGCGGCGGCAAGGGCGGCTCCGACTTCGACCCGAAGGGCAAGTCCGACAACGAGGTCATGCGCTTCTGCCAGAGTTTCATGACCGAGCTGTGCAAGCACATCGGCCCGGACACCGACGTGCCGGCCGGGGACATCGGCGTCGGCGGCCGCGAGATCGGTTTCCTCTTCGGCCAGTACAAGCGGATCCGCAACGAGTTCACCGGCGTCCTCACCGGCAAGGGCCTGAACTGGGGCGGATCGCTGATCCGGCCCGAGGCCACCGGCTACGGCTCGGTCTACTTCGCGGCCGAGATGCTGGCCGCCGCCGGCGACTCGCTCGAGGGCAAGACCTGCCTGGTCTCCGGCTCGGGCAACGTCGCCCAGTACACGGTCGAGAAGGTCAACCAGCTCGGCGGCAAGTGCGTCACCCTGTCCGATTCGGGCGGCTTCATCCACGATCCGGACGGCATCGACGCCGAGAAGCTGGCCTGGGTCATGGACCTGAAGAACAACCGCCGCGGGCGCATCAAGGAGTACGCCGAGAAGTTCCCCGGCGCCACCTTCACCCCGGTCGACCCGGCCCGCGACCACAACCCGCTGTGGGCGATCCCGGCCGACTGCGCCTTCCCGAGCGCGACCCAGAACGAGATCAACGGCAAGGACGCCAAGAACCTGGTCGCCAACGGGGTCAAGCTGGTCTCCGAGGGCGCCAACATGCCGACCACCCCGGAGGGGGTCGACATCTTCCTCGCGGCCGGCCTGCTGTACGGCCCGGGCAAGGCGGCCAACGCCGGCGGCGTCGCCGTCTCCGGCCTGGAGATGGCCCAGAACAGCGCCCGCCTGTCCTGGTCGCGGGAAGAGGTCGATCAGCGCCTGCAGGGGATCATGAAGAGCATCCACACCGCCTGTTCGGAGGCGGCCGAGGCCTACGGCACCCCCGGCAACCTGGTCAACGGCGCCAACATCGCCGGCTTCCTCAAGGTCGCCAACGCCATGCTCGACCAGGGCGTGGTCTGAGCCCGACCGGCGACCGCCGCCACGGGCCGGCCCGACCAGGGCCGGCCCGTCCCGCTTTCCGCCCGCTGGTCGTCATACTGTCCGCTGGTGACTCCCGACCGCCGACCGCCGACCGACTTCACCGCCCGCGCCGGCCTCGAGGGCTTCGAGATGCTGATGCCCTTCCGGATTCGGGAGGTGCTGCTGGTCTCGAGCCTGTACGACGCCTTCATTCTCCAGGAGGACGGCCAGTCCCTCGAGCCGCTGCTGAGCGACTACGGCGAACTCAACCTGCGCTACGCGCCGAGGCTGAAACGGGTCTCGACCGGCGAGGAGGCGATCGCCCTGCTCGAGGGTCATCACCGCTTCGACATGGTGATGATCACCCCTCAGCTCGGGGACCTCGACCCGCTCGCCTTCGCCGACGAGGTCAAGGAAAACTACGGGCCGCTGCCGGTGGTGCTGCTCGGCTACGACGGCGCCGTGCTGCAGGAGATCCTCGACCAGCGACCGCGCCACCCCTTCGACTACGTTCTCCTCTGGTCGGGCGACAGCCGCCTGCTGGTCGGGGTGATCAAGCTGATCGAGGACCGGGTCAACGTCCTGCACGACTCGGCCCGGGTCGGGGTGCGGGCGGTCCTGCTGGTCGAGGACTCGATCAACTTCCTGTCCAGCTACCTGCCGCTGCTCTACACCGAGATCCTCGAGCAGTCGCAGCGGGTGATTTCGGAGGGAGTCAACCTGTCGCACAAGCTGCTGCGCCTGCGGGCGCGGCCGAAGGTGCTGCTGGCCCAGGACCTCGAGTCCGCCCTCCGCCTATACGAGGAGCATCGCGCGCGCCTGCTCGGCGTGATCACCGACGCCGGCCTGCCCCGGCGGCGCGGCGGCGAGGAGGTCCCCGAGGCCGGCTTCGAGCTGCTGCGTCGGGTGCGGGCTCTGGATCCGCTGATGCCGGTGCTGATGCAGAGTTCGAACACCGCCTTGGCCGGACCGGCCGAGGCGGCCGGCGCCGTCTTCGTCGACAAGAACTCGCCCCGCCTCTACCAGCAGATGCGCGAGTTCATGCTCGAGAGCTTCGGCTTCGGACCCTTCGTCTTCCGGCTGCCGGACGGCACCGAGATCGCCCGCGCCGGCACCATCCGCGAAGTCGAGGAGAAGGTGCGCGAGGTGCCGGTCGAGTCGTTGGTCTATCACTCGCACCGGAACGACTTCTCGACCTGGATGCGGGCCCGAACCGAGTTCGCGCTGGCCGACCGGCTCGAGCCGCGGACGGTGGCCGACTTCGCCGGCGGCGAGGAGCTGCGCGAGTTCCTGGCCGGGGCCCTCAATCAGGCCCGGCGCGACTTCCAACGCGGGGCGGTGGCCGACTTCGACCGCCACACCTTCGACGACACGGTCGGCTTCTCCCGGATCGGCCAGGGCTCGCTCGGCGGCAAGGCGCGGGGGCTCGCCTTCATCAACTACCTGCTCCACTACCAGCCGGTCTCGCCGCGGCACGGGGTCGAGGTCGAGGTCCCGCCGTCGGTGGTGATCACCACCGACCTGTTCGACCGCTTCATGGCCGAGAACGATCTCTACTCGATCGCCCTCGACCAAGAGACCCCGGACGAGCGGCTTCGCCGCCGCTTCCTCGCCGCCGAGCTGCCGCGTGAGCTGGTCGAGGACCTGCGCGCCCTGGTCCAGTTCTTCGCCGGTCCGCTGGCGGTGCGCTCCTCCAGCCTGCTCGAGGACTCGCACCTGCAGCCCTTCGCCGGCGTCTACGAGACCCTGATGCTGCCGAACACCGGCGGCGGGGTCGAGGAGCGCACCCGCGAGCTGTGCCGGGCGGTCAAGCTGGTCTACGCCAGCACCTTCGCCGCGCGCGCCCGCAGCTTCATCCGGGCCACGCCCTTCCTGCTCGAAGAGGAGAAGATGGCGGTGGTCATCCAACGACTGTTCGGGCGCTGGCACGGCAGCCGCTTCTATCCGACCTTCGCCGGCGTCGCCCGCAGCCACAACTACTACCCGCACGGACCGGTCCGGCCCGAGGACGGGGTCGCCACCATCGGCCTCGGCCTCGGCAAGCTGGTCGTCGAGGGGGCCGGCGGCCTGCGCTTCTGCCCGCGCTACCCCCGCCACCTGCCCGACTTCTCCTCGGTCGAGGACATCCTCGAGAACGCCCAGCGCAGCTTCTACGCCCTCGACCTCCAGACCAGCACCGAGTTCGCCGAGGAGGTCGGGGCGCCGCAGCCGACCCGCTACGACATCGCCCAGGCCGATCAGGACGGCGTCCTGCCGCTGGTCGGCTCGGTCTACAGCCCCCAGGACGGCCGCATTTCCGACGGCGTCGCCCGTCCCGGGGTCCGGCTGGTCACCTTCGCCAGCATCCTCAAGCACGACCGCTTCCCGCTGCCGGCCCTGATCGACGAGCTTCTCCAGATCGGCTCCTGGGGGATGGGTGGACCGGTCGAGATCGAGTTCGCCGGCGACATGGAGGGCGGGCCGGACGCGCCCCGGCGGCTCGCCTTCCTGCAGATGCGGCCGATGGTCGTGGCCCACGAGCGGGTCCAGATCGACTTCGACCGCCTGCCCCCGGACGCCCTGCTCTGCTCCTGCGACCGCGCCCTCGGCAACGGCCGCAACCAGAGCATCCGGGACGTCCTCCTGGTCGACCCGGCCGACTTCGACCGCGCCCGCAGCCGCGAGACGGCGGCCGCGATCGGCGAGCTGAACGCCCACCTGCAGGAGGAGGGCCGCCCCTACCTGCTGATCGGCCCCGGTCGCTGGGGCTCGAGCGACCCCTGGCTGGGCATCCCGGTGGAGTGGAGCCAGATCGCCGGCGCCCGGGTGGTGCTCGAGACCGGCTTCGAGGGCCTGCACGTCCAGCCCTCGGAGGGCAGCCACTTTTTCAACAACATGACCAGCTTCAGCGTCGGCTACTTCACCGTGAACCCCCACCTGGGCGAGGGCACGCTGGACCTGGACTGGCTCCGAGCCCGGCCGGCGGCCGCGGAACGCCCGAACGGGGTCCGCCTGATCCGCCTGGACGAGCCCCTGACGATCCTGATCGACGGCCGCTCGGCCCACGGGGCGATCGTCAAGCCGGGGGTGGCGCCGGGCTGAGACGGGGATTGCGGACCACCCCGGCGGGGGTATACTTTCCCCCCCTTCCCCGATAGCTCAGTTGGTAGAGCAGCTGACTGTTAATCAGCTTGTCGTAGGTTCGAGTCCTGCTCGGGGAGCCAGAACCCGGAAGGCCGCCGGAGCGATCCGGCGGCCTTCTTCTTGGGGGCGGCCGGGCAGCGCGCGGAAGTGGCGGCTTGGTGGTGGGTTACGGGCGGTTGGCGCCAGGGGTGGGCGAGAGTGTGCCGTGGCCGTCCGGCCGGAGGCTCGCCGGCGCCACCGGACCCGGTCGCGGGTCGGGCGGGGAGATTCTGCGGCGCCCTCCTCGGAACGAATCCGGTCGGTCAGGCTCCACCGACAGCGCCGGATCGATTGGAGGGGATCCCGTCGGGCGGAAGGACCAACCAAGGACCGGCCGCCGGATCGCTCCAGCGGCCAGTAGGGTTCCCGCGCCGGCCGGACCGGCACCGGGATCGGTGGCTCACCAGCGGCCGCCGCCGCCGCGCTGTTCGCGAGGCCTGGCTTCGTTGACCTTGAGGTCGCGGCCGTCGAGGTTGTGGCCGTTCAGGGCGCTGACGGCGGCCCGGCCCTCCGAGTCCGACATCTCCACGAAGCCGAAGCCGCGCGGCCGACCGGTCTCGCGATCCAGGATGACCTTGGCGGACTGCACGTTCCCGTGCGCCCCGAAGAGGTTGCGGAGTTCGTCGTCGCCGACGCTGAAAGGGAGGTTCCCTACGTAGATGTTCATCGTCTCTACCATTCCCGAGGTGTTGTTGAATGCCAGCAGAAAACGTTCTCGGGAGGGTTCTCGTCGGCGCGCTGCGATCCAGAGAGTTGGCTCGAGCGAATCAAGTAAGCCACTGTAGGACCGAACGGGCCCCGGTTCGAGGATCCTCGTCGGAATCTCCCGCGAGTACCCGGAATGCGGCCCTCGGCGGGGCCGCCGGGGGGGCCGCGGCCTCGGGGAGCAGCCACCGCTCGGCAACCCTCCGGCTGGGCCGAGTCGGCCCAGTGAGGATCGGCGGAAACCGCCCGGGTTTCTCCCTGACGCGGAGCCTCCAAAGGCCGTAGATCATCGGCCCCCCCGTGTCATGAAGACTCCCCACCTCCCGTTCCTCCTCCTCGGCCTCCTGGCCGCGGCCCCGCGCCCCGCCCCGGCCCAGGGCGCGCCGCCGCTCCAGGCGGCCCTCGCCACCGTGGACGCCGGCGAGATCCGGTCCGACCTCGAATTCATCGCCGCCGACGAGCTGCGTGGGCGGGACACCGTCTCCCGCGGGCAGCGCATCGCCGCCCGCTACCTCCGGGCCCGCCTTCAGCGGCTGGGTTTCCGCCCGGGTGCCGGGGATCGCTACCTCTACGAGTACCCGCTCGAGTCCCGAACCCTCGATCCGGCCTCCCTCGGCGCCACCTTGGCGCGGGGCGGCCAGGAGCGCGAACTGGTCCACGGCCGCGACTATCAGGTGGTCGGCGGCTGGGCGGTCACCGACCTCGACACCGAGGGCGGGGTGGTCTTCGGCGGCGCCGGCGAGCGGGAGGATCTCCAGGCCGGCGAACCGGCCGGCAACTGGCTGCTGGTCCGCTGGTCCGGCCAGAACCTCTGGCGGCTGGCCTGGCCGGCCCGGCGGGCGGGCGCCGTCGGCCTGCTCCTGGCCACCGATCCGGCGGCGGAATCCGAGCCGGTCCTGGAGCATTTCGCCGGCGCCGGCGGTCTCGGCGACCCCCGGGTGAGCTGGCCGGCCTCGACCCAAGGCGGGCAGCGCCGGTCGCCCTTCCCGGTCCTCGCGCTGAGCGACGAGCTGGCGGCGGAACTGCTCGCCGGCGACCCCGCCCCCGGCGCCGCGCTCGACGCCCACCTGCACGAGCGGCGCGCTGCCGTCGTCGAGCCGGTCGCGGCCGAGGACGTCTGCGGCCTCTGGCCCGGCCGTGACCCGGCGTTGCGGAACGAGGTCATCCTGCTGTCGGCCCACTACGACCACGTCGGCGCCAGCGGGAAGACGATCTACAACGGCGCCGACGACAACGGCTCGGGCACCTGCGGCCTGCTGGCCGTGGCCGAGGCGCTGGCCGCCTACGGGCCGATGCGGCGCTCGGTGCTGCTGATCTGGGTCTCCGGCGAGGAGAAGGGGTTGTGGGGTTCGCGCGCCTGGGCCGAGCAGCCGCTGCTGCCCGAGGGCATGCGGCCGGTGGCCGACATCAACATCGACATGATCGGCCGGAACGCCCCGGAAACCTTGTTCGTGACCCCCAGCCCCGAGCACGACCAGTACAACCGGCTGACCGAGGTCGTGCAGCGCTGCGCCGCGCTCGAGGGCTTCCCCGCCCTCGGCAGCGCCGACGAATACTGGGGCCGCTCGGACCACGCCATGTTCGCCCGCCTCGGCATCCCGGTCTGCTTCCTCTTCGCCGGCGAGCACGAGGACTACCACCGGCCGACCGACACCGCCGACAAGATCGACTACGACAAGATCCGGCGGGTCGTGCGCACGGTGGTGCGGACCCTGGACGCCCTCCAGGAGGACGACCTGAGTTTGGCGCCGGCGGCGGGCGACTAGCCGCCGGCGGTGGCGCGCTCGTAGGCGGCGCGGCCGCCGACCACGGGCAGCTCGAGTCGGGTGCCGTCGAGGTCGATCGTCAGCCGCGTGCCCGGCCGCGGCCAGAGGGTGAAGTCGCGGTCGCTCGAGAAGATCATCAGGCCCAGGTGCCGGCCGGCCGGGATGATCTGGTCGTCCGGTTCGAGGTCGAACTCCAGTTCGACGAACTCGCCCTTGGCGAGCGGCTCGCTCTCGCGCCAGGAGGCGTGGTTCTGGGGATCGGCCCAACCGCGGGTGACGACGTTGTCGTGGACGCCGGCGCCCTCCTCCCAAGGCAGGGCGACCAGCCAGACCGAGAGGTTGGCGGCCGGAGCATCGGCGGCCAGGCGGATGCGCAGGCGCGGGGTGCCGGAGATGTGCAGCGGCTCCCGCAACTCGTCGCCGGCGTAGAGCAGACGGTGGCGCGAGCGTTCGGCCTCGGCCAGCTCGGCCCCGGACCGGCGCACGTCGTCGACCAGGGTCTCGGTGCCCTGCGGCCCGCCGGCCGGCGCCGGCACCAGCGTGCCCCAGCCGGCGCCGCCGGCGCCCGGGAAGAGACGGACCGGAGCCGAATCGGGATTGGGGAAGTCGGCGTAGGGAGTCGGCTCCGTGCGCGGGCTCCCCTCGCGCTGGATCCAGACCGGCGGCAACTCCTCGACCCCGTTCTCGATTCCGTAGAGCCAGCGGCTGAACCACCGGTTCTGCATCTCCAGCGGCGGCGGTCCCCCGTGGCCGCCCTGGTGGAGATAGGCCATGACCGGCAGCCCGCGGCGCCGGAGTTCCTGGTAGACCACCAGGCTGTGGCTGGGCATCACGTTCCAGTCGTCGAGGCCGTGCGAGATCAGGACCGCGGCCCGGACTCCGTCGAGCCGGGCCCGGTAGTTGCGGGCGTGCCAGAAGTCGTTGTAGTCGCCGCTCCGCCGGTCCTGCCGCCGGCGCAGGATCTCGTCCCGGACGGTCCGGTTGCAGTGCCGCCGCCGCTGCGGGTCGCCGCTGTTGATGAAGTCGTAGAGAACGTCGATGTCCTCGCCCAGATAGCCGCCGGGATGGCGGACCAGGCCGTTGGCGCGGTAGTAGTGGTAGTAGGAGGTGTTCGGGGCGTCGGGAATGATCGCCGCCAGCCCCTCGACGCCGGTGACCGCCGCGGCCAGGGCGAGGGTGCCGTTGTAGGAGGTGCCGATCATCCCCACCTTGCCGGTGCACCAGTCGGCGACCACCACCTCGCCGCCGGTCGGCTCGCTGTAGCCCAGGGCGCGGCCGTTCAGCCAGTCGACGACCGCCTTCGGCGCCAGCTCCTCGTTCTCGCCGCCGACCGTCGGACAGCCCTGCGACAGCCCCGTGCCCGGAGAGGAGGAGTGGACCACGGCGAAGCCGCGTGGCACCCAGGTCCGGACCAGCGAGTTCGAGATCGGCCCCCGCCGCCGGCGAAAGGGGATGCTCGGCGCCTGGTCCCGCTCGGGCGGCTCGGCGCCCAGCTCCTGCTCCGGATCCCAGAAGAAGCCGTCGCCGGCGGCGACGCCGGCGAAGTAGGGGCTGGATTCGTAGATCGCCGCCACCTTCAAACCGTCGGCGCCGGTCTGGCCCGGCCGGGTCACGTCGACGTGGACGCGGTCGAGACGACCGTCGCCGTCGGAGTCGAACTCGGTCTCCACCCAGAGGTCCTCCCGAATCCAGCCGGCCGGGTCGCGGAAGGCCTCGACCACCTGGGCCATGCCGTCGGCGAAGACCGGGCCGACCGGGGCGCCGGCCTGGGCGCGGGCCGAAGCGGCGGTCGCGGGGAGAGCGAGGAGGAACAGCGGGAGGCGGGAGGTGCGAGGCATGGCTGCCGGGGTCGGCCGAGAGTAGCGGCGCGAATCCGGTTCGACTCGGGGCAAGCTTGCCGCCGCCGCGGCCCACCCGCCCGGGGACCGGGAATCGAACCTGGGGATGGCCGCGGTTGCCGCTAGAACCTCCGCATGCTCCTCGTCGCCGTCCTCCTGCCGGCCGCCCTGCCCGCCGTTCCCCTCCCCCAGGACCCGCCTCGGCAGCGCGGCCGCGGCCTGCACGGCTACATCGGCTACCAGGCCGAGCAGCCGCCGGACCGCGCCGAGTACGGCTACGGGATGAGTTTCTACAGCGCCGCCTGGACCCTCGTCGAGCAGCCGCTGGCTCGGTTCCAGGTCGGCCTGGCGGGCTGCTGGATCCTGCCGGACAACCGGGACGACCGCGACCGGCCGCTGGCGCCCGAGGGCACCCTGGCCCGCACCTGGAAGGAGCGCGGCCCGACCTGGGCCAGCGTCTTCCAGACCATCGAGGGCGGGCTCGGCTACTGGCGGGGTAACCGGTTCCGCTACGGCCCGCCCAAGTTCAGCATGAACGCCACCCCCCAGTGCTACGACTACGAGATCGGCTCGCCGGGGTGGTCCTTCTTCTACGACACCCAGGCGCTGCCGGACGAGCGGCTCGGCCTGGCCCAGCTCAGCAACCGGCTGCTCGTGCCGCCGGACGGCCTGCCTTTCGCCGGCGAGCCGGACGGCGACTTCCTCGGCTACGCCTGGATGGCCCTGCCCTTCACCGACCCGGTCCCGGCCCGCGGCGGCCGGGCGCCGACCGGGCCCAACTCCTGGACCTGCTTCCTGGCCGCCGACAACTTCAAAGGACCGATCGCCTTCTTCGTGCCCGAGACCTGGAGCAAGATCGCCGATCTGTTCCGGGAGCCGTACCTGCACGGCCGCGGCCTCGACTCCCGCCCCGGTTTGATGAACGGCGGCGCGATGGAGATCAACACCGTCCCCCAACTCGTCGCCCGAGACGCCGCCGGCCGCTCCTGGTCGAAGATTCCATCGCTCCGCTTCCCGATCGACGACCGCGGTCGGGCGGTCCTGGTCGAGGACGTGACCTACTGGTCGCGCGCCGCCCTTTGGGACGAGTTCCTGGCCTGGCGCCGCGGCGGCCCGGCCCCCAGCGGCGCCTTCTCCCCGAACGGCGCCTTCCGCGCCCGCTTGCTCACCCGAACCCCTGCCTTCGACCAGGACGGCCTGCCGATCGAAGGCGTGGCCGAGACCTTCGACACCGCCGTCTTCCCGGACGGGAGCTGGGGCCTGATCTGGAAGGAGGGCGGCGATGCGCCGCCCGGCCGCTTCCCGCAGTTCTTCCGCCACGAAGACGGGCGGCGGGTGGCGGTTTCGGCGGACGAGGTGCCGGCCGAGACCGGCCTCCAGGAGGCCTCCTTCGAACCGGCCGGCCGCGGTCCGGCCTTCACCTCACCGGCCCGCGGCGCCTGGATCGAACCGGGCCCGGCCGCCGGCCCCTTCACCACCGTCCTCGGCGACGGCTCCCGGGTCACCTACTGCTGGTACCGCTTCATCGACCAGCCGGTCTTCCAGCAATACCGCTGGAGCGAGAGCAAGAAGCGGGACCTGCAGGAGCTGGTCGAACGACTCCACCGCGCCTGGCCGATCGACCGCGACTACCTGCCGCCGCCGACCTCCGGCCGACTCGTCCGGCTCGACCCGGCGCTGCTGGTCGAGCCGCCGCCGGGAATGGAGGCCGGCTACGTGCCGATCGTGGTCCGCCAGGAGGACGGCGGCTCCGGCGGCTGAGCGTCCTTCCCCGGCCGGCCGCCGCTCCTTCGCGCGTGGCGGGCCAGCGCCGCCTGAACCAGGGTGCGGGCGAAACCGGCGTGGCCGGCCGGATCGTGCGCCAGACAGAGGTCGGCGCTGCCGGGATCGGTCGGCGGGTAGAAGACACCGCAGTTCGGGTTGATCTCGAGGAACCACGGTGTGCCCTCCGGGTCCACCCGGATGTCGCAGCGGCCGAAGCCGGCGCCGCCGATCGCCCGGAAAAAGGCGGCCGACTCGCGCCGGAGCCGGGCGGCCAGGACCGGATCCGCGACCGGCGCGGCCTCGAGGCCGGCGTAGTCCTCCCACTTCAGGCGGGCGTGTTTGAAGGACTCGCCCGGCGGGAAGCGGTAGGCGATCGGCGTGTAGGTGATCGGTGTTTCCGAATCGTCCGGATTCTCGGCCACCAGCACCGTGCACTCGATTCCGGCGACGAACTCCTCGATCAGCGCCGCGCCGTGGCGGCGGATCATTTTCGCCGCCTGGCGCCGCAGGCCGGCCGGCGAGCAGACGCGCGAGTGGCGGGTCAGGTCGACGCTCGAGTAGCTGCTCGGATGCTTCACGAACAGGGGGTAGCGCAGCTCGGCGGCGACCCGCTCCGCCTCCTCCAGGCTGGAGACGACCCGGCCGGCCGGGGCGGCGATTCCCGCCCGGCGACAGGCCGCCTTCATCTGTTCCCGGCTGGGTTCGTAGAAGCCGGAGCTGGCGCCGGTGAACGGAACGCCGGCCCGCTCGAGGGTCAGGACCACCTCGATCCCGGGGATGTCCTGGTCGGCGGCCCCGTCGCATAGGTTGAAGTACAAGTCGAAGTCGCGGTCGAGCAGCGCCTCGACCTCGGCCGGGGCGGCCTGCTTGCTGCTCAGGGTCGCCACCTCCCACTCGTGCTCGGGCAGGAACGGCCGGGGGTCGCAGGGCCAGTCGTCCGCCGGGAAGGGGTCGGCGTCGAGGTCCTGGTTGGTGAGCAGGCAGATTCGCACGCGAGGAGCCTACCCTGGCGGCATGGCGCCCCGCCCCTCTTCGCTGGTTCTCGAACTCTTCGCCCGCGAGCGTTGCTCGGCCATTCTCCGCACCCGCCACGGCGGCAGCGTCCGGCCGGCGATGGCGGCGGCGGCGGCGGGCGGCTTCCGGATCGTCGAGTTCACCCTGAACACGCCGGGCGCCCTCGACCAGATCGCCGAGTTCTCCCGCCGCCCCGGTCTGCTGGTCGGGGCCGGCACCGTGCTCGATCTCGAGCAGGCCGAGCAGGCGGTGGCGGCCGGCGCCGAGTTCCTGGTCTCCCCGGTCGCCGACCCCGATCTGATCGCCTGGTGCCGGGAGCGCGACCTGCTCTGCGTCCCGGGTGCCTTCACGCCGGCCGAGATGTTGGCCGCCCACCGGGCCGGCGCCCGGATCCTCAAGCTCTTTCCGGCTCCGGCCGGCGGACCGGAGTGGGTCCGCGCCGTGCTTGGGCCGCTGCCCTTCCTGCGGATCTTTCCCACCTCCGGGGTCGACGAGGAAAACGCCGCCGACTTCCTCCGCGCCGGCGCCTTCGGCGTCGGCTTCGTGAACGTCCTGTTCCGGCCGGACGACCTTGCCGCCGGCCGCTTCGACGCCGTCCAGGCCCGGGCGGCCCGGCTGGTGGCGGCGGTCCGGCGGGCGACGGACAAGGTCGCCGCGGACCGCTAGCCTCGTTCCGCCACCAGCAGCGGCGAGTGACTGCCCAGGTCGTGCGCGGCCGGCGGACCGAAGCCGGCCTCGGCCAACATCTCCGCATACTCGGCCCGGCTGAAGACGTCGCCCTCCTCGGTGTGGACCAGCATGTTGAGGGCGAAGAGCAGCGGGAAGGGCGGGCCGGTCCGGTCGTCGTCCGGGACCATGTCGGCGATCGCCAGCCGCCCGCCTGGAACCAGGGCCCGATGCAGCCGCGGCAGCAACGCCCGGAAGCGGCGGGCCCCGAGGGAGTGGACGATGTGACCCAACAGCACCAGGTCGAAAGAAGCCTCGCCCGGGTCGAACTGATCGAGATCGCCCGGCAGCCAGGAGAAGCGATCGGTCAGGCCGGCCTCGGCGACGAAGCCGCGGGTCAGCTCGAGGACCGAGGCGAAGTCCTGGGCGGTGACGCGGGCGGCCGGGTCGGCCCGGGCCAGGGCGATCCCCCAGACACCCGAGCCGCAGGCCAGGTCGAGGATCCGCGCCCCCGGCCGCCGACCGGCGGTGAGCACCCGG
This sequence comes from Planctomycetota bacterium, assembly GCA_003696625.1. Lineage (GTDB taxonomy): Bacteria > Planctomycetota > UBA1135 > UBA1135 > UBA1135 > J029. The sequence goes on from RFGR01000090.1 coordinate 21,249, forward strand.
GCGGCGGCGGCGGCCGCCGCCGCGTGGGTCACGTGCAGGCTGCGGACCAGGGGCGCGAAGAAGGCGCCCGGGTCCCGCTCGGCGCCGCCGCGAGCGGTCGGCCGGCCGCCGCGGACGCACTCCGGCAGCTCGCTCCAGGCCCGCCAGCGGCGGTCGTCCTCGAAGGCGTGGCCGAGGTAGTTCGGGGAGTCCGGAACCAGGAAGCGGCGGGCGTCGGCGGTGAGGGCGAAGCGGCGGTCCCGCCGCTCGAGCAGTCCGAGCGCCGCCAGGGCCTCGAGCAGCATCCGGGTTCCCCGCCGCGACCAGCCGGCCTCGTCGGCGAGGGCCGCCGGCGTCCGCGGGCCGGCCGCGAGCCGGGCGAACAAGCCGAGCTGGATCGCCGTCTGGAAGACCCGGGTCCGGGCGAAGGCCCAGCCGAGGTCGCGGATCAGCGGCGGCACCTGGGGGACGGGTTCGGGTCCCGGCGGCGGCATGTCCGCATCCTAGGCCGCCGCTCCGGCCGGCGATATCCTGGTCCCGCTCTCGAAGCCGTCACCACCGGACACCGCCATGAAGACCTCCCGACTCCTCCTGCTCCTTCCCGTCCTCGCCCTGGCCTGCTCCGGCGAAGAACAGCCGGCGCCGCCCGAGGAGACCGGCGCCGCCCCGGCCGCCGAACAGGCCGCCGACCAAGCCGACGCCGCCGTGCCCGCGGCCGAGGTGCACAAGGCCATCTGCGGCCACGCCCTCGAAGAGGTCGGCCACTGCGGCAACTACATTGAAGTCGACGGCAAGTGGGTCGAACTCTCCTATCCCGGCCTCGGCGCGATGGAATACTGCTCCCTCGGCGACAAGGGCTGCGAGGTCAAGGTCGCCGGCGAGATCAAGGACGGCAAGTTCGTCGCCGTCTCCTACGAGAAGCTGAACTAGGACCCGCGCCGGTCGTCGCGCCGGCGCCGCCCCCACCCGCCGGCTGCTCCGCACGGCGCCGGGCCGTGCTCGGGAGCGGTTCGCCCGGGCGCGACCGATCGCCGCGGCCGGCCTAGAATCCCCGTCCGCCCGGCGCCGACACCTCGGAGCCGGATCCCTGCTCTCCCCGCCTGCGTCGCCCGTGTCCCGATCCCTGCCCGCCTCTCTCGCCCTGCTGCCCGCGGCCCTGGCCCTGTTCGCCCGGCCGGCCCCGGCCCAGCACTTCGGTCGCTCCTCCTACCGAGGCCCGGGCACGGTCTCGGACCTCTCCTGGAGCGAGGACGGCCGCAGCGTTTTCTACACCACCGAAGGACGGCGGTATCGGCTGGACCTGGAGAGCGGGCGGCGCAGCGAACTGGCCGCCGGCGAGGGCAAGGGCGTCGGCAGCCACCCCCGCGGCGGCGCTCAGCCCGGAGCCGATACCGGCAAGCAGCTCGGCCGGCCGGCGCGCGGCCGCCAGCACACCGCCGTAGTCTCTCCGGACGGCCGCTGGGAGGCCCGCTATCAGGACTGGAACGTCGTCCTGGTCGACAAGCGGAGCGGCGAGGAGATCGCCGTCACCCGCGACGGCAACGAGAAGATCCACTATGGCACGGCGAGCTGGGTCTACGGCGAGGAACTCGACCAGACCACCGCCATGTGGTGGAGCCCGGACTCGAAGAAGCTGCTCTACTACCGCTTCGACGACACCGGCGTGAAGCCGTTCCACCTCGTCACCGGCTGGACCGAGATCAACACCGAGATCTACTCGGAGTACTACCCCAAGGCCGGCGCCACCAATCCCGCGGCCGAGATCCACGTCTACGACCTGGAGTCGGGCGAGAGCCGGCGGATCGACGTCGGCGGCGGCCGCGACGAATACCTCTACGGCGTCCTCGCCTCACCCGACGGCGGCACCATGCTCGTGCACTGGACCGACCGCCTGCAGCACGACCTCAAGCTGCTGGCGATGGACCTGGATACCGGCCGCGTCCGCACCGTGGTCGAGGAGCACCAGGACACCTGGCAGGACAACCACCCCGAAATCCACTGGCTGGGCGAGGACGGGCGCTTCCTCTGGGAAACCGAGCGGAGCGGCTATCGCCAATACGAACTGCGCGACCTGGCCGGCCGCCTGGTCAACCCCGTGACCAGCGGCGACTTCCAGGTCGAACGGATTGAGTTCATCGACCGCGATCTCGGTTTGGTCGGCTTCACCGCCTATTCGTCGCCGGCCAACCCATACTACCTTCAGTACCACCTGGTCGGCCTCGACGGCCGCGGCCAGCGTCGGGTCACGACCACCGACCTGCACCACTCCAACTTCCATCTGTCGCCGGACGGGAAGTGGCTGGTGGCGCAGTATGAATCGGTGGACATCCCGCCCTGCACCGCCCTCTACCGGACCAGCGACGGCAAAAAGGTGGCGCTGCTGGCCGAGAGCGACCCGGCCACGGCGGCGCACCTGGCCGAGATGTTCTCGTTCCGCTCCGACGATGACCGCTTCGACATCTACGGCGTCCTCTACAAGCCGAAGGACTTCGACCCGAGCCGGTCCTATCCGCTGCTCGACCCGCTCTACGCCGGCCCGGACACCATCGAGTTCCGCCCGACCTACGTCGCCACGCCGCGGCCGGAGACCGAGCGCGGCTACCTCGTGGTCAAGGTGAACAGCCGCGGCACCAGCAGCCGCGGCAAGGCCTTCCTCGGCGCCACCTACCTGCGCCTGGGCGACGTCGACATCCAGGACCACGCCGACGCCGTGCGGCTGCTGCGCCGGCGACCCTACGTCGACGGCGCCCGGGTCGGCATCTACGGCGTCTCCTACGGCGGTTACATGGCGGCGATGGGCATCTTCAAGCACCCGGACGTCTTCACCGCCGCCGTCGCCGCCTCGGCCGTGACCGATTGGCGCAACTACGACACGATCTACACCGAGCGCTACATGAGCACGCCGCAGCTCAACCCCGACGGGTACCGGATCGGCGCCGCCGTGACCTACGTCAACGACTTCCGCGGCCAGCTGCTGATCACCCACGGCATGGCCGACGACAACGTCCATCCGAACAACGCCTTCCAGCTCATCGAGGCCATGGACCGGGCCGGCAAGCCGTACCAGAGCCGGTTCTGGCCCAACGTCGGCCACGGCCTCGGCCGCGGCGGCAGCGAGACGATCTGGAACTTCTTCGCCCGGACCCTGCGGCCCTAGGGCGCGCCGGCGGGGGCTCAGCGCAGGCGCCCGAGCACCTGGCCGGCGATGATGTTCTTTTGGATCTCGCGCGTGCCCTCGTAGATCTCGGTGATGCGGGCGTCGCGGTAGAAGCGCTCGACCTCGAACTCGGTGATGTAGCCGTAGCCGCCGAAGAGCTGGATCGACTCGCTCGCCACCTCGCTCGCCACCCTGCCGGCGTAGTACTTGGCCATGGCGCTGAGCTTGGTGTCCGGCTTCTTGCGGTCGGCCAGCCAGGCCGCCTTGTAGACGATCAGCCGGGCCAGTTCGAGCTGGGTCGCCATCTCGGCCAGCTTGTGCTGGATGGCCTGGAACTTGGCGATCTTCAGCCCGAACTGCTCGCGGCCCTTGATGTGCTCGATGGCCCGGTCGAAGGCGCCCTGGGCGGTACCGACCGCCTGCGCTGCGACCTCGATCCGGCTCTCGTCGAAGAAGCGCAGGACTTGATAGAAACCCTTGTTCTCCTCGCCGAGGAGGGCGTCGGCCGGCACCCGGACCTTCTTGAAGGTGACCTCACCGGTCGGAATCATCTTCAGGCCCATCTTCTCGCCGACGCTGGCCACCTCGATGCCGGGGGTGTCGGCGTCGACGATGAAGGTCGACTGGCCGCGGTGGCGGGCCTCCGGATCGGTCTGGGCCAGGACGACGTAGAAGCCGCAGTGGCCGCCGTTGGTGATGAAGGTCTTGACGCCGTTGATCACCCACTCGTCGCCGTCCCGGACGGCGGTGGTCGCCATCTGGGTGATGTCGCTGCCGTGCATGGGCTCCGTGAAGGCGCCGGCCGAGACGCACTCGCCGCCGGTGACCTTCGGCAGATAGCGCCGCTTCTGCTCCTCAGTGCCGTTGTGCAGGATCAGCTCGCTGGCGAAGTGGGCGGTCAGCAGGGCGGCGCCGATTCCGGAGTCGCGGCGGCAGAACTCCTCGACCACCAGGGCGTTCTCGAACAGCCCGTAGCCGGAGCCGCCGTACTCCTCCGGGAAGTGGAGGCCGACGAAGCCCTCGGCGCAGGCCTTGCGCCAGATCTCCTCCGGGTAGGCGTGCTCCCGCTCGAGCCTCATGGCCAGCTCCTTGTCGAACTCGCCCTTGGCGAAGCGCGCCGCCGCCTTCTTGATGTCCTTCTGGGCCTTGGTCAGTTCGAAGTCCATGGTTCAGCCTCTTCTCTCCCGGATCTTCTCCTCGAGCAACGGCACAAGGTCGAACAGGTCGCCGACGATGCCGACGTCGGCGGCGGCGAAGATCGGCGCCGCCGGATCCTGGTTGATCGCGGCCAGGAAGGGGGAGCCCTTGAGGCCGCCGAGGTGCTGGAAGCTGCCGCTGACGCCGATCGCCAGGTAGACCTTGGGCTTGACCGTCCGGCCCGAGGTCCCGACCTGACGGCTCTTCTCCAACCAGCCCTTGTCGACGATCGGCCGGGTGCAGGCGACCTCGGCGCCGAGGGCCTCGGCCAGCGACCGAATCAGGTCGAGATTCTCTTCCTCCTCGATGCCGCGGCCGACCGCGACCAGGACCTCGGCCTGGGTGATGTCGACCTCGCCGGCCTCGGCGGCGACGGCGCCGACGAACTCGCGCCGGGGGCTGAACCCCGTCGGCGCCGGGCCCTCGACCACCTGGCCGGCGGCGGCGGCCGCGGCGGCGGCCGGATAGGCGCCGGGGCGGACCGTGGCCAGATAACCCGCGGCTTCGACCGCCGCCACCCGCGCCCGCACCTTGCCGCCGTGGAGCGGCCGCACGCCGACCAGGCGACCATCGCGTAGGCCGATCTCCAGGCAGTCGGACAGCATCGGCCGATCGGTCCGAGCCGCCAGCAGCGGCGCCAGGTCGAGGGCGTCGTTGCCGTGGGCAAGCAGGACCAGGAACGGCTGCTCGGCCGCGATCCAGGGCGTCAGGGCCGCGGCCGCCCACTCGCCGTCGAAGACGCCGCCGGGAGCGGCCGGGAAGACTACGACCCGCTCGCACAGACCGGCCAGATCGGCAGCAGCCTCCTCGTCGGCGCCGAACACGGCGGCAGTGACCCGCACCTCGCCGAGCGAGCGGGCGGCGGCGGTCAGCTCGGCCGCCTCGTCGCCGGGACCGGGGACCACGATCAGGATCTCGCGCATCAGACCAGCCCTCCGTGCTCGTGCAGCAACTCGACCAGACGTTCGACCTGCTCCTCCCCGCTGCCGGTGAGGATCTCCGCCCCGCCGCCCTGCGGCGGCGGGAAGAGCTCCTCGGTCACCACCCGCGGCTGCAGCTCGGCCGGGTCGAGGCCGAGGTCGGCGGCGCCGAGGACCGGGATCTCGACGCCCGCGACCTTGCGGATGCCGCGGATCGAGACGTAGCGCGGCTCGTTCAGACCGGTCTGCACCGTCACCACCGCCGGCAGGCGCAGGTCGACCAGGTGCTCGACTCCGCCGGACACCTCGTGCCGGACCCGGGCGGACCCCTCCTCCACCTGCAGGTCGGTGGCGAGGGCGACGAGCGGCAGGTCGAGCAGGCCGGCCAGAAAGCCGCCGACCTGGCCGCGGCCCTGGTCGGCCGAGACGGCGCCACAGAGGACCAGATCGGGCCGGGGCTCGGCCATCGCCGCTGCCAGGATCCGAGCCGTGACCCAGGAGTCGGCCCCGGCGAAGACATCGTCGGACAGCAGCCTGGCCTGGTCGCAACCCATGGCCAGGGCCCGCCGCAGGACCTCCTCGTCGTCCTCGTCGCCGACCGTCAAGGCGGTGACCCGGGCGCCCAGTCGCTCCTTGAGCTGCACCGCGGCCTCGACCGCGTAGGCGTCCCATTCGTTGATGTCCCAGGAGAAATCGTCCTCCTCCAGGGCGCGGCCCGAGCGGTCGATCTCGATCTCGACCTCGCTGGTGTCCGGCACTCGTCGCACGCAGACGTAGATGTCCATGGTTCAGCCTCCTGAGGCCGCGGCCGGCGTCGCCAGGCCGGCGGCGCGCGCGGCCAGCTCCGCCAGGTCGAGGATCTCGATCTCGCCCTCGCGGCCGCTGGTCTTGACCGCGTCCTCCAGGTTGATCAGACAGAAGGGGCAGGCGGTGACCACCACCTGGGCGCCGGCCGCGACCGCCTGCTCCAGGCGGATCTCGCCCATCCGGCGCTCGCACTCGACCTCGTTGAACAGGTAGAGCGAGCCGCCGCCGCAACAAAAGCTGCGGTTGCGACAGCGCTCCATCTCGACCGTGCGCAAGCCCGGGATGGCCGCGAGCAGCCGCCGCGGCGCTTCGTACTGGCCGTTGTGTCGGCCGAGGTAGCAGGGGTCGTGGAAGGCGTAGGTGCGCCGATCGGCGAGCGGCGAGAAGCTCAGGCGGCCGTCGGCGGCCAGCTCGGCCAGCAACTGGGAGTGATGCAGCACCGGGCGTTCGAGGCCGTAGTCGTGCCGCAGCGCGTTCATCGCGTGCGGGTCGGTGGTGACGACGCGGGCGAAGCGCCGCTCGGCCAGGGCCGCCCGATTCTGCTCGCGCAGGGCCAGGAACAGCCCCTCCTCGCCGAAACGACGCGCCTCGTGGCCGGAATCGACCTCGTCCCGGCCGAGGTGGCCGGCCTCGACCCCGGCCGCCCGCAGCAGCCGGGCGAAGGCGGCGGCGGTCCGCTGCAGGCGGGGATCGAAGGCGACGGCGCTGTCGGTGAAGAACAGGACGTCGGCCGCCTCGCCCGGATCGAGGGCGGGCAGCAGCGGTTCCTCTTCCCCGTCGGGCTCGGCCCACCGGCCGCGCTGGCGGGCCGTCTTGCCGAAGGGGTTGCCGCGTTTCTCGAGCGCGGCCATCGGCTTCTGCAGGGTGGCCGGCAGGCGGCCCTCGTCGACCAGCCGACGGCGCATGTCCACCACTTTGTCGATGTACTCGATCGTGACCGGACAGGCCTCCTCGCAAGCGCCGCAGGTGGTGCAGCTCCACAGCTCACCCTCGCCGATCGTCTCCCCCACTAGAGCCGGGCGCTCCGCCGGCGGCACCACCGGTCCGAACACTGGATAGTGAGCGTAGGCTGCGGCCCGCATCTTGAGGCTGATCATCCGCGGGGACAGGGGGGTGCCGGCGGCGTAGGCCGGACAGTGGTCGGAACAGCGGCCGCAGTCGGTGCAGGTATAGGCGTCGAGCAGGTGCTTCCAGCCGAAGTCCTCGAGCCGGCCGACGCCGACGGACTCGAGGGAGTCGAAGTCCGCCTCGCGGTAGGACGGAGGCTTGACCGCCCCGCTCGGCTCCAGCTTGGAGAAGAAGACGTTCGGCAGAGCGGTCAGGACGTGGAAGTGCTTGCCGAGCGGCAGCAGGCAGAGAAAGAGGAGCAGGGTGGCGTTGTGGACCCAGAAACCGGCCAGGTGGGCGCGGAGCAGGGTCGTCTCCGAACCGCCGAGGAGGCCGGCGGCCAAGGTCGCCAGCGGCTCGCGCCAGCCGCCGGTCTCGCCCCGCAGGCCGAGGCCGCTGCCGTCGTAGACCGCGTCCGCGACCATCAGGGTCGAGATCAAGCCCAGGATCAACAACGCCTCACGGGCGTGGGATTCGGTGGCGTGGCGGTCGTGGTACCGGGCCGGCCGCAGGAGCAGGCGCCGGCAGGCCGCGGTCGCGCAGGCGGCCAGCACCAGCAACTCGACCCAGTCCTTGCTCGCGGCGTAGGCCGGGCCGAAATCGGCGAAACCCGGCGCGAAGGCCTCCCCGATCAGGCCGAGCGAGCGGACCGAGAGGATCAGGAAGCCGGCGAAGATGAGGATGTGCAGGCCGCCGGCCAGCCGGTAGCGGGGTTGGCGGGCCTGCCCGAAGCCGATCACGAGCAGGCGGAGCAGGCGCCGGCCGGGCCGGTCCAGGCGCGGCTGGGGCGAGGCGGCGCGCAGGAGCTGGAGCCGGCGCCGGAGAATCCAGAGGAAGGCTGCCCCGGCCGCCAGGAGCAGCAGCGCCTGGAGGAGCGAAGCCGGAAGCTGGAGGATCCGGTGGGCGGCGGGGGAAATCTCGATCGCGGGCAAGCGGGCTGGCTGGCGGGACCGGCTGGGCGAGCGCGCCCCGGCAGCGATCACCACCCCCGGCGGCGCAGGGGTGGCTAACTCCTGCGGGCGGAGAATCAAGGAATCCGACTTCCGGCCGGAGCGGACCGGGATCCTCCAAGACGCCCCGAATCTCGACTGGATCCTTTCTTGTTCTCTGCGCATGATGGGATCTTGCTGATCCCGAACCAGCCTCCGATGTCCGTTCTCCTCCTCGCCCTTCCCGCCGCCCTCCTGCTCCCGGCCCGGGCCGCCGCCGCTCAGGACCCCGGCCGGCTCGACCGCATCGAACAACGCCTGGACGATCTGGCCGCGCGGGTCGAACGACTCGCCGCCGAGATCGAGGAGCGCGCCGCCGCCAGCCGCCGCACCAGCCCCGAGGAACGGCAGGCGGCCTGGGAGCGGCACCGGGCGCTGACCGAGGCCTCGCCCTGGGCCGACCTGCGCTGGCAGTTTCTCGGCCCGACCAACCTGAGCGGCCGGGTGACCGACGTGGCGGTCGAGACCCCGCGCGGCCGCAGCTACGCGATCTACGCGGCCACCGCCTCCGGCGGCGTTTGGAAGACCGTCAATGAGGGCGTGACCTGGGAACCGATCTTCGATCAGGCGCCCTCGACCTCGATCGGCGACGTCACCCTGGCCCCCTCCGACCAGCGGATCGTCTGGGTCGGCACCGGCGAGGCCAACATCTTCCGCTCGTCGATGGCCGGTCACGGCGTCTACAAGTCGGAGGACGGCGGCGCCACCTGGCGACACATGGGCCTGGCGGCGACCCACACGATCGCCCGCATCGTCGTCCACCCCCACCACCCGGAGATCGTCTACGTCGCCGCCTCCGGCAACGAGTGGACCAAGAACGAGGAGCGGGGCGTCTACCGCTCGACCGACGGCGGCGAGAGCTGGCGCAAGGTTCTCTACGTCGACGCCGAGACCGGCGCCATCGATCTGGTCATGGACCCGAGCAACCCGGCCGTCCTCTACGCCGCCACCTGGCAACGCACCCGCCGCAAGTGGAACGACCCGCGCAACCACGAGGGCTCGCGCGGCAGTTCGATCTACCGCAGCGACGACGGCGGCGACACCTGGCGGGAGATCGTCGCCGGCCTGCCCGAGGCGCGCTGGCGCGGACGGATCGGCCTCGACCTGTGCGCCGCGCGCCCGGAGGTGGTCTACGCCTTCCTCGACTGCTATCAGCCGGTCCCGGAGGAAGGGGAGAAGGAGGACGGCGAGGACTCCTACGGCCGGCCGTCGAGCGGTCGCATCGAGGGCGCCCAGCTCTGGCGCTCGGACGACCGCGGCGAGCACTGGCGCAAGGTCAGCGAGAGCAACGAGTTCATGCGCCGGCTGTCGGCGACCTACGGTTGGGTCTTCGGCCAGGTCCGGGTCGATCCCACCGACCCGGACAAGGTTTACCTGCTGGGGCTGGCCCTGAACGTGTCCGAGGACGGCGGCCGGACCTTCCGGCGGCTGCGCGGCATGCACGGCGACCACCACGCCCTCTGGATCGACCCGGCCAACCCCGACTACCTGGTCAACGGCAACGACGGCGGCATCGTCGTCTCCTACGACGGCGGCGCCCACTGGCGCCAGTTCCTCGACAACCTGCCGGCGGTCCAGTTCTACAACGTCGCCTTCGACATGGCCGAGCCGTTCCACGTCTACGGCTCGATCCAGGATCACGGCTCGCGCCGGGCGGTGGTCGACCTGAGCCGCGGCCGCGACCGGATCCGGCCGCAGGAGTGGGAAGACGCCCCGGGCGGCGAGGCCAGCTACCACGCCGTCGATCCGACCGATCCGGACCTGGTCTATTCAGAGGGGTTCTACGGCTCGATCGGCCGCAGCGACCTCGGCAGCGGCGAGCGGGTCCGCCTGCGCCCACGCGCCGCGGAAGGCGAGGAACCTCTGCGCGGCCAGTGGCTGGCCCCGTTCATGATCAGCCGCCACAACCCGCGGATCATCTACCACGGCATGAACCGCCTGTTCCGCTCCCTCGACCGCGGCGACCGCTTCGAGCCGATCAGCCCCGATCTGTCCTGGAACGATCCGGCCCGAAAGGGCGACATCCCCTACCAAACGATCACCACCATCGACGAGTCGCCCTTCCACTTCGGTCTCCTCTACGCCGGCACCGACGACGGCCGTCTGTGGCTCACCCGCGACAGCGGCCGGGGCTGGACCGAGATCTCCGCCGGTCTGGCCGCCCACCGCTGGATCTCCCGGGTGGTGGCCTCGGCCGCGGCCGAGGGCCGGGTGTACGTGGCCCAGAACGGCAAGCGGGACGAGGACTTCACGCCCTACCTCTGGCGATCGGAAGACTTCGGCGCCACCTGGACCGACATCGCCGCCGGCATCCCGACCGGCCCGATCAACGTCGTCCACGAGGACCCGAAGAACCCCGACGTGCTCTACGTCGGCACCGATGTCGGGGTCTACGTCTCGCGCGACCGCGGCGCCAGCTGGGACTCGCTGTCGGCCGGCCTGCCCAGCACCTTCGTTCACGACCTCAAGGTCCATCCCCGCGACGACATCTTGGTCATCGCCACCCACGGTCGCGGCATGTGGGCGATGGACGTGCGGCCGATCCAGGATCCGGAGCGGTACGCCCCGGCGCCGGCACCGGCACCGGCGGCGGCGGCCGAGACCGACGACGACGAGGAGATCGAGGACCCCGAAGGTTGGGGCTGAGGGCCGGATCGGTTCGCCGGCGGACGGGGCCGGGGCTCCAACGAGCCCCGGCCCCGAGCCGCGTTCGACCGGCGAGGTTCAGCCGACCGTCCGCACCACCGGATTGCTGAACAGGAAGCTGCCGGTGTCGAAGCCGTGCAGCCAGA
>RFGR01000091.1 GCA_003696625.1 Planctomycetota bacterium
GCCAACCCCCGCCCAATCCCCGGCAACCCCGCCAGCTCCCCCACATCCATCTCCATCAGCCGCCGCAAATCTCCCCGGCAATGGTCGAGAAGCACCTTCCGCCGCGCCGGCCCGATCCCCGGCACCTCCTCGAGCACCAGGCGCAGATTCTCCCGCCGCCGCCGGTGGTGGGAGATCGCGAATCGGTGGGCCTCGTCCCGAACCCGCTCCAGGAAGCGACGCTCGGGACTGCCGCGTTCGAGCACCACCGGCTGCTCCCGCCCGGGCAGGAAGACGCGCTCCTCGGCCGCCACCGGGCCGCGCCCGCGCCGGGCCTTAGCCAAAGCGGCCAGGGGCGCCTCCACCCCGACGGCGGCGGCGGCGGCGAGCCCGGCCGCGAGTTGGGGCCGGCCGCCGTCGAGCACGATCAGGTCGGCCAGCCCCTCCTGGTCGGCCCGGGTCAGGACCCGGTCGAGCACCTCCCGCATCGCACCCGGGTCGTCGTTGCCGGAGCCGCCTCCGACCAGGTAGCGGCGGTAGGCGCTGCGTTCGGGCCGGCCTTCGACGAAGCGGACCCTGGCCGCCACCCGTTCCCGGCCCTGGAAATGACTGACGTCGATGCAGTCGACCACCGACGGCGGCGGCAGCCGGCAGAGTCGGCCGAGGCGTTCGGACACCACCGGCCAGGGCGCGCTCGGCAGTTCTCCCCTCTGCGCCCGGGCGTTGGCCTCGGCCAGTCGGACCAGGCCGCGCTTCTCGCCCCGGGATGGCGCCAGCAGGCGAACCTGCGCGCCGGCCCGGGCGCTCAACCATTCGGTGATCGCCGCCGCCCCCTCCGGCATCGCGGCGACCAGGATCTCCGGCGGCACCTCGTGCGTCGATTCCCGGTAGAGTGCCGGCAGAAGTTCGGCCACCGCCGCCGCCGGCGACTCGAACAAGGGCACGACCCCGCGCCTGGTGCCGATCCAGTCGCCGTCGCGGTATTCCAGCAGCGCGAAGTGGCCGCGCTCGTCCAGGCCGAGGACGTCGAAGTCGCGACCGGCGGCCAGGCGCACCTTCTGCGGCTCGGCCAACGCCTCCAGGGCGCGGATGCGGTCTCTGGCCCGCAGCGCCGTCTCGTACTCACGAACGGCCGAGGCGGCCGCCATCCGCTCCCGTTCGCGCCGGATGTGCTCCCGGACCCGGCCGCCCAGGACCTGCCGGGCGCCGGCCAGGGCGGCGGCGTACTCCTCGACCGTGACCCGGCCGACGCAGGGCGCCGAGCACAGGCCGATCGCGTGTTGGAGGCACGGGCGGGATCGGTTGGCCAGGGTGTGGTCGCTGCAGTCGCGCAGCCCGAAGGCGCGCTGAAGAAGCCGTTTGGCCCGGCGGGCGGCGCCGGCGCTGGGATAGGGGCCGTGGAACTCGCCGGCCCCCCGGCGGCGTCGCCGGGCCAGGCCGAGCCGGGGCCAGCGATGGCGGGTGTCGAGATGGATCAGGAGGAAGGACTTGTCGTCCTTGAGCAGGACGTTCAACGGCGGCTGGTGGAGCTTGACCAGCCGGTCCTCGAGCAGGATGGCCTCCTTCTCGCTCTCCGTGACCAGGAACTCGGCCGCAGCCGCCCGGGCCAGCAGATCGGCCAGCCGGGCGCGGCCGTCGGCCCCCGGCCGGCGGTAGACCTGGACCCGCCGGCGGAGATCCCGGGCCTTGCCGACGTAGAGCACCCGGCCTTCGCGGTCCCGGAACAAGTAGCAGCCCGGACGGGCCGGAGCGGTCCGCAGCGCGTCGGCGAAGGAGTCGGTGCCGCTCACGCCAGCTCCAATCGCAGGGCCTCGAGGCGCCGGATCTCGTCGCGCAGCTCGATCGCCCGCTCGAAATCGAGATCGGCGGCGGCGGTCAGCATGTCCCGCTCGAGGACGGCCAACCGCCGGTCCAGCTCCTCCGGCGGCGGCAGCACGGCGGCGGCCGCCGCCGGTCCGTCCGGCACTCCACCCAGGGCCGGACCGATTTTCTTGCGCACGCTGCGCGGCACCACTCCGTGCTCCTCGTTGAAGCGGCGCTGGATCCGCCGCCGGCGCTCGGCCTCCTCGATCGTGGCCCGCATCGAGCGGGTCACCCGGTCGCCGTAGAGGACCACCCGGCCGGAGAGGTTGCGGGCGGCGCGGCCGCAGGTCTGGATCAGGGAAGTGGTCGAACGAAGGAATCCCTCTTGGTCGGCGTCGAGGACCAGCACCAGGGCCACCTCGGGCAGGTCGAGTCCTTCCCGCAGCAGGTTGATGCCGACCAGCACGTCGAACACCCCCAGCCGCAGGTCGCGCAGCAACTCCGAGCGCTCGAGGGTGTCGATGTCCGCGTGCAGGTAACGGGCGCGCAGGCCGCTCTCCTGGAAGAACTCGGTCAGATCCTCGGCCGAGCGTTTGGTCAGGGTGGTGACCAGGACGCGGTGACCTTCGGCGACCGCCGACCGGGCCTGGGCCAGGGCGTCCTCGACCTGGCCGCGGGCGGGCCGCACCTCCACCTCGGGGTCGAGGAGGCCGGTCGGTCGGACGATCTGCTCGACCACCCGGCCGCCGCTCAAGGCGACCTCGTCCTCGCCCGGAGTGGCCGAGACGTAGAGAACCCGATCGAGCAGGGCCTCGAACTCGTCGCCGCTGAGCGGCCGGTTGTCGAGGGCCGAGGGCAGGCGGAAGCCGTACTCGATCAGGTTGCGCTTGCGGGCCCGGTCGGAACGGACCATTCCCCGCAGCTGCGGCAGCGACACGTGGCTCTCGTCCAGGACGCAGAGGAAGTGCTCGGGAAAGTAGTTCAGCAGCGTGAAGGGCGGCTGGCCCGGCGCCCTCCCCTCCAGGTGGCGCGAGTAGTTCTCGATGCCGGGGCAGAAGCCGAGTTCCTCGAGATCCTCGAGATCGGCCAGGACCCGCCGCTCGAGCCGCTCGGCCTCGATCTCGCGCCCGGCCCGGCGCAGCTCGGCGGCGCGCCGGTCCAGTTCCGACCGGATCCCGGCCAGCGCCCGCGGCAGCCGCTCCTCCGGCTGGACGTAGTGGCCGACCGGATAGACCACCGCCGCCGGCAGCTCGGCCAGCACCTCGCCGGTCAGGGGATCGCAGCGCAGCACGGCCTCGACCTTGTCGCCGTCCAGTTCGACGGCCAGGATCCGGTCCGGCTCGTGGATCGGCCAGACCTCCACCGCCGCCCCTCGGACCCGGAAGGAACCCGGGCGGAAGTCGGCCTCGGCCCGCCGGTGTTGGGTGCGGACCAGGCCGCGCAGCAACTCGGCCCGAGGCAGGCGGGCGCCGCGCTCGATGCTCAGGGCGAGGCCGCGGTAGGTCTCCGGGTCACCGAGGCCGTAGATGCAGGAAACGCTGGCGACGACGATCACGTCCCGGCGCTGGAGCAGGCTGGCGGTCGCGGCGTTGCGCATCCGATCGATCTGCTCGTTGATGCGCGCGTCCTTCTCGATGTACGTGTCGCTGCCCGGCAGGTAGGCCTCGGGCTGGTAATAGTCGTAGTAGGAGACGAAGTACTCGACCGCGTTGTCCGGGAAGAGGTCCCGAAACTCGCCGTAGAGCTGGCTGGCCAAGGTCTTGTTCGGCGCGATGACCAGGGTCGGAAGCTGGAGGCGGGCGACGACGTGGGCCAGGGTGAACGTCTTGCCCGAGCCGGTGACGCCGAGCAGGACCTGACGGCTGCCGGCGGCGGCAAAGCCGGCGGTCAGCTCGGCGATCGCCCGCGGCTGGTCGCCGCGCGGCTCGAACGGACTCTCGAGACGGAAGGAGGCGGTCAAGGTCCGGGTTTCCGGGCCCCGCCCGGCGGCTATCCTCCGGGCGAGCGAATCATGCCGAACACGCGCTGTCCCCACTGCCGGGCCCAGATCCGCCTCCCGGAGGAACGGCTCCATTCTAGGATCCGGTGTCCCCGCTGCCGCCAGCCTTTCCAGGCCCTGCCGGCGGTGGCCGCCACGCCGGGCCCGGCTCCCCGCCGCCGGACCCGCCGCCCGGCCAGGAAGCGGACCAGCCTCACCTGGCTCTGGGTCTTGCTCGTCGCCGGCGCCTTGTCGGTCCTGGTCTGGCAGCTCCTTCCCCGCGGTGACGAACGACCGGCCCGAGAACCGGCGGAACCGGCGCCGGCGGCCCCCGCAGCCGCCGCCCCCACCGCCGATGCGGCGGTCGCCGATCCGGCCCGGCATCCGGCCACGCTGCCGGTCCGGATGCTTGCCACCGCCTTGTCCACCGCCAACGAGGTCCAGCTCCGGGCCCTGCTCGATCTGCCGTCCTGGTACGAGCGGGATCGACCGGACGAAGCCCTCTGGACCACGCTCGGCCGAGCCGAGCAGGAGACCTACGGCGAGGACCTGGTCGGCCGATTGCTCGCGGATCCCGAATGGCAGGAGTTCGCCGCCGCCGAAGCGGGTCCGCTCGTCTTCGTCCAACCGCCGGCCGGGACCGGACGCGAGGGCGACCGGGCCGAGGTCCAGCTCCGCGACGCCTCCGACCCGACCCGGAGCTGGCGCTTCCGGACCATCCTCCGCAACGGCGCCTGGCGGATCCAGGCCTGGGAGGTCCGGCGGGAACCGTCGGAACCGGAGGCTGGAGGCGACGAAGAGGAGGCGGCCGCCGAGCAGGAGAAGGCCGGCGGCATCTTCGTCGAGACCGCCGGCGGCGGCCGGCAGCTCCGCGGCCGGGTCGCCCGGGTCGACCTGGTGCCGGGCACCACTCGGGAGGAGGAGGCCCACATCCAGGAGCTCTTCGAACTGGCCCGGGCCGAGAGCGGTCTCGAGAGCAAGCTGGCCGAGCGCGAGCTGATCGCGATCGGGCACAAGGCGGTGCCGATCCTGCTCAACCGGTTGGTCGACCTGCCGCTGGACGGATCCCCGGGCCGAGTCGAGGAGGTGGCGGTGATCCACGGCCTGCTCCAGGACATCACCTTCCGGCGGGTCTCCTTCCCGCTTCGAGATGTCGACGCCGACCGGCCCGAGCTGCTGGCCCAGCGCCAGCGGGAGGCGGTCGAGGCCTGGTTCGGCTGGTGGCGGGCCTGGGGCGGCCGCTGGGACGCCTGGGTCGAAGAGTCGGGCATGCCGAGACCGGAGCCGTCTCGTCCCGGCCGAACCCGCCGCTGAACCTCCGCCCCCAGGGCCGGGGGGTTAGAATGCCGGCCCCGCCGCGAGGGAAGATCGATGAGCGCAAGAATCGGAACCTGCACCGGCTGCGGCGCGCAGTACGGGAACATCCCCCCCACCCTCACCGCGACCCGCGTCCGCTGCCGGAAGTGCGGCGGAGTGGTGGAA
>RFGR01000092.1 GCA_003696625.1 Planctomycetota bacterium
CGTACATCGCGCCGCCGAGGACGAGGCGGTCGCGGACCTCGACCCGGTCGCCGTAGGCGTAGACGGCGAGGTCGGCCGGGGCGGGGAGGGGGTCGGATCCCTGGGCGAGGAGGAGAAGAAGGGGGATCAGCACGGACGGACTCCGGGCGGGGACGGCAAGGCAAGGAGCGGGGGAGTGCGGCGGGGGGCGGCCGGGCCGCCCCCCGCCGGACCGGCTCACTGGATCGTGAGCGTCAGCGGGTTGGAGTCGGAGAACTGGCCGCCGGACTGAGCGGCCACCTCGAGGTAGACGGTGCGGCCGGCGGCGGCGGCCGGGATCGGTCCGCTGGTCCAGGAACCGGCGCCGGCGGCGTCGGTGGTGCCGCTGGCGACGATGGTCGTCGGCTGGCCGAGGTCGAAGGCGTGGCCCTGGAAGACCTGGCCGTTCAGGTTGAAGGAGCGGACCAGCCACCACGGCGACAGGGCCGGCGCGTTGCTGAAGGTGTAGGAGACGGTGCCGCCGACGACCCCCTGGCTGTCGCCGCTGAGGACGATGGTGTCGGTGCCGCCCGGCACCGGCTCGATGGTCAGCAGCTCGACGTCGTCGATCGCCCAGCCGCCCAGTTCGAGGCCGCCGTCCGACTTGAGGGTGAAGCGGATTTCGACCGCCGGGTTGTTGTCGGCCACCGAGCTGATGTCGACCTCCTGCACCGACCAGCCGGTGTCGGTAATGTGGCTGTTGCTCGGGTTGGCCCACATGGTGACGCCGTTGACCTTGATCTGGGCCTGGTCGTAGATGCCCTCCTCGACCGACAGCCAGCGGGCGAAGCGCAGCTTGACCCCGACCCGGCCGCTGCAGTCGATACTGGGCGAGACCAGCCGGTTCTGGACGTTGGCGGCGTAGGCGCCGTTCCAGCCCGGGTTGCCCAGGTCGTTGGCCCAGCACTTGTTGCCCGAGTAGGCGGCCGGCGGGTCCTGCCAACCGACGCCGTAGGAACTGCCGCTCTTGCCCTGCGGCGCGCCCCGCTGCCAGTCGTCCTGGGTCGCGACCAGGACGTGGGTCCAGCCCTCGTCGGTGGCGCCCTCGAAGTCGTTGAAGTAGATCGTGGTCACGACGCCGACGACGAACTGGTAGTCACCCTGGCGCGGGCTGCTGACGCTGTTGCCGACGCTGTCCTCGGCCTCGATGTGGTACTGGACCACCGCCGGCGAGACCTGGCCGGGGATGTCGCCGCTCCAGGTGGTGCCGGCGGTGTTGGTCATGGCCACCGTCACCGGGGCGCCGTGATCGACCTGGTAGACCACCCGGGCGGCGGTGATCGTCGCCCCGACCAGCGAGCTGATGTCGGCGGTCACGGTGTAGGGCCCGGCCTCGTTCTGGGTGTCCGGCAACGGCGTGTGGACGATGTCGATCAGCTGCAGGTCGACGCCGGGGAAGCCCTGGGCGCGGAAGCCGCCGTCGATGTCGGCGTAGTTCGGGGTGCCGTTGTAGATGTTGCCGTCGTTGTCGTCGAGACTCAGCCAGTGGTCCTCGATGATGCTGTGGATGTTGCCGTCGTTGTAGGCGTTCATCCAGGCCACGAACAGGGTGTCGGCGATCAGGTCGCCGGCGGTGTTGCCGTGGGTGGTGTTGAGGCGGTCGCGCACCTTCCACAGCGCCCCCATCAGGACCTCGCCGTCGCGGTGGACCTCGCCGTAGCAGCCCGGGTTGCTGTCGCCGCAGTACTGGCGGGTGTTGTTGCCGCTGCGGATGTAGCTCGAGCCGGAGAAGTTCTCGCCGACGATCGGCGTGTCGTAGATATACATGGCGAAAACGTCGGCGTTGCCCTCGCCGAAACCGTCCGAGCCGTTGTGACTGCCGTAGACGTCGTTGGCCCAGTGGCCCTCTTCGTGGGCGATCACGGTGCTGTAGGCGGTGTTGACGCAGCCGCCGCCGGAGGAATAGAAGTTGATCGAGCTGCCGTTGTAGTAGGCGTTGCAGGTCGAGCCGATGTTGACGTTGGCGACGACGGTGAAGTCCATGTGGCTGTCGCCGGGGTCGATCCGCTTGATGTAGTCGCGGAAGTCGGTCACGCAGCGGAAGGCGTTGGCTTCGGCGGTGTCGCGCTCGCTCCGGGCAGGGTTCATCAGGGCGTCGGCCGGGACGCCGGGACTGTAGGTCTGGGTCAGGCTGTAGACCGCGCCCGAACTCTCCTGGACCCGGCACCAGGGGCCGCGGAAGCGGAAGGTGAGGTCGACGTTGGCGGTGCCCGAGTAGGGGATGGTGAAATCGCCGTTGGCGTCGGTGGTGGCGTTGCCGACCGAGCTGGTCACGTCCAGGTACTTCATCACGTGCAACGCCTCGGGATTCGAGGCGATGTCCGGCTTGGTTCCCGGCGAGGCCCAGGCCTCGACGTGGCCGCTCAGGTCTTGATGGTGGACCAGGTTGTCGCTGGCCAGCACCTCCCGGGCCTGGCTGTCGGCGGCGACGTAGATCCGGCGGCCGGCCGGAACCTCGGCCTGTTCGTTCCAGACCTCGATCGCCCAGGCCAGACGCGGCTGGCGGACCTTGCCGGCCTGGAGCGGGTAGATCACCAGCTCCGGCTCCTCGACCCGCCGGGCCGGCCGGCCCTCGAGGGCGCCGAACTCGGCCCGCGCCGAGAGGACGGCGGCGTAGCGGCCGACCAGCGGGGCGACCGGAAAGGAGGCCAGATCCGGCAGGCCGGTGGTGTCGAGGGCCAGCAGCTCTCCGGCCGGGCTGAACAGGGCGGTGGCGGTGCCGTGGACCACCGGCACGCCCCGGACCTCCTGCCGGTACTGGACCGAGACCTTGTCGGTGGTGCCGATCCGGGACAGGTTCAGGTGCTTGACCCGGTCGGCGACCAGGGTGCGGTCGTCGAGCCGGAACAGGTCGTAGGCCTGGTCGAAGGCGATCCGGCCCAGTTCGAACCAGCCGGCGTCGTCGACCGGGGTGAACGGGGCCTCCAGCCGGCTGCCGAACAGAAAGCGGGCGGTGCCGGTGCCGGGATCCGGGCGGAGGATCCAGCCCCGGCCGTGCTCCTGCCGCCAGGTGGACCAGGCGGCGGCCAGCGGGGGCGGCGGTTGCGGGGCCTCGGGATCCTGGGGGAGGGCCGCGGGGAGCGCGGAGAGGAGGAGCGTGGGGATGAGGAGCATGGTGCCGCTGGAGGTGATGGTCGGGGACCCCGGCCTTCTTCGGCCGGGATCCCGATCTGGGACCAGCGTAGGCCGTTCTGGGTTCGGGGTTTTCTCCAAAAAACGTGTGAATTGGGTTGCCGGCCGCTCGGGAAGGGCCCGCCCGGAAAAAAAACGGGAATCCTTCCGGTCTCCTCAAGAAATGGGGTGGGCCGGTCGAAATACGGGGTAACTTTGCCCGAACTCCGGCC
The DNA here is from genome assembly GCA_003696625.1 of Planctomycetota bacterium. Classification (GTDB taxonomy): domain Bacteria; phylum Planctomycetota; class UBA1135; order UBA1135; family UBA1135; genus J029. The sequence continues at coordinate 3,363 of RFGR01000092.1, forward strand.
CTCCCACGTCCGTCTGAAATCTACGGCCCGGGATCGGCCCCTCGGGCCTTCCATCCTCCTCGTCATGCATCCCCGCACCCTGTCCATCCTGCCCCTGCTCGTGCTCGCGGCCCTGCTCGGGGCCTGCGCCCACGGCGGCTCCGGCCTGTTCGGGGTCGTCTCCGGCGCCGGCAGCACGCCGCCGTTCACCACCGCCGACCTAGCCGGCGCCTGGACCGGGGTCCTGACCCCGGTGCCGCCGACCAACGGTCCGGCCAACGGCGCCACCGACCCGTACCCGTTCTACGTCCGCTTCGACGCCGCCGGCATGCCGACCGAGGGCGCCGACGGCCGCGGCTGGGACTGGGACCTGGCGATCACGAGCAACAACGCCGCCGTCAACAAGCAGGGCGATCTCCTGGTCGAGATCTCCGGCAACGGCGCCGTCAACGTTCTCAAGCTGTTCGGCACCCTGTCCGCCGACAAGCAGGTCCAGACCGGCACCTACACGATCAGCAAGCACCTGAACGTGATCGAGGAGGGGAACTACGTCCTCACCCGCTCCAGCGGACCGGGCCACTTCTCGATCGCTGACCAGGTCGCCGGCTCCTGGACCGGCATCGGCTACCGGAAGAGCACCAACCGGTTCCGCGACCTGCTGCTCGACGTCGACGCCTCCGGCAGCGTCATCGGCGGCGAGCTGGTCGGCGAGCACGTCTTCATCCAGAACGGGGTCAACACACCGGCCTGTTCGACTTCCTCGGCGGCGACGACGAGGTCGGCCGGCTCGACAACGTCGTCATCCAGTCCACCGACGGCAGCACCCAGACCCTGCACTACCTCCTCTTCACCGAGGACGGCACTCTGGCCGGCGGCCCCGGCACCGATTCGGTGCTCGGTTCGGGCATCGTCCGGATCGTCAAGAGCGGCGGCGGCGGCAACTGAGCCGCCCCGCCCCCGCCCTCCATCCCCTCCCCTC
>RFGR01000093.1 GCA_003696625.1 Planctomycetota bacterium
AGGCGGTGGGGCAGGCGCGCCCCCGGCCGGGAGGCCGGGGGCGCGCCGCCTTCAGTCCCGAGGCGTCTGCCGCCGCCGGCGGACCGCTTCCCGGAGCAGGAACTCGATGTGGGCGTTCAGGCTGCGCAGGTCGTGCGCCGCCCAGGCCCGGAGTTCGGCCAGGAGGTCCGGCGGCAGGCGCAGGAGAAAGGGCTTCCGGGCCGGCGGCGGCCGGCCGTCGTCGCCGCGGCGGTGGCGCGCCGCCACGTCTCAGTTGTAGAGGCCGCCGGTGTTCAGGACCGGCTGCGGGTGGGCCTGGCCGCAGAGGACGACCAGCAAGTTGCCGACCAGGGTAGCCCGGCGCTCGTCGTCGAGCTCGATCACGCCGCGGTCGCCGAGGTCGGCCAGGGCCTGTTCGACCATGCCGACCGCCCCTTCGACGATCTTCCGCCGGGCGGCGATGATCGCCTGGGCCTGTTGGCGCTGGAGCATCGCCGAGGCGATTTCGGGCGCGTAGGCGAGATGGCTGAGCCGGGCCTCGAGCACTTCGATGCCGGCCCGCTGGAGGCGCTCCGAGAGAGTCCGCTGCAGTTCGACCGCGACCTCCTCGCTGTCGCCGCGCAGCGAGACCACCGAACTCGGGGCGTCCTGGCCCTCGTCGTAGGGGTGGCTGCTGGCGACCTGGCGAACCGCCGCCTCGATCTGGATGTCGACGAATTCCATGTAGTCCTCGACGTCGAACAGGGCCTGGGCCGTGTCCGCCACCTGCCAGACCACGACGGCGCCGATCTCGATCGGATTGCCGACCAGATCGTTGACCTTGATCTTCTCGCTGGCGACGTTGTGGGCGCGCAGGGAGACCCGGTGCTTGACCATGAACGGGTTGGTCCAGAACAGCCCCTGCTTGCGCACGGTGCCTTGGTAGCGCCCGAACAGGACCAGCGGTCGGCTCATGTTCGGGCCGTTGATGAAGAAGCCGGCCAGGGTCAGGAAGAAGACCAGCGCCGCCAGGGCGAGGCCGAGGCCGAGGACGGCGTCTTCGCGGCCGCGGTGGATCAGGCCGCCGATCAAGACCGCCTCGAACAGGACCAGGGCGATCAGGACGGGCCAACCGGAGATCGCCTCGCGGGTGATCTCCACGGAACGGGGTCTTTCGCTCATCGGGTGCCTCCTTGGCTTGATTTCTAGATGATATCAATAGGATAGAGGTCTTATTCAGCGGAATCCGGCCCCGGCGGGCCGGATCCGGGGCGAGGGCACCAAGCGGCCGCTGCGGGCCTCAGTGGGCGGGAGATGCCTCGCGCAGTTCCAGGACCAGGAAGACGGGCTCCGCCCCGGAGACGCCGAGCACGCTCTGCTCGCCTTGGAAAACGGTGGTTGAGGTCTGGAACAGAGCCCGGCTGGGGCCGTCGGCCGGATGGGCCGCGAACCGGCAGTCCTCCAGGGCCAGGGCGCCGCGCTGGCCGTCCCAGGCGCCGGAGCGGAGTTCGACCCGGTAGTTCCCACCGCCTTCCCGAGCGGACTCCATCTCGAGTTCGACCTTGGCCCCGGGGGCGGCCCCCAGGCGCAGCATGCCGGTCGCCTCCAGCTCGTAGCCGGCCCAGGGGAGCAGCTCGCGGAGCTGGGCCTGGAGGGCGGCCGGCGCCGGCGGGTCCGGTTCGTGATCGACCCCCCGCAGCACCTGGAAGATGAGCAGAACCTGGGGCACCGGCTGATCGATGCGCTCGATGGCCTCGCGGATCCTCGCCGCTCTCTCCGGGACGTCCCGGACCAAGATCGTGCCGTTGCCCGGCACCAGGGTGATGTTCTGGACCTCGACCGGGTAGCCGGCCTGCCAGTCCTGGACGTTGGCCCGAAAGGGTAGGAGGGCGGACAAGACCGCCTCGGCGGCGAGGAAGCGAGGGCGGTAGGTCTCGAGCACCAGCATTTCCGGTTGCGGTCCGGTGGCCTCCTCGGCGGTGGATTCGGCGTCCAGGCGGTGGAGGGCTTCCTGGATCCGTCCCATCCGCTCGGAGGTCTCGTAGATGACCAGGCAGTCGCCCATCAGGACCAAGTTCTTGACCACCCGGTCGGGGAACCGGAGTGCCCGGCCGTAGAGGGCTTCCAGGGTCTGGGCCAGTTCGGTCGGCGAGGTGTAGTGCGGCTCGTAGCGCAGGAGCCGGAATTCCGCCTCATCGAGGGAGGCCGGTTCCTCCTGGGGCGGCGCGGCGGCCGCGGCCGCGGGCGGGGCGGTGAGGAGCAGGAAGAGGAGCAGGGCGGTGGGTCTCATTCGGCTTCGGTCGGGTCGGGGCCGGCCGGCGCCGCCGGCGGCCGCAGGAGCGTGAGGTGAACGGTGCCCGCCCGCAGTTCGACGCGGTCGGGCCGGGTGGCGATCAGCCGCGGACGGTCCGCCGCCGGCGGCGCGGCGGCGGCGGTGGCCTCGGTGGCGCCGCCGGCCCGCACGAGCAGGTGGGGCAGGACGGCGCCGAGGCCGGCCACGAGCAGGACGGCGGCGGCGGCCAGGAGCGGCCGGGCCGGTCCCGGTGCCGGGCGCCGGCGGGGCAGGGGGACGGGCGCGGGCGGTTCGACCCGTTCCCAGGCCGCCGCCAGCCAGCCGACCGCCCGGCGGGTGGCCGGATCGGCGTCGCGCCAGGAATCGGCCGGGGCCGGGGGCTCGAGCCGGCTCCAGGCCCGGCGCAGGCGGTCGGCGGGATCGTCGCTCACGACGCCTCCCCGGTCTCCAGGACCGGGCCGAGCAGCCGGCGCAGCCGCCGGCGGGCCAGGGTGAGGAGGGAACGCACGGTCGCGGCCGTGACCTCCATCGCCGCCGAAGCCTCGGCCGTGGACGCGCCCTCGAGATCGCGCAAGACGAAGGCCTCGCGTTCCCGCGGCGGCAGCTCGGCCAGGGTACGGGCGAGGATCTCCCGCAGCTCGGCGGCCGAGGCCCGCTCGACCGGGCCGAGCACCGGCGGCGCCACCGGTACCCGGCCGGCGGCGGCTTTCTCGGCCCGGTCACGGGCGGCGCGGCGCCGGGCCTGGTCGCGGCAGAGGTTCAGCACCACCCGGTTGCGCCAGGCCGGGTAGGGGCTCCCCGGCGGGCGGCGGTCAAGGCGGTCGAGGAGGTGGATCATCGCGTCCTGGGCGAGTTCCTCCGCCGCCGCCGGGTCGGCCAGCAGGCCGAGACAGAGCCGGTAGACGCGCGGGTGCTCGGCGCGGAACCAAGCCGCCTGGGCCTCGGGCCGCCCCGTCGCTGCCGCCGCCGCGAGGGCGTCCGGCGGCTCCGGGCCGGTCGGGCGGTGGGGACTCACCACCGGAACAACGCGCCTCGCCGGGAAAACGCTGAAGCCGGGGCCGAGGAATCCGCCCCCGGCTCCTGCTGGGACTCCGCCGCCGACCGCTTTCTTCCGCCCGGTGCCGCGGCCGGGCTTCAGACTCGGGCCGGAGCCTCGGTCGCGGTGGCCTTGGCCGAGCCGGTCATCAGGTAGCGATGCATCGCGGTGGCGGCCTTGCGGCCGGCGCCCATGGCCAGGATTACGGTGGCACCGCCGGTGACGATGTCGCCGCCGGCGAAGACACCGGGCAGGGAGGTCTCCATCGTCTCCGGGTCGGTCAGGATCGTGCCCCGGCGCTCGTCGCGGGCCAGCTCCGGGCAGCCCTCGACTAGGATCGGATTCGGACCCTGGCCGATCGAGATCACCGCGGTGTCGATCTCCAGTTCCTTGATCGATCCCTCAACCGGCACCGGCCGACGCCGGCCGCTCTCGTCCGGCTCACCGAGCCGCATCTCCTGGAGGCGGATCGCCCGCACCGCGCCGTTGCCGTCGTCGAGGAACTCGATCGGCGAGTGAAGCAGGAAGAACTCGATGCCCTCCTCCTCGGCGTGGTGGATTTCCTCCTTGCGGGCCGGCATCTCGAGCCGGCTGCGGCGGTAGACCAGGTAGACCTTCTCCGGGCGCAGGCGCCGGGCGGTGCGGGCCGAGTCCATGGCGGTGTTGCCGGCGCCGATCACCGCGATCCGCTTGATCTTCTTGACCGGGGTGTCGGCCTTCTCCGGAAACTGATAGCCGCCCATGAGATTGACGCGGGTCAGGAACTCATTGGCGCTGTAGACGCCGTTCAGGTTCTCGCCCGGGATGTTCAGGAACCAGGGCAGACCGGCGCCGGTGCCGATGAAGACGGCGTCGAAGCGGGATCGGATCGAGTCGAGCGACTCGGCCTTGCCGACCGGGTAGTTCATCACGAACTTGACGCCCATGTCCTTCAGCCCCTCGATCTCGTCGATCAGGATCTTCTTGGGCAGGCGGAACTCGGGGATGCCGTAGAACAGCACCCCGCCGGGCTTGTGCAGGGCCTCGAAGACCGTCACCTCGTGGCCGAGCTGGACCAGGTCGGAGGCGGCGGTCAGCCCGGCCGGACCGGAGCCGATGATCGCCACCTTCTTGCCGGTCGGCGGCGCCACCTCGGGGGTGGCGCTGATGCCGTTCTCCCGCGCCCAGTCGCCGATGAAGCGCTCGACCCGGCCGACCGAGGCCGACTCCCGGCCCTTGTCCGGCTTGTTCAGGGTGCAGACCAGCTCGCACTGGTCCTCCTGCGGGCAGACCCGGCCGCAGATCGCCGGCAGGAAGTTCTTCTCCTTGATCTTGCGCAGGGCGCCCTCGAGGTCGCCTTGGCCGAGCAGGAGCATGAAGGCCGGGATGTCGATTCCGACCGGGCAGCCGTGGGTGCAGGGCTTGTCCTTGCACTGGGCGCAGCGCCGGGCCTCGTTGACCGCCTCCTCGAGCGTGTAGCCGAGCGGCACCTCCTCGAAGTTGTAGATCCGGTTCTTCGGATCCTGCTCCCGCATCGGGGTCTTGGTCTTCTGGCGGTTGATGACGCGCTTGGGCTTCTTGGGAGCTTCAGACATGACTGGGCTGGGCGGGGGG
>RFGR01000094.1 GCA_003696625.1 Planctomycetota bacterium
CGGCGAACAGGATCGCCACCCCCGGCCAGGCCGCGAACAGGTAGCGGGAGGCCTCCCGCCGGGCGAGCGCCGTTCCGGCCACGACCAGACCGCACCAGAGCAGGCCGAGCAGGACCTCGGGCCGGATCCGCTTCCAGCGCCGGAGCCCGCCGACCAGGCCGAGCAGAAGCCAGGGCTGGCCGTAGAGCGCGAAGCGGCCGGCGGCGTAGGCCCAGGTCGAACCGTGGTTGGGATGGGGGGCGGTGCCGGCCAGGGAGGGCGCGAGCTGTTCGGACCAGAAGGCGCTCCAAAAGCGGTGGCCGGCGGCGGTGCGGTGGGCCAGATCGAAGGCGACGGCCAGGCTGAGGCCGAGCACGCCGGCGGCCAGGGCCGGCCGCAGCGATCGTCGCCGTCCGATCCGGGCGTCCAGGAACCAGAGCGCCGGCACCAGCAGGGCGAAGGGGCCGCGGGCGAGGGCGGCGCCGGCGAAGGCCAGGCCGCCGGCCAGCCGGAGGGTGGCGGCACGCGATCGGAGGCAGGCCACCGCCGCGGTCACGCAGGCCGCGAACGGGAGGTCGAGGCCGCAACGTCCGGCCGCCTTGAGGACCGGCAGGGTCAGGAGCACGGCGGTCCAGGCCAGCGGGCCGGCGCCGTCGGCCCCATGCGCCAGCCGCCAGGCCGCGGCCGCCAGGAGCAGCAGCCAGAGGGCGTTGGCCAGCGCCGGCGCCCGCCGGTCGTCCAGCCCGGTCCGCTCCAGCGCCGCCGGCAGCCAGGCGACCAGGGGCGGGTTCTCGTGGAAACAGGCCCGGCCGCCGTCGTGGGCCCAGGTCGGGGCGGCCCAGGCGCCGCCGCCGGCCACCTCGTGACCGAGGGCGGCGTAGAGGCAGGAGTCGCCGTCGGTGTAGAGGGGCGGCCAAACCAGGGCGGCGGCCGCCGTCAGCAGGGCGGCGAGCAGGGCGGCGAGGCGAAGCCGGCTCACGGAGGAGCATGGTCCGCGGCGGCCGCGCCGGACGCAAGCCGGGCCGGCGGGGACCGGTAGCATCGGCGGTGGATGCTGTCCTTCCTCCTGTGCCTGACCCCGACGCTTCAGGACGCCGTCGCGCCGCCGGCCGAGATCGTGCCCCGTTCCTGGCTGGTGATCGACGCGGTCGACGGCCGCGGCCGCCGGCCGTTCCGTCCCGACGCGGTCTTCCAACGCCACCTGCTCGAGCGCTCGGCGCCGCCGCCGACGGCCGGCGAGGAACTCGAGGGCGAGCGCGGGCGCCGGGCGTGGCGCGGGTTCGAGGCCGGCGCGGACGGAACCGTGCGCGCCTCCGGCTGGGCCTGGACCCGGGTCGAGGCGCCCGCCGACGGCGTCTGGATGGCCGAGCTGAGCGGCGCCTCGACCCTCTTCGTCGACGGCGCCGGCTTCGTCGGCGACGTCTATCGCTACGGCCACCGCGGGGTGCCGGTGCCGCTCCGGGCCGAGGGCAGCTCGATCTTCGTCACCGGCATCCGCGGCGCTTTCCGCCTGCGGCTGTGGCGGCCGGAGCACCGCCTGGTCTTCGCCGGCTGGAACGTCCGCCTACCCGATCTGGTCGCCGGCGAACCGGTCGCCGGCGAGGCCTCGGTGGGGGTGATGAACGCCAGCCTGGAGCGGGTGCCGCTGGTCTACGCGGTCGCCGGCGGCACCGGCCCCTTCGCCCGCAAGCGTTCGCTCGTGACCTGGGGGCTGGAACCCCTCCACCTGGCCCGGGTGCCGCTCACCCTCGCGCCGCGGCCGGAGGTCGCGCCGCCGGCGGCGCCGGGCAAGGTGCCGCTCTACGTCTCCCTCGGCGGCCACCCGGCCGAGGATCCGCACGTGCACTGGCTCGATCTCGAGGTGCGGGCCCCGCACGAGGCCCGGCGGCGGACCTACCGCTCGCGGGTGGACGGCGCCGTAGTGGAGTACAGCGTCCTGCCGCCGGCCGGGGACGGGCCGGCCGACGGGCTGATCCTCAGCCTGCACGGGGCCGGGGTCGCTTCCCGCGGCCAGGCCGCCAGCTACGCGCCGAAGCAGGGCTGGTGGCTGGCCGCGCCGACCAACCGGGCGCCGTTCGGCTTCGACTGGCAGGACTGGGGCCGGATCGACGCCCAGGAAGTCATGGAGCGGATGATCCGCGAACACGGGCTCGACCGGCGCCGGGTGGTCGTCACCGGCCACTCGATGGGCGGCCACGGCACCTGGAGCCTGGCGGTGAACGACCCGGACGCCTTCGCCGCCCTGGCCCCGAGCGCCGGCTGGTGCAGCTTCGACACCTACGGCGGCCGGCCCGACGGCCGCCTGCGCGAACTCTGGCACGGCGCCGACGGCGGTTCCGACACCCTCGGCCTGCTCTCGAACCTGCGCGGCAAGCCGATCTACATCCTCCACGGCGACGCCGACGACAACGTGCCGGTGAGCGAGGCCCGGCGGATGGCGGCGGCGCTGGACGAGCTGGGCATCGACTATCAGATCCACTTCGAGGCCGGCGCCGGCCACTGGTGGACCGACGACCGCTACCCGGGGGCGGAGTGCATGGACTGGCCGCCGATCTTCGCCCTGTTCGCCGACGCCCGGCTGCCCGAGCTGCCGGACGAGCTGGACTTCCTCGCCGCCGATCCGGGCCTGGACAGCCGCCACTTCTGGTTGGTGTTGGAGCAACCACTGCGCTACGGCCGGAAGCTGCACGTCCGCGCCGTCTTCGACCGGGAGCGGCAGCGGGTCGAGGTCGAGACCGACAACGTCCGCCGACTGCGGATCGACCGACCGCACCGGCGGGCGGTACTGGACGGCCAGGAACTGACGCCGGCCGGTCCGGCCCCGGCCGCGAGCTGGTACGTCCGCGGCGGCGACGGCTCCTGGCGCCCGGTCGGCGGCGGCCTCGACGCCGCCGAGAAGGGGCCGCACCGGAGCGGGCCGTTCAAGCGCGCCTTCGACCGCGACTTCGTGCTCGTCTACGCCACCGGCGGCGGCCCGGCCGAGAACCGGGAGTCGCTCGAGCGGGCCCGCTACGACGCCGCGGTCTGGTTCTACCGCGCCTTCGGCAACGCCCGCCTGGCGGCCGACCGAGAGTTGCTCGACCCCGACCATCCGGAGGACTTCCGCGGCCGCAACCTGATCCTCTACGGCAACGCCGACACCAACCTGGCCTGGCGCGAGGTGCTGCCCGCGGGCTGCCCGATCGAGGTCGAACGCGGGCGGATCCGGCTCGGCGGCGAGGAGTGGCGGGGCGAGGACCTGGCCGCCGTCTTCGTCCAGCCCCGCCGCGACGACCCCTACGCTTTGGTCGGCGCCTTCGCCGCCACCGGCCCGGCCGGCGCCCGCCTCGGCTACACCCTGGCCCCCTTCGTGTCCGGAGTCGGCTACCCGGACTACGCCGTCTTCTCGGCCCAGGTCCTGGCGGCCGGCGACGGCGGCGTCCTGGCCGCCGGCTGGTGGGATCGGCGCTGGGGGCGGCCCCCGGCCGGCGCCGGCGAAGGGCTACAATCCCCGGTCCGATGAGCACCTCGACCCCCTCGATCGACCTTTCCTTCCTTTCCCGGCTCGGCCTCGACGGCGACCAGCCCGGCGCCTACGCCGGCCGCTGGCTCGAGTGCAGCGGTTCTCCTCTCGAGGTTCACTGCCCGGCGACCGGAGAGCGGATCGGCCGGGTCCGCCAGGCCTCGCCTGAGGACTACGAGCAGGTGGCGGCCGCCGCCCAGGAGGCCTTCCTGACCTGGCGCCGGCTGCCGGCGCCGGTGCGGGGCGAGTACGTCCGTCGCATCGGCCTCGAGCTGCGCGAGCACAAGGAGGACCTCGGCCGCCTCGTCACCTGGGAGATGGGCAAGATCCTCCAGGAGGGCCTGGGCGAGATCCAGGAGGCGATCGACATCGCCGACTTCGCGGTCGGCCAGTCGCGGATGCTCTACGGACTGTCGATGCACTCCGAGCGGCCGCTGCACGCGATGCGCGAGCAGTGGCACCCGCTCGGTGTCGTCGGGGTGATCAGCGCCTTCAACTTCCCGGCCGCGGTCTGGGCCTGGAACGCGATGCTGGCCCTGGTCTGCGGCGACGCGGTGCTGTGGAAGCCGAGTTCGAAGACGCCGCTGACCGCGATCGCGATGACCCGCATCGCCGCCCGGGTGCTCGAGCCGGACGGCTACGGCGCGGTGCTGTCGCTGGTCGTCGGCCGCGGCGGTGAGGTCGGCGAGCTGCTGCTGCGCGACAAGCGGGTGCCGCTGGTCTCGGCCACCGGCTCCTGCGCCATGGGCAAGCACGTGGCCGAAGTGCTGGCCGGCCGCTACGGCCGCACCATCCTGGAACTCGGCGGCAACAACGCGGTCGTGGTCATGGAGGACGCCGACCTTGAAATGGCCGCCCGGGCGATCCTGTTCGGCGCCGTCGGCACCGCCGGCCAGCGCTGCACCTCGACCCGGCGGGTTCTGGTCCACAAGGACGTGCGCCAGAAGCTGGTCGACCGCCTGGTCCAGCTCTACGGCCGGGTGACGATCGGCAACCCGCTCGACGAGGGGGTGCTGATGGGGCCGATGATCGACGAGGGCGCGGTCGAGGACACGCTGCGGGCGATCGAGCGGGTCAAGGAACTCGGCGGCGAGATCCTCTGCGGCGGCGAGCGGGTCCGGCCGGCCGGCTGCGAGGGCGGCAGCTTCCTGGCGCCGGCGATCGCGGTGGCCGAGAACTCCTGGGACATCGTCCAGCAGGAGACCTTCGGGCCGCTGCTCTACATCATCGAGGTCGAGGATCTCGACGACGCCATCGCCAAGCACAACGACGTGCCGCAGGGGCTGTCCTCGGCCATCTTCACCCTCAACCTGCGCTACGCCGAGCGCTTCCTCAGCGCCACCGGCAGCGACTGCGGCATCGCCAACGTCAACATCGGCACCTCCGGGGCCGAGATCGGCGGCGCCTTCGGCGGCGAGAAGGAGACCGGCGGCGGCCGCGAGTCCGGCTCCGACGCCTGGAAGGCCTACATGCGCCGGCAGACCAACACGATCAACTGGGGTACCGAGCTGCCGCTCGCCCAGGGCATCCGCTTCGACCTCTGAGCGGCGGCGCGGCGTCATGGCCGTCTCCTGCGGCATCGTCGGCCTGCCCAACGTCGGCAAGTCGACGATCTACTCGGCCTTGACCGCGGCCTCGGCCGAGCTGGGCAACTTCCCTTTCTCGACCACCGAGGCGGCGACGGCGGTGGTGGCGGTGCCGGACGAGCGGCTGGAGATCCTGCACCGCTACATCGAGACCGACCGGATCGTTCCGGCCTCGGTCAAAGTCGTCGACATTCCGGGCCTGGTCACCGGTTCCTCGCAGGGCGAGGGGATGGGGAACAAGTTCCTCGGCCAGATCATGGAGTGCCACGCGATCATGCACGTGGTCCGCTGTTTCGGCGGCGATCGGGTGGTGCGCGAGGGTCCGGTCGATCCGCGCGGCGACATCGAAACCGTCGAGCTCGAACTGGCCCTGGCCGACCTCGACACCGTCCGTCGGGCGGTCGAGCGAACGGCCAAAAAGGCCAAGGCGGTCAAGGAGGCGCGTGAGGAACTCGAGGTGCTGGAGCGGGCCCGGGCGGTCCTCGAGGAGGGCGGTCAGCTCCGCCACCACGACTGGAACGAGAAGGCGCTGCGGGTGCTGCGGCCGCTGTTCCTGATGACCCTCAAGCCGGTCCTCTACGTCGCCAACGTCGGCGACGACGACCTCGCCGGCGAGGGCGAGTGGGCGCAACAGGTGCGGGCTCACGCCGAGGCCGAGGGAGCCGACTGGCTGCCGCTGTGCGGCGACCTCGAGCTCGAGCTGCGGCGGATGGACGAGGAGGACCGTGAGCTGTTCATGTCCGAGCTGGGGGTGACCGAACTCGGCCTCGGCCGCCTGCTCCGCGCCACCTACCACCTGCTCGGCCTGCAGACCTTCTTCACCGCCGGCCCGAAGGAGATCCGCGCCTGGACCATCCGCCGCGGCGACACCGCCCCCAAGGCGGCCGGCGAGATCCACTCCGACTTCGAGAAGAAATTCATCCGGGCCGAGGTCTATTCGGTCGACGACCTGGTCGAGTACGGCTCGGAGGCGGCGATCAAGACCGCCGGCAAGCTGCGCACCGAGGGCAAGGACTACGTGATGCGGGAAGGGGACGTCGTCCACTTCCTGGTCGGCCGCTAGGAGCGCAGGAAAGGGAAGGGGCCGGCCGCCGGGCGGCCGGCCCCCGGGCGCCGCGACCGGGGCCTAGTTGACCGTGATCACGGTTTGCGGCTGGTACTTGCTGCGGCTGTTGTCTTCGATCTTGCCGCGCCAGCGCCAGGACGTGGCGTTCGAGGGCAGGCCGGAGAGAACGAAGGACGCCGTGTAGCTGCCGTCGCCGAGGCTGGTGAGGCCCTGCTTCACCTTGTTCTTGGCGTTGTCGCGCAGCTCCCACTCCGCCTTGCGCAGGTTGTTGAAGTCGACGCGGTCGCTCCAGATCTTCATGTAGATCGTCTCGCCGCGGCTGAAGACCCGGTCGTCGGTCGAGAAGTCCGGGTTGCGCGAGAGGATGAATCCTTCGCCGCTGACGCCGCCGCCGGGATCGACCTGGATGTAGTCCACCCGGACCCGGGTGTCGGTGCCGGCGGCGTTGCCGACGGTGAGGGTGACGGTGTAGAGTCCGGGCTGGGCGTAGGTGTGGCTGGGGTTCTGGGCGGTGGCGGTGTTGCCGTCGCCGAAGTCCCAGTTCCAGGAGGTGGGCGAGCCGGTCGAGAGGTCGGTGAAG